>JAJZGD010000121.1 GCA_021804985.1 Planctomycetota bacterium
TTGCGGGCTTTGCGATAATGATCCAAGCAGAGATTTAAATACGAACGGTCGGCTTTCTCGCGGAGGCGAGGCAGCAGTGCTTCAAGCGTGTCGTGCACATCCCCCACCAGGCCCAACTCAATGGGCGTCCGCCGTCCAAGCTGTTCGCCGAGGCGATCCACCTGAATGATCCGGGCATCTCTGGGGAAAAATGCGGGATACGGAAAGTCGGTGCCGAGCATAAACAAGGCATCGCAGTTCATCATCGCGCGGTAGCCGGAGGAAAACCCCAGCAGTCCCGTCATGCCGACATCATAGGGATTATTAAATTCAATAAATTCCTTCCCGCGCAGCGCATGAATAATCGGTGCTGCCAGCCGATGCGCGGTCGCCGTCAATTCGTCGTGCGCTCCCCGGCAGCCCGCACCGCCAAGAATGGCCACTTTTCCGGCGCTATTGAGGATATCTGCCGCGCGCTGCAAGGCGTCGCTGTCAGGCGTTAGAATCGATTTTTCCGGCAGCCCGATTTCCACGTTCGCTGCATTGCCAGGCAGATTGGCGATATCGCCGGGAATCACGATCACCGCTACCCCATGGCGGCTTATGGCCGTCCGAATTGCGATCTCCAACAGCCGTGGTATCTGATCGGCTTGTGATACCAGCTGACAAAAGTGGCTGCAGTCCTTAAACAGCCCTTCCGGGTGGGTTTCCTGAAAATAGTTGCTGCCAAGTTCGCTGCTCGGTATCTGTGCGGCAATGGCCAAGACGGGAACCCGGGATCGATGGCAATCAAAAAGCCCATTGATCAGATGCAGATTGCCCGGACCGCAACTGCCGGCACATACGGCAAGACAGCCGGTCAGGTGAGCTTCGGCGCCAGCGGCAAATGCGGCGGCCTCTTCATGGCGCACATGCACCCATTTCATCGTTTTGGATTTTCGAATGGATTCGGTAATGCCATTGAGCGAATCGCCCACCACACCGTAAACGCGACGAACGCCCGCTTTCGCAAGCGTGTCAACAAATACTTGCGCCACCTTGCCGCCCATAATGGAACTCCATCGCACAAATTCAGCAACATTCTACGCTGCCGGGGCGGAATCTTCGCGGAACCTATTCGCCCCGGGATCGACCGTCCGCGCGGCATTAGCAGCGGACGAGTTGCCGATGGGCGCAATGTCGACAGCGGCGGCCCATGGCGTTGTAATAGGAACCATGACAGATGAGAAAATAAATTCCAACCTGCCGAACGCCAAAGCTGAAGCGGCACCACGAAATCTCACCGGTGACCGCGACGCGGGGCAAACTCCCTTGCTGCCCGCACTCGCATGTTTGAAAACCGCCTATTCCCACATTCTTGGTTATAGCGTGGCGGGCGAAGAAACCGTCATCCAGGCCCCGGAACTCAATGTGGTTTTTGATATTGGCAAATGCCCCCGCCCGGTGCTCACGAGCGACTTTTGTCTGCTCACCCACGGCCATATGGATCATGCCGCAGGCTTGCCCTATTACCTCTCCCAGCGATTTTTCCAAGGCATGTGCCCCGGAACGGTTATCTGCCCCCGCCCCATTGCCGATGCCGTTGCTGCAATGATCGATGCTTTCGGTCGGCTCGAGGGAAAGGCCATCGCACATCGGCTGATTCCCCTAAGCAGCGGTGAGGAATTTGAATTGCGAAAGGGCTTGGTGGTTCGGGCATTTCCTACCTTCCATACCGTGGAATCGCTGGGTTACACACTTATTGACCGGCGTGAAAAGCTAAAACCGGAACTTGCCGCGCAGCAATTGCCGGGGCATGTGCTCCGGGACATGAAGGCCCGCGGCGAAAAAATTACCTACACCTTGGATATCCCGATCATGGCGTACACCGGTGATACCGCCATGGCCGAGACGTTGGCGCATCCGGATGTGCGTGAAGCGCGGGTGTTACTCACCGAGTGCACTTTTTTTGAAGCCAGCCATCGTCGCCGTGCGTCGGTCGGGCGGCACCTGCATCTCAATGATTTCCTTCAGGCGCTGCCATCGCTACAAAACGAATTGGTGGTGATTACGCACGTATCGCGCCGCACTTATGTACCATGGGCCAGGCGTACCCTCGAGCGGGCTGCCGCTGGCATGGCTTTTACACCCAAAATTGAATTTTTAATGGAGCACACACAAAAATTGCAGGTGGTTGCGGGCAGCGCTGCAGCCTTTAATCCTGCGCCTCTGCCTGAGCCAGCGGAAATCAATGAGGCCGAGGCCTGACGATGTCTTACCCGGCATGGCCGGGGCTGCGTGGCAAACCATCTGCCGATTCGTTCGTCGCTGGCCTTCCGCTGAAGCCCCGCGGGGCTGAGGCAGACTGGCCCCTGGCGGGTCCTTCCGTGCCCACGTCGCCATGCATGGTGCAAAGGTCTTGACCTTACCCCACTGCCCGTTGATGATGGTTTACCGCCCTGGAGAGATGGCTGAGCGGCTGAAGGCGCCGGTTTCGAAAACCGGTTCGTGCGCAAGTGCGACGTGGGTTCGAATCCCACTCTCTCCGTTTTCGTTCACGCACCAAAACATGGCTTGGCCACCACGGTCAGCGGCGCCATCACGGGGCTGCCGCTGCTTTTCGGGCGGCCGCGAGCACCAGCGCATAGTCGGGTTGATGAGCAATATTGGAAACCAGCTGCATGTAAACAATTGTTCCGGTTTTGCCGACCACCACTACCTGCCTCGCGAGCAGCCCATTCTGCTTCATCAGCACGCCATACGCTTTGGCAAATGAATGAAACCTATAGTCGGAGACGGTCTTAATGTGCTTGATCCCTTTGGCGCCGCACCATTGCTTTTGCGCAAACGGAAGGTCCATGCTGATGGTGATAATTCCCACATCCGCGCCCATCTTCGAGGCCACCTCATTGAAATGCCGCGTCTCGAGGCTGCACACCGGCGTATCCAGCGACGGCACCGACGAGAGAATCCAAACTTTGCCATCACCGGGCGTGAAGTGGAAAACCGTCATGTTGTTGGCCACCGCTTTGAATGCCGGGGCGGCTTCGCCCACATGGACCCCTTTGCCCAGCAGCGTGATCGGCGCTGCACCCATGGTTACCAGCCCCGTGCGTTCGATGGGCTTGGCAACGGGTGTTTGTGCACACCCGCCGACCAATAAAAGCAGCAATGCCAGCGGTGCGACGATGGCCCCCTTGGAGAATGTCCTGTGCATAAATCGACTCCTTCAACCGCAGTAATTGACCGAGGCATCATTATAGTGCCGTCATCGCACGAGACCAATGAGGCGACCGCCCCCGAAGGCGCCCTGGCGCGGTTGAAGGGCGAGCGGTTGCGCCGTGGCGCAGGGGGCGCGACTGTATTGTCCCGTAAATAGCTTGACGTATCGGATTTGATCGAGTTATGATTTGGCCATGTCAAATCATGCAGCGCAATCACTGGTTCTCGATCTTGGCGAGCGGCGGCGCCTGGAATACCTGAAGTCCAACGGCAAAACTCCGCAGAAGATAGCCTTGCGAGCCAAGTTGGTACTGCTGGCCTCCCAGGGGAAAGCCAACAGCGCCATTGCCAAGACCCTGGGTATCAGTCGCCCTACCGTTTTGCTGTGGCGTAAGCGGTTCGGTCTTCTGGGCGTTCCCGGCATTATGAAAGATGCGCCCCGGCCGGGCCGCAAGAAGGCGTTGTCACCGGATAAAGTAAAAGCCGTGGTGGAAGCCACGCTCCACAGCCGGCCCGAAGGCCAAACGCATTGGAGCGTTCGCAGCATGGCTAAGGCCCAGGGGCTTTCGCGAATGGCTGTGCAGCGCATCTGGAAGCTCCACCAACTCCAGCCACACCGGGTCGAAAGCTTCAAGCTCTCCAATGACAAACATTTCGTAGCGAAGCTGCGTGAGGTAGTAGGCCTTTATATGAACCCCCCGGATAAGGCTCTGGTGCTGTGCGTGGATGAAAAGAGCCAAATTCAGGCCTTGGATCGCACGCAACCCGGCTTGCCCATGAAGAAGGGCCGTTGCGGCACGATGACTCATGACTATAAACGCCATGGCACGACCACACTTTTCGCGGCCCTGAACATGCTCGACGGCAAAGTGGTAGGCCAATGCCTGCCGCGACATCGTTCCAGGGAGTTTGTACGATTCTTGGGAACTATTGACCAAAGCACCCCTCCGGAGCTGGACTTACATCTGATTGTGGACAACTACTGCACCCACAAAAGTCCCTTGGTAAAAAGCTGGCTTAAACGTCATCCTCGGTTTCACCTGCATTTTATTCCCACGGGTTCCTCTTGGCTCAATATGGTCGAACGGTGGTGCCGTAATATTACCGATAAGGCCATTCGACGCGGGGTCTTTACCAGCGTGCCGGCCCTGATCAAGGCAATTGAGGAATACCTCGCGGCCCACAACGCCAATCCGAAGATATTCGCATGGGCTAAAGATGCAGATACAATTTTGGCCAAGGTCGTCAAATGTAAAGAAGCGCTAGGGACACTAGACTGGGCCAAATTCGCCCAATCCGTACGCAGATCGCTGCGCGGCTACTTGGGCTGCAAGGTCGGTAGTCCACGACGGTGAGTAGCCTGCCGCCTGCAATGCTTCCTGAAGCGCATAGCCATATTCCGCATTCGTCGGCCTCAACTGAAACAAATCGCCGCCACGTCTATACTCGTTCCAGAATTGCTCCAGCGATTGATGGAAAGTGTAATGCGGAGTGCCGGGCTCTCCGACGGCATTCCCCCGCATGCCTATAGTAAGGCCTTCTTCTTGGGGAATAACCTCGCTACCAGCCAGGTCGAATTCAAAGGCGGCATTCTGGTTGAGATGACTCGCCTGGAACCCTCCAGGCAACGTTCCTCTCAGTTCGCCATACGGGGTAGCGGTTATAATACTATCTGCGGCACTGCCGCTGATGTGTTGCTTCAGTCGAAACGGGCTTTCGGCATAAGGGATGAAATGGTGCCGCTTTGTAGGAGTCCGTTTATTTCCAGTAAGCCGCCGCGTCGCAACTACACCGGGGATGAAAAGATGGCCATTCTGCGGGAGGCATTGCTCGAAAAGGTCAATGTCTCCGATGTGTGCCATAAACGTGGCATTACGCCCGGCATGTTCTATGAGTGGCAGAAGAAGCTTTTTGAACAGGGGTCTGTTGTTTTCAATCGCATGGCCACCGCCGCACGACCCACTGCAGGCGATGCTGAAAAACTCGCCACCGCCGAGGCCAAAATTCAGCAGAAGAACGAAGTGCTCGCCGAACTCATGAGCGAACATGTGGCGCTTAAAAAAAAGCTTGGCCTCGATGGCAACGTTGATCGGGTGGGATAATCGGAATGGCAAAGTCCAAACCCAAAGCGGTTGACATGTTCTGCGGATGCGGCGGAACGACGCAAGGTCTCAAGGACGCTGGCTTCGACGTGATCGCTGGCGTCGAGGTGGACCCGCTTGCGGTGAAGACATTCCGCGCCAATCACGATGAAGTGACCGTCTGGGATCAGGACATCCGACAGATCACGCCCCGCATGGTGATGAAGAGGCATGGCCTGCGTAAGGGCGAACTGGACGTGTTGGCTGGCTGCCCTCCCTGCCAGGCCTTCTCCGCAATGCGACGGCTCAACGGCAACAAACGCGTGCGCGACAAGCACAGCAAAGACTTGGTCTTTGACTACCTGCGGTTCGTTGAAGGCCTGAAACCCAAGGTGGTTCTAATTGAAAACGTACCACGCCTCATGCGGGACTACCGCTTTAACCAGGTCCGGAAACGCCTTCGAGACTTGGGTTACGTCGGACGGCCGATGATCTTCAACGCAGCGGACTTTGGCGTACCGCAGCGCCGCCGGCGAATGGTGTTCATCGCCAGTAGAATCGGCCCCATCGATTACGCCCCGGCTGAGGACAGGAAGCTGCGCAGGTCGGTACGCGACACCATCGGTGTTCTACCCAAGCCGTCGGCAAGCGATGATCCGCTTCATGATCCGATGGAGTACCGTAGCGAAAGGATCACCAAGATGATCGCCCTCATCCCCAAGGATGGGGGTAGTCGCAGCGCGCTCGGCAGGCGGGGACAGCTCGAATGTCACAAGCGATGCAACGGATTCAAGGACGTCTATGGTCGCATGGCTTGGGACGATGTCGCCCCGACGATCACGGGCGGGTGCGTGAACCCGTCGAAGGGCCGGTTTCTGCACCCGACGCAGAACCGCGCCATCACCCTTCGGGAAGCTGCCTTGCTTCAGAGCTTCCCGCCCAATTACCAGTTTTCGCTGGATCGCGGAAAGTTCGCGGTGGCGCTGATGATTGGAAACGCATTCCCACCGACCTTCGTGAGGGCCCACGCAAGTCAGATTAGGCGGCATTTTCAGTCAAATGGTTACGTTAACGGCGAATTCAGATCGAACGGCGACCAACTAACCGGGGGTTCCCCACATGTGTGACGTTACCCAGATCATCCAGCAGAACCTGACGGCGGAGCAGCAGGCTGCGGCGTTGGACCCCGCGAAGGAGGTGCTGACCCTTGCCTGTGCAGGCTCGGGAAAATCCAGAACGCTTGCGTATCGCATTGCGCGACTATTGGCGGAGCGCAACCCACCGGACTCCATCGTCGCATTCACTTTCACCGAAAAAGCGGCAGAGTCGATCAAACGCCGGGTGTCGCAGGCGCTCCAGACCGCTGGGATGGACCCGACAGTCATGGGGGCCATGTACATCGGCACGATCCACGCATACTGTCAACGCGTCCTGGGCGACATGGACGCCACATATCGGCAGTTCGACGTGTTGGATGAGAACCGCCTCAAGCTCTACCTAATCTCGCGATACGGCCCCCTGGGACTTAAGCCGTTTCGCGCTCGTGCCAGAGGCGCGACGCCAACGAAACCGGGCAGTTACTTCGACACGATTATGAAAGCGTCGGACGCATGGAAAACGGCCAACGATGAACTGGTCGACCTGAACGCCGTGGTCGCGGCCGACGCGGATATGGGCAATCTCCTCGTCCGGTTGCGCGACGGCCTGCGCGACGACCAATACCTGGACTTCTCGCTCATGATCCGAAATGTCGTGGATGCACTGCGAGCAGGCGAGCTCGGCGCACTCGCCGCAGTCGCGCGACTGCGCCATCTAATGTGCGACGAGTATCAGGACGTGAACCCATGCCAGGAGGAGTTAATCCGCCTGCTCCATCAACGGTCGCAGACACTTTTTGTCGTCGGCGACGACGACCAATCAATCTATGCCTGGCGAGGAGCGGATGTAAGTAACATCCTGCAGTTCCGGCAGCGCTATCCGGAGTGCACCATTCACACCGTGGCCCAGAACTTCCGAAGCACCGTGCCCATCGTGCAGGCGTCCGATGCGTTCGTCGCGGCGCAGCTTGGCCCCAGCAGGATGGCGAAGAATCCCGCCGCTGCGAGCAATCGCATGCCGCAAGACTTCCGCGTACTCTGGTTCAACACTCGCAGAACTGAAGCCGAATGGGTCGCGTCGCGCGTCCGGGCACTCTTGGGGACCGCGTATGAAGAGCCGGACGGAACGGTTCGGGGGCTTACGCCCGCCGACTTCGCCGTCTTGATGCGGTCGACGCGTCAGCCTGAGCAGAATGGCGTGGCGCGCCATGTCGCATTTACCGACGCGTTGGTGGCGTTGGGCATTCCATTCAGCCTCGAGGCCGGCGGCGGCCCCTTTGACCGACCGCAGGTCGCCGCACTTCGCAGCACGTTCGAGCTCCTGCGCAATGCATCCCCCGACCGCAACACGGTACAACAGCACTTCAACAGGGTCGTCCTTCCCGCCTTCCGCGATGGCGATTTCGACGCATTGGTTCGCGTTCTCACCGGCTGGGGCCAAAAAATCCATCGCCCACATGGCTCCACGCGCATTCGTCTGTACCCACAGCAACTTGTCTATGACCTGCTAGAGGCGTTCAACATCGCGCGGACTGATTTCGCCAGCGACGTCATGAGAGATATTGGCCTGTTCAGCCGGATGATTCTGGATACTGAAACCGTGTACATGAGCGTCGATTCCCGATCGCGGTTTTCGGAACTGCTGAACTTCCTCTCCAACGCCGCAGAGACGGGGTATGATGTATCAACCGACGACCTCATTCAGCGCCCAGATGCGGTGGCGGTCGCCACGGTCCACAAGACGAAGGGTTTGGAGTTCCCCTGCGTGTTCGTGGTCGACGTCGAATCGCACCGCTTCCCCAAACACAGAAGCAAATATTCCGGTTGGCTCCCGGCGAGCGTCTTGGGGCCAGCGTTGACACGTGGAGCCTACCAGAGCACGCCGGAGGAAGAGACGCGGTTGTTCTATACGGCGGTCACTCGTGCGGAGCGGTATCTATACGTGTCCGGAGCTGCCGATTTGCCGAATGCGAAACAGTCAGCGAAGCCGTCGCCGTTCGCCCTCCACCTCGCAACCCATGCCGCCGTCACAAAAGACCCAGCGGGCATGCCAGCTGGCCTTGAGCAGGCGCTGCAGCGCCGACGAATCGAGGAAACGGACTATCCGACGAGTTTCAGCGAGATTCGATATTACCTTCACTGTCCGAAGAGCTACCAGTTCCGCGAACGCTTCGGCCTAAGTCCCGCTGTGCCGGACTTGTTCGGCTACGGTCGTACGGTGCATACATCAATCCAGAAACTCCATGAGCGGTTCCCGAATGCAGTTCCAACCGAAGCCCAGGCTGAGCAGGCGGTTCAGGACACATTTCACCTGAAGCATGTCCCCAAAAGCCGTGATCCCGCCAACCATCCCGGCGCCTACGAGCGTGCGCGTGACGGAGCTGTGGGAATCGCTAAGGATTATGTCCATTCCTATGGTGCGGACTTCGTGCGGGAGCGCCAGGTTGAAGCGACGTTCGAGATTTCAGCGGCGAACTGCGTTATAACGGGGGCAATCGACCTCTTGTTGCGCGAGGACGCGCAGCGAAACGTCGTCGGGGCGGAGATTATCGACTTCAAGACAATGGAGGGCGGCGACGATCCTGCGGCCAACCCTACGTTGGACTGGACCGGGCTGGCGCTGCAAGTTCAGTTGTACGCCCGAGCAGCCGACCAGGTGCTCGGCCAGAACGCTGGCACCGGTAGTGTTCACCTCCTAAAGGACAACCAGCGTGTGGACGTTCCCATCGGTCAGGCGGCCATCGCAGACGCAATGGCCAATGTGGAGTGGGCCGTACAAGGCATCCTCAAAGCCGATTTCCCGATGCGGCCGCACGCCGAAAAGTGCGCAAAATGTGACTTCCACATGATCTGCCCGAGGACGCCACAGGATTTCAGCGATCAAACACCCGCGCCGCCACCGGCATTACACTTGCCAAACGACCAGCGGGAGACCGCGAGGGCGTTTAGCAGGTACGATCCGGGTTCATGAAATGGCCGACAACCTCTCGAAGGCGCAGCGAAGTTACTGCATGTCCCGGATCAAAGGACGGGATACCTCCCTCGAGTGGGTGATCAGAGGGGAGCTGCATCAACGAGGCTTGCGGTTCCGAAAGCATGTTGCGGGCCTGGCGGGAAGGCCGGACATCGTCTTCCCGCGCCAGAGGGTGGTCGTCCTTATCGAAGGCGATTTCTGGCATGGATGGCGATTACCGCTCTGGCGTGAAAACCTGACATCGTTCTGGCGGATGAAGATCGATGGCAATCGCCGTCGCGACGTGGCCAACTTCAACAAGTTGCGGGGAGACGGTTGGACGGTGATTCGTGTTTGGCCGCACCAGGCCGAGCGTGATTGCCATGGGGTGGTTGCTCGAATCATTGCAGCAGTGAAAGGTTTGCCATCCAGCCCACGCCGGTGAGAGTGGTTATGAAGAGGATTGCGCGAGCTACTGTCAAATGTTGTGGACAGAAGATTTTCAGGCGGCTGATTTTTTGATACCGTCCTCGTAAATAATCCCGATGACAATATCCTTTATCTGCTC
>JAJZGD010000122.1 GCA_021804985.1 Planctomycetota bacterium
TGTGCCGAATGCGCGGCGCCTGAATGCATTGGAGGATCGAGCCGACTCTGAATAACGAGTCAGCGAGATCCGACAACAAAGCAGGCGGGGCATTTCAGCCCCACCCCGCGGGGCGGCGTGCTTTTTGTCCCCCCTCTGCGGCGCGGCTCCTCGGTGTACCCTCCGTGTCAGGTACGCCATCGTCGCCGCTGCTTGATGGGTGCCAAAAATCACGCCGTCGCAACCCGGCGATTACTTGGACAGGCTCCTGGGCGTATACGCAGATGATTCGGAAAATAATTGCACTATCGGTTGCCAATCGCGGATTGGTATTGCTGCTCGCGATTGCGGCGTTTCTGATGGCGGGCTGGGCCGCCATTCACAGCAAGCTTGATGCGGTGCCGGATTTATCAGATGTTCAGGTTCTCGTCTTAACCAACTACATGGGGCAGGCGCCCGGGGTAGTTCAAAAGCAGGTTACTTACCCGCTGGAGACCGCTCTGATATCCGTGCCGAACGTGGTGGCGATCCGCGGCGAAAGCATGTTCGATTATTCGCTCATTCATATCGTGTTCAAATCGGGCACGAATCTTTATTGGGCCCGCAGCCGCGTTCTGGAATATCTGAATTATGCCAAAAGCCTGCTGCCCAAAAATGTTCATCCGGAATTAGGGCCGGACGCCACGGGCGTGGGATGGGCCTACCAGTACGTGCTGTTTCCGGGTTGGTATTGCCGCCATCATCCGAGCGGAATCTGGCATGATCTTGTGACGGGCAAATGGTATGCGCACCGCAGCGAAGATGCAGGCGCGATCAAGGGACGTTCGGCCCACGCGGCAAAGGTTGTCTTAGTTCGTGGATTTACCCATCCCGGAAAATCCCCCCTCTCCGGCAAGCCGCTGGTCGCGGCAAATCTCGATCTCGGGCAAATTCGGGCATTGCAGGATTGGTTTGTTCGCTTCCAATTGGAAGCGGTTCCCGGCGTCGCAGAAGTTGCCCCCCTCGGCGGCTTTGTTCAGCAGTATCAGGTGGTGCTCAGTCCGGTAAAAATGCGGGCCTATCACCTGCGACTCACCAAACTCGCCTCCGACATTCGCGCCGCCAATAACGATGTAGGCGGCGGCGTCACCGAAATCGGCGAATTCCAATACATGGTCACAAGTCCCGCTTACCTCACAGGCCTTGGCGATCTCGGCAACGTGGTGGTGGGGCATGGAAAACGGGGCACCCCAATATACCTGAAGGATGTTGCCCATCTGCAAATTGCCGGCGAGCAGAGGCAGGGCATCTGCGAATACGACGGACGGGGTGAGGCCGTTGGCGGCATCGTGGTTGTCCGTTACCACGGCGACACGTATCGCGTGATCCGGCGCGTGAAAAAGAAAATGGCGGCCATCGCCAAAAGCCTGCCGCCCGGCGTACTCTTCCGCACCGGCTACAACCGCGACAATTTAATCAATCGTTCCATTCACACGCTTTCCGATACGCTGACGGAAGAAATGATCGTCGTGGCGCTGGTCTGCATGCTGTTTTTGCTGCACGGGCGCAGCAGCCTCGTGGCTATTATCGTTATTCCCGCCAGCATGGTTATGAGCCTCGCCGTTCTTTATCTGCTCGGCGTAAGCGCCAACATCATGAGCCTCAGCGGCATTGCCATCGCCATCGGTGTGGTGGTGGATAGCGCCATTGTGATGATTGAAAACGCGCACCAGCATCTGAATGAAGAAGATCGGCGCTGTACCGGGGGCGCTGCACCGCGCCCGCGCCCGGATATTATTCTCCAGGCCGCCAGCGAAGTGGGCCCAAGCATATTTTTCAGTCTGCTGATCATTACCGTCAGTTTCCTGCCGATCTTCATGCTGCCGGGAGAAAGCGGAAAAATGTTCAGTCCGCTGGCGCTAACCAAAACATTTGCCATGGCGTCGGCGGCAATTCTTTCCATCACCTTGGTGCCGGTGTTGATGATTTACTTTGTCAGCCCGAAACTATTTTCTAAAAAGATGCCTGTGTGGCTGCAGGTCATGCTTTCCGTCATCATCGTGGTGGTGCCAGCCATCCTGCTGATGCATCTCGCGGCCCTAACACCGACATTATCCCGATATTCACTGGCAATCGGCATCAGCTGGGCCGTGCTGAGTTTGCTGATGGTGCTGCCGCAGAAAATTGTCGATGAATCACGCAATCCCATGAGTCGGCTGCTGCAGACAATTTTCACTCCCATTTTTAATGCTGCGATGGCGCTGCGATGGCTGCTCGTCCCGCTGGCGTTGTTGGCGGTGCTGTCGGTATGGATTCCGTTGACACAGCTCGGGACCCAATTTACGCCAGCGCTCAACGAAGGTGATCTGGAATACATGCCGACCACTTACCCCGGCATCAGCGTGACGCAGGCGAAATTAATACTTCAGCGGACAGACAAAATTATTAAAAGCTTTCCGGAGGTCCGGTCGGTTTTCGGGCAGATGGGGCGTGCCAACACTGCTACCGATGACGCACCGCTTAATATGGTGGACACCATCGTGCGGCTTAAACCCGTCAAGCAATGGCCCACCATCCGCATTGCCCGCTTTTATGATTCGTGGCCCCATTGGCTCGCGTGGCCATTTGCGCATTCCTTCTGGCCATCGCAGCGACCCATTGATCATCATGAATTGCTTAACGGCTGGACCGGCGATCGCGGCAGGCATCATCCCGGCATGAATCAGGCGCTGGCTATACCGGGCCTGCCCGCCTATTGGACGCAGCCCGTCGAAAATCGAACCAATATGGTCAACACCGGAAGCAAAACGCTCATCGGCGTGCGCGTCGCCGGCCCCAACCTCAAGGTGCTCGGCACGCTCTCGAATCAAATCGCCGCCGCTATTTCTCACGTTCGCGGAACCACCAGCGCGATCGCCAATCAAACCCTCGGCGGGTATTACCTCAATATCCAAATTCGGCGGAAGATTGCCGCGGAATATGGATTAACGGTGGCCGCCATTCAACGTGTGATTTCCATGGGCATCGGAGGTGAAAATGTTGATACGATGGTGCTGGGGCTTCAGCGCTTCCCTATAAACCTGCGGTATTTCCGGGATGTGCGGCAGCGACCGGCGGCGCTGCGCCAGCTGCCCGTTCGCACGCCCTCTGGCGGCACGATTCCGTTGGGAACGGTGGCCCGCATCACCTATAAAAAAGGGCCTCCAGAGATAGACAGCTATGATGCGGGAACGATTAATTATATCAACATAACAACGGGTGTTCGCAACCTACTCGGTTATGTTCACCGGGCGTCCGATGCGATTAACCGCACGGTTCCGCTGCCGCCGGGATATACCTATCAGTGGATTGGCCAATATCACCAGATTCAGCTCGCCAACGCCCGGCTGACACTCGCGGTGCCGATGGTCCTGCTGACCATCATCATATTCCTGTACTTGGCGACCGGGCATTTTCTGCGCGTGCTCGGCGTACTGATGTCCGTTCCGTTTGGGCTCATCGGCGCTTTATGGGCGGTGTATCTGATGCATTATGAACTCTCGCCGGCGGTGTGGGTGGGCACCATCGCGCTTTCAGGTTTGTGCGCGGAGATGGGGTTGGTGCTGCTTTTGTATCTGGATGTGGCTGTACGCGACGCACTGCGGAAAAACGCGCTGTGCTCTCGGCGCGATCTATTTCGCTGCGTGTATACCGGAACGGTGCGCCGCATTCGCCCCCAAACCATGACCGTCGTCGCGGCGCTGGTGGGCCTTGTACCGCTGCTTTGGACCAATGGCACGGGCGGCGGAATCATGCGGCATCTGGCGGTTCCCATGATCGGCGGACTCATAACGAGTTTCGGCCTGGAACTACTGATACTGCCGGCGATCTATTACATGGTGATGAATCTGGCACTCCAGAAACAATATTACCCGGACCCGGTAAACCCGGCGACGGATGGAAACAAGGGGCGGGCCAAATGAAAAACATTTCTACAAGCGGCAGATGGCCGCGCCTGGCGTTGGGGCTTATGACGCTGACCATCGGTGGTTGCACCATGCATCCGCGCGGTGAAGGGCGCCTGCGCGCCGCAGCCGCGCGCGAGGGCCAAATCTATAAGTTGGCCGCAGCCCAACACACGCCCCCGCCCCTTCCCATCTCGCCCACCCCACGCGAACTGGTAACTTATGCATTGATCAACAGCCCGGCGGTGGAAAGTGCATATTGGCGCTGGCGGGCGGCCATTGAAGTAATCCCGCAGGCCGGCACCGAGATGACCACCCCGATGCTCTCGGGCAATTTGGGTCTTGTTAACGGAAGTTATAGCGGCGCCAATTCTTCCGTCGGCATTGCCAATATGGGCAGCAGCGATATCCGCTGGCCAAGCAAACCCGCCGCCGATGCCAAAATTGCGCTGGAAAAGGCCCGCGCCGCGGAGTGGCAATTTCGTGAGCGGCAATTCGCCCTCCGTGAGGCGGTACTGACAGCCTGGAATCGGCTGATTGCAGCCCGGGCAGTTTTGGCCCTCGCCCGGCGGCAGAAGAATCTCGACGTATCTTTGGTAAACTTGGCACAAACCCGATTGACCACGGGCGGGCAGAGTTCCAGTGGTTATCTCGAAACCCTTAATGCGGTGACCCTGCTTAAGCTGCATATTGCAGCCCTCCGCCGCGAATTACCCCGGCGCGAAATTGCCATCAACAACCTCCTTAATCGCTCGCCGATGAAAACCATTCTTGCGCCCGCGGCATTTCCCGCCATCGCGCCGCAACGCTGGACCATGGCGCATTTGATACGCTTGGCCGCCCGGCGTAATCCGCAACTGCATGAATTTGCCTGGACCCGCCGCGCCAATAAAATTCAGATTCAGCGCGCCATGATGCAATACATTCCCAACTTTGATCTGGGCGCTGTGACAAGCCTCGATGGGATAACGCAAAATTTTGAAGGGGCCGTGATGTTTCCCATCGTGCGGTATCAAGCCATCAACGCCGCGATACGCGAGGCAAGATTTAATCTGCGTCGTACGGAAAGCCGGATGCAACAAACCAAAACGGAACTGGCCTCCCGGCTGGCCATCGATTTGGTGATGCTGCAAAGTGATCGCGTGCAGTTGGCCTTCTTTTCAGGCCGTCTGTTGCCAAGGATTCGGCAGATGGAGCATTTTTCACGCGTGTCGATGATGCAAGGCTCGGGCGGCCTAATCAGCAATCTGATGGCGCAAAAGACCGTACTTAAACTCCGTGAGATGGAACTTGATTTGCGGGTGGACCAAGCCGACCGGCTTGCGGACATCGAAACGATTGTGGCCCGACCACTGGAATTGATTGCGAAAAGCAAAAAGGGAGGGCCCATGCCGAAAGCCGCCGCCAAACCGTGAGCCGCGACGACGCGCGCGGCGCCCCTAAGTCGCAGGCGCCGGCGCCCCAAAGCCGCCGCGGAAAGAGCACTTCTCAAAAGCCTTGTCCTATGGAGGCTGGCCGTAGGTCGAGCGGGGGCGATGGCGGGGTTGTCGAGTAAGGAACGGAGTGCCTTGCCCACTCTGTCGGCGAGTTCCTCGTGGGTATCGCAGTGGCGATTGTTGGATCAGCCCGCCTTGGGAACTCTCCAGAGGGTTTCGATCCTGCTGTGTTCCGGGGAGGATGCCGGCAGATAAACCGGCTCGACAGGCTCTTTTGCCAACCTCTTGACCCTATACCAGCTGAGTCTGTCGAGAATCGGCATGAGGAATAACTTCAGAAGTTGTGGCTGGCGTAAAGGCGGCGGCGTGGCCTAAATGTAAATATTTAATATTTCCTTTTTCAGAATTACGCCACCATAGTTAAGGGCATGACCGAATACCGGATATTTCCGCCGTATCTGCGCCGCGCCAAAAGCATTGATGAAGCGATCTTATATATGTATATCTACAGCATTGCTGCCAACGGCACGGGTGATTCGCTCAAAGCTATGCTGGGGCCATCCATTGGGCATTTATCGCCCAACAATCCGCATGGCCCTACCAAAAATTTATGCGTCAGAGTTGGGATGGCCCAAGCTAACGCGGAGGATATGGAGACCGGCGGCCGATAACCGCCGGTCTCCATTATACAACAGGATGCTCGACAGCGAGCTTTTGGTATTACGCCCCATGGCCCCGCCGTCGCAGGCGGGCCCTAATCAAGCCAATGGCCGCGAGGCCAGCGGCCAGCGGCAGTATCTCCGTCGGCTCCGGCGTTGGGTCCACGGAGACATTGGCGACATCGACAATTGGCCTGGCGAACGCCTGGGTAGAAACATTCTCAAAAGCAATCACGGTTGCGCTGCTTTTGGCCGTGAAATTGAGGCTGTAGCTGTTGAACGCCAAACTGCTCATGGTTTTCGTCAGGCTGCCAACCACAGTGCCCGTCAATGAGCCGTCGTATGCGGTGGCCGACATTTGGTATCCACCCGAACCAGTGTTCGCCCCCGCACCTTCGAAGGCCAACGTGTATTGGACTCCAGCGGTTGTCGCAACCGATTGGTACAACTCAGTGCCGTTGTAGATGATAAAAGCCCAATCACCCACGCCCGCCGTGCTTACCGGGGCGGTAACTGTGCTGGCATAGCTGACGGTGTTGCCGTTTAGGCCGAGATTCGCGGGTGGGTTGATGGGCGCAAACGACCAATCGGCGATGTCGGGGTTGGTTCCGGTGGGGCCAGCCGAAAAACCTTGCTGCCCGGGAAATCCGAAATCCACGGCGTTGGCGGTAAAGTTGCCGTTGGTGATGAGGTTTGCCGACACTTTTCCGTTTTGCAACCCCGCGATGCACGCGGCAGCGACCAGCGACGCGGCGATGCCGGGCGCCAAGCCAAAACTATTAAATGCTCTCACAAAGAGCCTCCCAAAAAGAGAAAAACATTTCATCCGTCGCTTGCATCCAGCCACGTTAGCCGGAAAAGTCAAGCGACGGATTGCTTCACGAAACTAACCAGCATCACGCCCATCGCTTCGGCTCCTGCCGAAACCGTAGGCCAAATGCACCAGCGCCAAGCAGGCCAGCCGCAGGCACGCTAAGTCAGTATCACGAAAAAAGGTGCATCACGTGGCGCCGCTCCCCCAAGGTATCCCGACGCACACAAGGCACCATCGACACCGACGACAAGGCCGACAAAGCGATGGGCCGCTGGCACCGCTACGACACAGCATTGAGTTTTCACTGGGCTAGTTTTGAGGGAAACCTGCTCAATCTCAACCCTAAACCCAACCCACAAAGCTCGGCCAGCGGACGCAGGATGGCAGCGGCGATACTTTTTTAGCTTTTCCGCCTGCGCGGCCAACAGCTCAAAGGCTTGAGGGAGCATAACCTATAAAAGTACGCTTGTCAAGTGAAAAATGTTGATCTTACCGGGCGGGGGCCTGTGACAGTTTATGCAGCCTTTTTTCTAGCCTTTGTCAGAACGTAAGCCGGTCGGTTGGCCCAGAGCCTTTCCCAGCGGCCGTCCTGGCTTTTCCACGCTGCCCGTAACGCGAGAATGGCCTCCACGCCCGGCAGCCGCCAGCGTTGTTCCGTGCCTTTGACGCGTTTGTTAAATGTTTTTACCCCCGCTTCGGTATTACCTGAGCCAATCGGCCAGCCCTTGGCTCGGTAAACGCCATACTGCATGTGCGCCCGATGTTTCTCAAAATATCCCAGCTCACGCTGGAGAATCTGCGGCGATTCCGCCGTTTCCTCCGGCAACGCCTTTTCCGATGGCCGGACACGTTGTCGAACCAGCCGTATCATCGGATCCACCTTCCCCTCCCACAGCAGACTTTCCAATTCCACGCCCAGCGCCTTGGATTCCGGAGTATCTTTGCCGTGCACCACCGCCGCCAATGTATGAACATGCTCCACCGCATGGTAATAGTCGATGATGCGATGATCAGCCAGTTTCAGTTGGCTGGCCAACGGATCAATCCAGTTGCCGCCGTCACTTATATTCAGCACCACCGCCGCTCGGGAAAGTCCGCGGCGATTGCCTTCCAGCTTTACCATAGGCCCGAATCCTTTGGCGTTTTTCATCGTGGCGGTGTAAGTGGTCACCAGCGCTTGGGGTTTTTGTTCTTTGCCATCGCCGGGCAGGTAACTGGTGAAGCTGGCCACTTTATCTTCACGCCAACGGCTTTGCGTCCGGGGGTCCTTGTCACGCGTGTGCACCCGCCCTCCATCCAGGCCCACCACCAACAATGCCGGGGCATTAAGTGGCCCTTCGGGATGCACCCCGCGCTGCTCTAAGCGTATTTCCTGGGCCCGTGCGGCAATCAGACGATCCCCTATCCGCTGGGACCAACGCTGAACCTGCTTGCCATCCAATTCTGTTTGCCAGTCTGAATTCAGAGAGCGGGCCGCATCATCAAACACCGGATCCGTCGCTTCTCGCGCTACGCGCTCGGCCGCCAAAGGCGTCAGCGGAACCTCCGACGGCAATCCCCAATCACGATCCTGAGGGGGAAAAAGACCGGCCACATGACCGGCAGCGACCCTGTTGCCGGGTCAGTACCATCACGCCATCCGGGCCTCTAATCTCTTTCTGAACAGGGGCTGTCGCCCAACGCGTTTGCTGTGATCCACAGTGTGGACAACAACCCGCCTCCTTCACCTCTGCCGAATCGGTCAACCGGGCACGCTCCTCCAAGAGTGTTGGTATCAACGCCGCCTTGAATGCCTGCGCTTGTAACTCGAAATCCCGAAAGCTATCGCCCGGTAACCGTTGACTTTCACCCTCCGGAATCATTCGCTCCAAGGCATCGCGAAACGTCTTACTAATTCTCTCTATAGCCTCTTTACGGGTGGTTGTTGCCGGCATGATGGTTCCTCCTTGAACAGTTGATATCACTGCCAAACCACATCCTGTGGTCCGGTCACTCACTATTTTACCCAAACTTGCCTTTTGGCAGAAACTGTCACAGGCCCCAACTGACCGGCCGGAGCCGATACCAATTGCAGGCTTTCAGTGCGCGGTGGCAGGCCGGTGGCGTGTCAGTATTTGGGCCAGCCGAATTTTACGGAAATCGAACGGAATGTTCACGCGTACGACGCGCAACGGCAAACGCATCACCGCCTTGCAGGGCACATCGCGAATCCGCGGCTTTCCGTCTTTGCCCGTCGGATAGGGAAAGAAGTTGTAAAAACTGGCAATGCCCGGAAAGCTCGGACCGCTGTGGCCGCCGCTGGTCAACAGCCGGTGCCCGGCATGATCGTACAGCCAGAGCCGATAACCGTATGCGCGCTGAATCGCCCGCACGTCGGCCCATGCGTCTAATGACGACGCCGGGCTTTGCCGGTCCGCAGCTTCTGCAACAACAAATACGCCGTAGCCTTTTCCCGGCCTCGGCCAGCTTAGCAATCGAAGGCGCACATGGTTAAACTTCTTGGTGGTCGGCCGCAAGCCATTAAGGGGAATTGTCACGGTCCGGCTCGATACCAACACGTAAGCCCGCAGATATCCCCGCAATTCGCCGATGGTTGTTCGACCACTGAACGCGTGCGTCAAGGGTATCCCAAATTTAATACACCATGGCTCGGCCCATGAGCTGGGGAGAAAGTATGTGGCATTTTTCCATATTTTCAACGGGTGGCCGCGACCGTCGGTCAGTTTTTTGATCTGCACACAATGTCGTCTGTAACCAAATATCCAGTACGGCGGCTGTACCATCACCGCCAATCGGAGTACCGTTTGTCGCCTGGCAGCCTTCGCGAATGAAACCACCTCCTGTTTGGCAGGAAGCATTTCTGAAAAAAATGCCCCATCAGCGCTGTATGGCAACCCCTTCCGCAGAATTGGGTGGCGCAAGGTAAGTCGGAAACCCGTCGCGCTCCATAGACCGGTCGCGTTTGGCCGAAACGCTGAAACCATGCCCGGAGGCGTTTCCAA
>JAJZGD010000123.1 GCA_021804985.1 Planctomycetota bacterium
CATTCTTGCCTGTGCCCCATCGTGCCACAAACACAGACAGGAATGTCTGTGCCACATTGGCATCATCATGCGCGCGCACGACCATCCTAAGCCGGCCAGCCTGCTGGCCGCGCCTCGTCGGCGGCGTGCTGCCCGCGGGCAGCCTCTACGCCTCCGTGCGAGGCATTGGTCGTCTCAAATGATTTAATGAATCATGCCTCCGGCATGATGGCCGGATTGGCACGCGTGGAACGGGAGAAAGAACTGGCATGCCAGCGGTACGCGAGGAAAAAGGCGATGAAAAAATTGACCTGAGCGGCTCCGGAGAGATTTCATTTTACCCCTGAACCGCCACGCCGCCGCCGCATGCGCCGAAAGCCAGGCTTCCCATCGTCCCCCGCAAGCCCAGTCACCCGACCCCACAACGCCGCCCGACCCGAAAATCAAACCTATTAATGCTTCGCTGACGAGAAATTGCCGGACACCATTGCCGACGTACGCGGTGATTTCGCTCCGGCGATTCTGCCGGCAAAGCGGATCGGCCGCGCGTGCGGATACGAAGAGCGCGGCGCGCCTAATTTGACAATTTGCGGCTTCTAAGGGATACCAAGTACGGTTTGGTTATCGAGGTGACCCTTATGGAAACGCGTAAGCTCGGCAATTCCGGCTTGGTGGTAAGCGCTATCGGTATGGGGTGCATGCCGATGTCTGTGCCGGATACGCGCCCGTCGGAAGCCGATGCCATTGGCGTGATCCAAAAAGCGGTTGAAATTGGAATTACGTTTTTTGATACCGCCGATGCGTATTGCCTTGATCAGTCCGAAATTGGCCATAACGAGCGCCTGATAGGCAAAGCGCTTTCAACATTGGATTCCGCGACGCGGGCGCGCATGGTTGTGGCCACCAAGGCGGGCATTGTCCGCCATGAACGCCGATGGGATTCCGACGGCTCGCCAGCCCACATCAAACAAAGCTGCGACGCCGCACTCAAAAATCTGGGTGTGGCGGCCATTGATCTATACCAACTGCATCGGCCCGATCCACGGGTTCCGCTAACGGACAGCGTCGGCGCTTTCGCCGAGTTGCAAGCCGCCGGCAAAATTCGGCACATTGGGCTGAGCAACGTTTCAGTGCTCGATATTGAGCTTGCCGAGACAGTGGCGACCATCACCAGCGTGCAGAATGAATTCTCGCGGAAAACCCGCAAGCCGCAGGAAGATGGTGTACTGGCCTACACGCTTAAAAAATCGATGGCCTTTTTACCCTGGAGCCCGCTGGGCGGCATTCGCGGTGCCAATAACGTTGCCGCTGCTGAGCCGATGCTCGAAACGCTGGCGGTGCATCATGGCGTAAGCCCGCAGCAGGTGGTGCTCAAGTGGATGCTGCTGTTGGCTCCAAATATTATTCCCATACCCGGCGCCAGCCGCCGTCAATCGATTATAGATTCGGCGGCCGCCATTAACCTCAATTTTAAGCAGGAAGAGATTGAAGTTCTCAACGATTGACGATTCCTGCGGGATATTTCGCCGTGAATCAAACTGATGCCAACGTGCCGGACGGCAATCCCACATGGATGCTCGATCTGATTAAAGACTCGGCCACCGTAATAGGGCGGCTCATTTATCAGTTGCCGGAAATTGACGCCATCTGCAGAAAAATTTCCGAGCAACTTACCTCCGGCAATAAACTGCTCACGGCGGGCAATGGCGGTTCGGCGGCGGCGGCGCTACATTTGGCGCAGGAATTGACGGGCCGCTATAGCCGCAGCGATCGGCGCGCGCTGCCAGCGATATGTCTGGCGGCTGATACGACTGCCCTCACCTGCATTGCCAATGATTGGGATTATGGGGTGGTTTTTTCGCGTCAGGTTGAGGCATTGTGCCAGCCGGGTGATCTGTTGATGATGTTTTCTTCCAGCGGCAACAGCGAGAACCTGGTGCGTGCGTGCGAGGCGATGAAAAAATGCGGTGGCATATCCATGGCGCTTCTGGGCAAAGGGGGCGGGCGCGTCCATCAAATCGCGGATATCTCGCTGGTGGTTGATAGCAACCGCACGGCCAGTGTGCAGGAAGCCCATGAAGTGATCCTGCATTTAATTCTTGAGCAGGTGGAACGCGCTTTTTGACGCCCCTCGTAAACCGATGATCAGAGATCGGCAACAAATAATCAGCGAATCAGCCGAATTCGTCCCCTTTGAAGCTGTGGCCGAGGTAGGTTTTTCGCACCAGTTCGTTGTTGATCAAATCCTTCGGCGCTCCCTCGGCCATCACTTTGCCTTCCGAAATGATCAACGCCCGATCGCACACTTCCAAGGTGCGCTGCACATTATGATCGGTTATTAAAATCGCCTTGCCCATTTGTTCACGCAATTGGCGGATTTCACTTTGCAGATCTTCCACAGCAATAGGGTCGACACCGCTGAATGGCTCGTCGAGCAGAATCAGGGATGGATTGGTGACCAGCGCGCGGGCAATTTCCAGCTTGCGCCGCTCGCCGCCGGAAAGCGAATACGCCTTTTGCCGCCGATTTCGCTGCAGGCCAAACTGCGTGAGCAGCTTGTCTGCCTCAAGCAGCCGCTCGCTGCGCGAGCGATGCGTGTATTCCAATATGGCGAGCAAATTTTGCTCCACGGTGAGGCGCAGAAAAACGGAGGGTTCCTGCGAAAGGTATCCCATGCCGCGGCGGGCCCGTTTGTACATGGGCAATCGGGTGATGTCGGAGCCGTTAAACAGTACGGTTCCGCCGTCGGGTCGGACCATGCCAATGGTCATACGGAAAGTGGTGGTTTTGCCGGCGCCGTTGCGACCGAGCAGGCCAATGACTTCGCGCGTGCCGACTTCAAAGGATACGCGGTCTACCACGGTGCGTCCGCCGTAGCGCTTGACAAGATTTTCAGCTTTAAGAAGTATCAACCGGTTGAAGGCCTTCCCATGCATTGCCAGTTTATCGAGACGGTTTCCGCAGCACCGACCCATTTAAAGATTGTCCCTGCATATCCGCCGCATGGCAAGCCGATGGTTTGGACGAAAGGGGACTACCGATGCGGCAACGCTTAGGATGTGGGCTCCCGCGGGAGCGTTTTTCAAATCGAAGGGGGTTGTTAAATGATGGGAAACAAAGCCGCCTTATTGGCCGCAGGTCTCGCTTCCGCCATGCTTGCCGGGTGTCAGGCTGTGCACATGGTGGGGCCTTCCGCAGGCAACTCCGCGCAGATGAACCGTGCGCCGGTTATCAGCCGCGTTGATCTGTACCCCGATTCTCTCGGCTACATTGGCTATCGGGGCACGGTTGATGGGGACGCGACGATAAGCCTGACCGTGGGCGCTAATGCGATTAACGACTTGCTTAAAACCATTGTATTTGAGGATGCATCCAATCTGCCGCCCGAAGTTACGTTTGCCACGCCGATTCCGCTGTCCGTCAAACTTCATGGGCTGCCGTTAGCCCCGGATCAGGGCGGCTCATGGACGCAGCTGCTTGAGCAGCTAAAAGGCCATCGAATCATGCTGCATCTCGCGGGCGGTCGGAATATTTCGGGGCGTCTGATTGCGGTGCAGACGGCTTGGCCGATATATCCTGTGCGTGGGCCAACACCAGAGATTTTGAATAAATCCGGCGGGCCGGCCATTTTTCCCTTTATGAACAAATACGTAGATATCTACACACATGGAAAAATTTCGCGTGTGATGCTGTCGAAAGTGGTAAGCTTTAAGGTATGCAACCGGACGCTGCGCAAGAGCATGGCCCAGGCGCTGGCGTTTATTGCCGCCAATCGGACGGTGGGGTCATCGCGCATTGAATTGCGATTTCGGGGTACGGGCCCAAGAACGGTTCGCTTCGGGTACGTGGCGCAAAGCCCTTTATGGCGCACTACTTACCGCATGCTGCTGCCACCGTCGAGCGCCAGCGCGACCGCGGGCGGAAATTCAGCGCGTCTGCTGGCCATGGCTATTGTGCACAACCCCACCAGCACGCCATGGAAGCAGATCACCCTGCATCTTCGCGGCACGTGGCCACACTCATTTATTGAAGATTTGCAGCAGCCACTTTACGGGCGCCGACCGATTTTGCCGCTGCCGGCCAATACCGCGCTGACACCGCAGAATGATCTGTTTTATCTTTCGCCGACGGCAATCGCGTCAACGTTTGCCGCGAAGCATGCGGTGCTCTCCGCGATGCCGACGATGGCATTGGCAAGAGACGCTCTGGCGATGCCCATGGCGTCCATGGCCCGTGCATACAATCCGATGATGGCGCCATCCATCAATGTGGCGGCGATGGCAGTGTCGTCTTCGGCCAATCCGGCGTTCGATCTCGTCGCTCGCGATGTCACCATCGGATCGCAGCAGTCGGCGACGTTCCCGGTATTATCCGCGCCGATCGCCGCCCGGGCCGTCTCATCGCTGGATTTTCGGCGCATGACACGACATCTGCGGCGGTCGCTGTTGGTGTTCAATGACACGGGCCATTATCTGCCGGGCGGCCCCATCACCGTCTATCAGGACGCCGCATACGCCGGTGAAGTGAACGCGGGGGCCATCGCCGTGCACGCGCGGCAGCTTCTTCCCTATGCGACGGATTTGGCATTAACTCAAACGGCTGTGACGCCCTTCTTCGAGACCGTAAAAGGGGCGCGGATAACCAATTCCCAGCTCTTTGTAGATTATCGCGTAAAAAAAATCCTCCGATTAACCCTGCATAGCCTGCATGTGCATCGGATTGAGGTGGTGGTAAATTTCGGCTCTTCAGCTGGCTGGAAGATTATACCTCCGAAAAAGGGGCGCCTTATTAAACTCCAGACGGGCGCTGCCGTGGTGCTTCAAGTGCCGCCGATGAGCGATGGGGTCTATCACATTACCCGCATCGGCCATCAGACGAACGCAATCGATCTGCGCACCATCAGCCTGCGGGCTTTGACCAATGAAATTGCTACGGTAGGCCTGCCGGCAAGCGTCGTCGTCAAGCTTCGCCGGCTGCAGCAGCTTGAGCAACGGGTGGTGCAAAACGCGGGGGTGCTGCAGCGATTGAAAGCGGAATTGGCCACCCTTACACAAAATGAACGGCGTATAAGGGCCAATCTGGTCGCGGCAAAGCAGGTTCGCCGGGTAGCTCAGGTATTTGCCAAACAACTTGTCGCTTTGGATAACAAGATCACGGACCGCCAAAAGGCCTTTGCCAAGGCCAAATTGCAGCGGCAAGCCGATCAGAAAGCTGTGACCGATTACATCCAAAGCCTGCAATAGGCACTCGGCGTGCAGAGTGGGCGTGATTTCGTTTCCGGCCGTGCGGAACCTCTGGTTCCCATGGCGGCGGCAGCATGGCATAATTATTTGATGGAAAATTTGCAACTGAATGTGGCGCTCAAGGAGTGGGATACCGTCTGCGAGGCCCTTTGTGCCGGCACGCAGATGATACTGCTGCGCAAGGGGGGAATTCTGGAATCGGGCGGCGAATTTGAAATTGAGCATGATCGGTTTTTATTATTTCCAACCTTCATCCATCAAAATGTGCAGGGCCTCAAGCTGCCATACCGATCTTTGGCGTTGCCGGTGGCCGCTGAACCACAAACCATCGCATTTCCCGGCTGGGGCGAGATTATCCGCATTTACCATTTGCCCGGCCGTGCGATGATGGATTCGCTTTCGGATATGCACATCTGGGACACCCCGTTGATTGACATGCGATTTAATTATCGCCCGGATTACCCCTTGTACATTTTGCTGGTGCGGGCATATCGCTTTCTGAGTCCGCCAACATTGGAAAACACTCTGGATTATGCCGGCTGTAAAAGCTGGGTTCCGTTAGCCCGGGCGCTGGGCACGGCTGAAAGTGTGCGGGCGACAACGCCGGAGCAACTTTCCGCCGCCGCCGCCCGCATTGAGACTGCATTTCGCGTTTGATGCCCCGCACGGTTGCCGCTGAACTATCGGGCCGCCCCGAATGCCCGCCGAATGCCCCCCGATTGCCCCCCGATTGCCCCCCGAATGCCGCGGCCCGCACCCGTGCCTTCGTACGGCTTGGATAATCTCCGGTATCATTTCCGGCCATGCATGCAGACGCAGCGCTATCACCGGTCGGAGTAATGGCCATCGCCTTATGGGGATGCGAACTGGCGCTCGCCTTTTGGGCGTTGCGGGTGGCGCAGTTTTTTGTATACCGAATGGGCCGCATTGTTCGTGAGCCTTTGGCCCCTGTGGATGTGCCGGTTGCTGTCATTTTGCCCGTTAAGGGTGTTGATGCGAGCACCCAAGCTAACATTGAAAAGTTGCTCAACCAGGATTACCCGACCGCCCGCTTCATATTCGCAGTGGAATCGGTGAATGATCCGGTGCATGCCATCATCGAGACACTGATGAATCAGAACCCGTCGCGCCGAATCACACTGGTGGTCGCCGGGCAGGCCACGCATCGCTCACAAAAAGTTCATAATCAACTTGCGGCGATTGATCAAACCACATCGGACGATCGCTTTCTCGCCTTCATGGACGCCGACGCGGCGCCCGGCCCGCATTGGCTTCATGCTTTGGTGATTCCATTGACGTATCCCCATATTGCCGCCACCACAGGCTACCGATTTTATGTGCCGGAGGTTGCCACGAATGCCAACGCGATGCTTTCGGTTATGAATGCGATTATCGCCGGCATGCTTGGGCCGCACCGCCGCACGGTGGCGTGGGGTGGATCGATGGCGATTTCGCGGGAGAAGTTTTTTTCACTTGGGATCTATGAGGCCTGGCAGCATGCGCTCAGCGATGATTACGTGCTGAGCTATCAGGTAAAAAAGCAGGGGGGGCAGCGCATTCACTTTGTGCCGCAATGTATGGTGGCATCCCCGGCGCAAACGTCGTGGGCGAAACTTTTTGAATTCGCCACCCGGCAGTATCGCATTACACGCCGGTGTGCCGCCCGCTTATGGTTTACCGGCGTGCTCGGGGCGGCGGCCTATCTGCTGACGCTGGCATCATCCTTTTATTTCGCCGTGTGGCCGGATAAGGATTTCTCAATGGCGTGGGGGGCATATATCCCCGGCGTCGTTTTCGTTTTCGTGCTGGTGCTGAGCATGTTACGCGGGTGGTTTTTGCTGCGCGCCGGCAAATTGCTTTTGCCCGATCATGCGGGGGCTTTGGCTGCCTGCGCCAAATGGTTCACATTTCTTTTTCCCGCGGTTCAGGCGTTTAATCTGTTTTGCCTGCTGGCAGCCGGTTTTGGAGATACCATCACCTGGCGCGGCATCCGCTATCAGATGGTTAACCGTCGGGAAACACGCATCGTTCCACCCCTCCGAGAGCCGCGGCAAGATTAGCAAACCGACCGCAAGGCGGGGCGCCCAGAGTTCCGCTTTCCGGCCCAATCGTTATCTTGCAGCCCCTTGTCGGGTAGGCTATCCTTTTGGCCACGGGGACGTCGTTCAACGGCAGGACGGCGCGTTCGCAATGCGCAAATAGGGGTTCGATTCCCCTCGTCTCCATTCCACCGATCCAACGAATTTATGACAATTTCGGGCCAAATCGCCGCACGGCGCTGGCACCGCGCACCAATCGCGAAGCGAACTTACAAATAGGGCATCCCGCTATTTTGCCAGCAGACCGTAAACATTAAGGGCGGTCGTGGTGCTCACGTATGCCCGTCCATTGGTCACGGTGGGATACGTATTCATGTCAATCTCTGTGCCGGTAAGCTTGTTGGATATGCCGTCCCGGCCGCGGCCCTTGCTGCTGTCGAAGAGCACCTGTTTTAAATTGGCAGCGTTGAAGGCAAGCATGCGGTTGCGGAAATGGCACAAAAGCCAAAGGATGACGTTGTGCGCTCCATCGGCGGAAATTTCCGGCGTTGCGCCCGGGTAGCCGAAGTTTTGGCGCGATACCGATACCGGATGGGGATCGATGTGGGCATGGGAAATCAGAAACGCCTTGGCATTGTCACTGACTTCAGCGTAGTAAATCCAGCCACGGTGAGAGTGGTCGCCGGCAAAAAATGCGCCGGTGCTGAAGCCGGAGCCGGTTGCATGCACCAGCGTCTGCAACACATTATTAAAGCCGGATTTGCCATCGCCCGCAGGATCGCCGTGATAACCCCCCATATGGTCGCGGTCTAACAGGTATATCGTGCCCGGCTTGTCATTGATGACCACCAGGTGCCGGTGGGCGGCATCGCCGACGGATGGCGGCAGCAATACCGGGCTTGAAGAGCCAAGGTCCAGATCGCTCCGCAGCAGAATCATTTCGTTCTTGGGAACAAAGTAGTCGCTGACATGCAGGCCAAAACCATTGGGGTTGTCGGCATGCTGATAGGTGTCTGAATCGGGAGAAAGTTTGAGCGCCGCATCGCCATAATCCCCCTTGGCAGGCACCATCATGCGCGGCGAATCGGTACTCAGGCGCCCGGCATACGGCACTTTGATCAGATGGGTTTCGAACGTGCCGTTGCCGGTTTCTACAAACAGATTGCCGCGGTGATCCATGGCGATCGCGCCGCCCCAGATTCCGCCGGCCCACCCGTTGGGCGTGGCGCTCCATACGGCCTTGACGGCCAACTGCCCGGCGGCATTTTTAACGGTGCTGTAGCCAAGTATCCACCCGTTGTACGCGCCGATAT
This sequence comes from Planctomycetota bacterium, assembly GCA_021804985.1. Taxonomy (GTDB): domain Bacteria; phylum Planctomycetota; class Phycisphaerae; order WQYP01; family WQYP01; genus JAJZGD01. The sequence goes on from JAJZGD010000123.1 coordinate 8,575, forward strand.
CCCCCGGATCGGCGCAGGCGAGATAAAGAACATGATTGACGGGATCAATGGCCACGTAGCGAAAGGTGATTTCATAGGCGTTGAAATGGTCCGGCCGGCCATTGATTTTGCGAACCGTCGGGCCGCTGATAAAGGCGCCCCTGGGGCCGCACTCCGCAATTTTCACGGTCTTGGCATAGTGCCGACCATTGCTGAGGTTCAGCGAACTAAGCAGATGAATCCAGTGAACTTTGCCGCCGGTGCCGGGGCCTTGTTCGGTTTCCTCGCATTCCACATACAGCGCATGTGTGGCTAAATCAATAACGGGCGTATCTTCAAGGGGTTCATTTTTGGCGGCCCAATTGGGATTCTCTTCGCGGGCGAGCACGGTGTCTTGCGGGCTGTGAAACCGTGTGAGCAAATTGGTTTTCCAAAGCACTTTTCCATTATTCGCGTTGATGGCGTAAACGGTATCTCGTGCGGTGGCAGCATAGATCACATCCTGCACGCCGCGATGGGGCCCGGTTGTAATATCCACATGCGCGACAAACAGGGGCTGGCCATAATCAACACCATCGAGATGCGTGGCAAAAAGCTTACCAAAACTGCCCGGTCGCACATTGTGCAGCGTCAGGGTGGTTTCGTGAAGATTTTCTCCATCATTATGACCATCATTATGGTTGGTCAGCACATTGACCGGTGCGGCAATGGCTACATGCGCCGCCAGGGCTGAGAAAGCCATTACCGCGAGGAATGAAAGCATGCGGCCAGTTCGACAGCGCATGGGCTTTGCCCGCCAGCCGGCGCGGCGTGTGGCGTGGCAGCCGGCATTTTTGGCGCCCATCGCTACCGCAGATATTGATCGCGGGCCGTGGAAGCGACTGACCACCCCTTCCCTGGATTGCAAAAGCTGTCGATAGACATGCACAAATCGCCATATATTGGTGTGTATTTTCACTATTGAAAGTCTCCTAAGGAGCCTGTCCGAGTAATCGCCGGGTTGCGACGGCGTGATTTTTGGCGCCCATCAAGCAGCGGCGACGAATGGCGTACCTGACACAGAGGGTACACCGAGGAGCCGCGCCGCAGAGGGGGGGCAAAAAGCACGCCGCCCCGCGGGGTGGGTCTGAAATGCCCCGCCTGCTTTGTTGTCGGATCTCGATGACTCGTTATTCAGAGTCGGCTCGATCCTCCGCCGCGCATTCGGGACATTTCAGACCCATCCCAATCCCGGCCATTACTCGGACAGGCTC
>JAJZGD010000124.1 GCA_021804985.1 Planctomycetota bacterium
GCGCATCACGAGATCGTGCTGCTCATCGGCGACCACCAGCCCGCGATCGCTAATCGACGCCCCGTCCATGATCTTAATACCCGCCCCGCCGCCGGCCCGCGTCACCGCCTGATCATCGGGTATGCCCGGCGTATCGCACGCCAGCGTGGTATCCAGAGCAATGCAAATGCCCGGATCGAGGCCAAATGTGGCGGGCCCGGCGCCGCGCAGGCCCACTTCCTCCTGCACGGTAAAGACCGCGAGAATATCGTAGGGCGTTTTTTTCAGGCGTTGCAGCGCCCGCACCGCAACCCAGACCGCCGCCCGGTTGTCCATCGCCTGCCCGGAGACAAATGCCCCGAGCTCGCTGAATTCCCGCACCAGCGTGATCGGATCGCCGATACGGACAATCTCACGCACTTTTTTTGCCGTCATTCCGGTATCGACGAAAAAATCGGATATCTGATACGCCTTTTTGCGGTCTTCTTCGGTGGCGATATGGATCGGCTTGACGCCGGGATTGAGCACGCCAAATATTTCCCTCTTTCCCCCAATCCGCACTTTCTGAGCGGGCAAATTGCGCGGATCAAAGCCGCCCACATTCTGGATGCGGATAAAACCTTTATCGTCGATATGCCGGACGTAAAAACCGATCTGATCCATGTGGGCGGCGAGCATGACCCGCACCGGCGGAGATTGTCCCGCCACGGTCGCCCGCTTGGTGCATATCAGCGAACCAAGGGGATCGACATGCACTTCGTCAAACAGCCCTTCAATTTCCCGTTGAATGACGGAACGCACCAATTCTTCGCGGCCGGGAACACCGGGGGTTTCGGTCAGCAGTTTAAGAAATTCCATCCGATCGCCACTCCTGAAAGCATGCCACGCTCGACCACTGGATTATGCGTTGCCGGGGGGTGGTTTGGCAATGACCCGTTTTTTCCCGGCGGCGCGCTGCGCACCGCGCCGGGCTGCCGGTCTTGGTGTAATATCCCCGGTGGTAAATTCGGAGCGAACCCGCTGCGACGGTGGATTTTCACAGAGGCGGCCTGCGCCGGGGTGACGCGGTGAGGCACGAGCGGGCGGGGAGTGCCAGCGCGCCGGGCATACCATCGCAGCGGGACACGGAGCAGCGCGATAGAAAGCAGCGCGATGCGGAGCACGCGCGAGGTGGAGCGGCGCGATACGGGGCTGGTGCGATACAGAGCCGGCGCGGGGCGCGTGGTTTTGCTGAGCAGCTGGTAATACCTTCGGCGCGGCCCGGAGCAAACTAGAAAAGGAGGCGCCCACCGATGCGCTATCGAACATTGGGATCCACGGGATTGAAAGTTTCAGTCATCGGCCTCGGCACATGGCAGCTCGGAGGCGAATGGGGAAAAACCTTCACCCCGGCGGAAGTCACGCGGATGCTCAATGAAGCCAAAACGCTGGGCATCAATTTCATCGATACCGCCGAATGCTATGGCGACCACGTTTCTGAGACCCTGCTCGGACAGGCGGTGGAAGCGAGCCGCGACCAGTGGATCATCGCCACCAAGTTCGGCCATAAATTTCACAGCCACATGAACCGCACCGAACCGCGTTCCGCCGCGGATATCGGCGTGCAGTTGGAGGATTCGCTCCGGGCACTGAAAACAGATTATATCGACCTATACCAATACCATTCATGGAGCGATGAGCAGTTCGATGATATGGAGGTGCTGGATTATCTGAAAATGGAGCAGCAGCGGGGCCGCATCCGGTTTATCGGCGTGTCGATATCTAAAAATACCAATATCCGCCAGACCGAGCGCTGCAGCGAGCGGGGCGTGCAGGTGCTTCAAGTGGTTTACAACCGCCTCGATCGGGCGCCTGAAGCGCAGGTGCTGACAAGTGCGCAGGCACAAAACCTCGGTGTACTGGCGCGGGTACCGCTGGCGAGCGGGCTGCTAAGCGGTAAATACAAGCCGGGCGTTGAATTTGCCCCCGATGATGTTCGGGCTGGCCATGATAAAGCGCTCCGCGAGGCCCGCCTGGCCGAAGTGGAAAAAATTGCACAGTATGAAGTACCGCAAGGTATGGAGATGTCTCAATGGGCTTTGGCGTGGTGCTTAAAACAGCCGATCGTTTCCGCGGTTATACCGGGCTGCAAATCGGTGGAGCAGGTGCGGGCCAATGCCCGGGCCGGCGATATTGTTTTGTAAGGCCGCCGGATTTTACGGACTTTGCAGCGCCGCTTGAGAGATAATTTGTCGCAGCACCACCTGCCCCCGGCTGTTGAGCAGTTCCAGCGTCAGATGCCGAGCGCCCACCGGCCCCCCCACCCGCACGATCCCAAAATTATGCTCGAAGACGGCCGGCCCGATACGCGCGCGGTTTTGCCACCCCGTAAATTGGTGGCGCACGGGCGCTGCCGCCAATGAAGAGCTGGTCAAATCGTAGAGCGGATACTCGGCGTTGTTCGCATCGGGATTGGGCTTCCGACAGGTCAGCTCGCCAAAGCGGCGATGGCCGGAGAGGAAAACGACGCCCCCGACCTCATGCGCAAAAAGCCAATGGATGAAGTGGCGCTGCTCCGGCTGGAAGTCGGCCCAGCTTTCGCGCCCGGGATAATGCGCCAGCATCTGATCACCATCCACAATGACCTTAAAGGTGGCGGAGCTTTGCATCAGTCGGCTTTTAAGCCACGCCATTTGCTGAACGCCGAGCATGGTGGCGTGGCGGCCAATGGTGCGGGCGGTGCGAAAGCTTCGGTCGTCCAGGAGAAAAAATGACACATCGCCAATCCGAAAGTGGCAGAAAGTGCCGAGGGTTTTGCCATGCCCGTAAGATGGATTGGGCCAATAATCCTCAAATGCCAGCAGGGATTCCTTGGAAAAAACAAAGGAGCGATTGGAGTGGCGTGTGCCAAAATCGCGGTCATCCCAGGTGGCGTACATCGGACAGATCCGCAGCAGCGGCTGAATGCCCGCAAAGCGGCGACCCTTATCGTACCGATTCAAAATAAACTCCAGCGCGTGGGCGTAGGTATAGGGGAAGTGGCTCTCATGGCGCGGCAGGTACACGCTATTGCCCGCAAAGATAAAGGCCCGCGGCTCAATGTGCGTGATCGACGCCCAGATACGCGCGCCGGGATATCGCGCCGTGTCGGCACAGGAGCCAAACGCAACGATGATGTTTTTCATCGCCTTACGGGCCGGCATCGTATGAATAATGAGTTTGGGCGGCGGCAGATAGGCGTGCACGCCATTGATCGCGACTGCAATGCGATAGTCATGATCCGGCGACAGACCGCCGAAGCTCGCATCGGCCACGAACGGCGGCGGCCCGAGCACGTCGAGGCCGATGGCGTTGATTTCCTGATTGGTATCCACATCATAAATGCGAACCGTCACATGATCTGAGGTGCTGATTTCCAGCCACACCCGGGCGTTGGTGGATGACACACTGCCGACCATGGGGCCGCCGATCACGCGGGCGGCGAGCACCGGCGACGCCGACAGCGCGGCCATCAGCAAAATGACAACGGCGGCATATTTTAATGACATCCACAGTGGCCGGGCTCGCACGCGGCGGCGGCGCGCCCTCCGCCACCGGGCCATGGGGGAACGAAAGAATGCGGCGCCGCCCTGAGCCAAAATGTTATTCCGCGTGTGATTCCGCGTTGCCAATTCGACCTTCCCCGCGCCTTTAACGTTGCGGCAGGCATTAAGTTTCAGGCGTAAGTATAAACAGGCCAAAGAAAATGGGGAGTGCAGAGATGCGCCGGGCGAACGGGGCGCCATTGCGCTGCTGCCGCCGCTGCTTCGACCGACCAAGGGGCCTCGCGGGGGCCGGGCGAGCGGCAAAATGTGCACCCACTTCGGCAGCAATCAATGGGGCTCCGCGGGATCAAAAATAAAATTTCCCGGCTTGTGGGGGGTGTAACCGGGCGCGGGGGCGCTGCCGCCGCCGGCATTGTTGTTGGCATTGTTGTTGGAATTGTTACTCACCTGCCATCCCTGCCCATTGCCCGCAGCCCGCTCAAGCTGCTCGCCGACACTATCATTTTTTATGACGTGCTCGACGCATCCCCCCAACAGCAGCACGCCCGGCAGTAAACAGAGCGCCAAGGCGGATAGTCGCCTTCTACCCGGCAGCGCCATTTTGGATTGCGTCCGCGTGGCCATGGATTATTTACCCCGTCGAAAGCGCTTTTTGCGGCTCTTTACATCGGCCAATCGACTGCCACCCTTATTTTTACGCCGCTGAGTCTGAGGCGGTTCACCCGGCTTTTCCCAGCGATTGGCCTTCGCCAGAGTCCGCGGCGGCTCAACCTTCCGCAATTGCTGCTCCCCGCGCACCGTCGAGGCATGCTCCATCAGCCGCAGGTCCATGCGCCGGGCCGGGATATTCACAGCCACGATCTGCACCTTCACCAGATCGCCCAATGATAACCGCCGCCCGGTGCGCTGCCCCCGCAAACAGCTGCGGCCATCCTCAAAAATCCAATAATCATCCGGCAGATCACTAACCCGGATGGTTCCCTCGGCCAGAAAGCGGCTGGACTGCACAAAGATTCCCCAACCCGCCACGCCGGTCACTACGCCATCAATTATATCGCCCACATGCGCTGCGAGCAGCTGAAGCACCTTTACCGTTCGCAGTTCGCGCTCCGCATCCTGAGCGCGGCGTTCGGTCATGGATAGGTGCCGGGCGAGCAACTCCAGCGAATGCTCATCGGGCATTTCAGCCAGCTCCCGGGGCATAAGTATGGCGCCGCGTAAAGGCGCCATGGCATCCTTGCGGCCCGGTGGCGGTTTGCGGCGCGTGCTTTTCTTTTCCAGCACGGCGCCCAGACAGCGGTGTATGACCAGATCGGCATAGCGGCGGATGGGTGAGGTGAAATGGGCGTAATTGTCGCTTCCCAGGGCGTAATGCCCCAGTGGTTCGGGTGAATATTGCGCAGTGGTAAAAGTTTTGAGAACACTCAGGTGAACCGCATACGCCAGCGGAGTTCCGCGCACCGAATCGAGCAGTTCGGTGATTACCCGGCGATCGAGGTGTCGGGGCGTCTTTTTGCCGGTGATGGTGAGAAATTTTCGCACCCCATCGGTTAGTTCCATTTCCGGTTCCGGATGCACCCGTCGCAGAACGCCAAGGCCGCTGGCGGTGAGAAAGCGGGCCACTGCCTCGTTGGCCTCAACCATGAACATCTCGATGATTTTGTGCGTGAATGAATCATCTTCCGGGTGGGCATCGATCACATGCCCCATGGCATCGAGCACCAATTCCACCTCCGGAAGATCCAGCACGATCATCCCCTGATCCAGCCGCCGCTGGCGAATCAGCCGCGCCAATCGATCCATGTTTACCAGCAGCTGGCGGATATCGGCGGGCACCTCGGGCACATTGGGGTCGGGCGGGGAATCGAGCAATCCCTTGCTGTAAGTGCTGGCTTGCCCGGTGGCATGATCGATGATCGCCTGAGCCTGTCGATAGGTCAGCCGCTTTTTGGAAACAATCAGCGTATTGGCAAACCGGGTACCGGTGACGCGCCCCTGCGCATCGTACCGAATAAAGGCCGATTTCGTCAGCCGCGGCTGACCTTCCTGCAGCGAACAGACGCCGTTGGAAAGCAGTTCGGGCAGCATGGGGATAACATAACGCGGAAAATAGATGCTGTTGCCGCGCACGCGCGCTTCCATATCCAGCGGTGATTGCAGTTCCACAAATGAGCTGACATCGGCAATGTGCACGCCAAGCTCATAAACACTGGGGCCCGGCTGCTCAGATTCGGTCGCGGCGGCCAAATGGTGCAGCGGGTCGCCGGCCGTTTCAGCCGGTTCGAGAATTTTCAGCGTGATGGCGTCATCAAAATCGCGCGCATCATCCGGATCGATGGTAACCGTGAGAAGATCGGAAAGATCCTGACGGTTTTTGAGTTTCTGCGGCTTGTATTGCCGCGCCGCACCCGACGCCGCCTCCAGGGCCGCCGGCGGAAATTCGCCCGGCAGGTCAAACTGCCGGATCACCGAAAGCAATTCCACATCCGCATCCCCCTTGGGGCCAAGCACCTCCACAATCACACCCTGCCCCGGCCGCCCCGGCCGCGGAAACTCCAATACCTCTGCCACCACCTTGTCTCCCTCGCCGGCTGCGGTGGCCGAGATGTCGGCAATGGCCAGCGGGTGGCGGAAAATATTTCCATCCGGCACGACCACCCATCCGCCGGGTGTCACCGTCAGGGTGCCCACACAGCGGGTTGATCCCCGCCGAAGGATGCGCAGCACGCGGCCGGAGCGGCTCATGAGTTTTTCATCCCGCTTGGAGGTGGCCATCACGCGCAGCACCACCAGATCGCCGGAATGGGCATCGAGTGTGTCGGACGGGCTGATGAAAACGTCGCCGAGCTTATCGTCGGTCAGCGGGGCGACAAATCCAAAGCCGCGATAGTTGGAACTGAAAACACCCACGATATCCTCGCGGGCCTTGGTGAAGGCGAGCTCGTGGCCGTCCTGCAGGGGGGTTAAAATATCCGAGGAAATCAACTCATCGACGGCATGATGAAACGCCTCGGTTTGGGCGGAATCGACGCCCAACTCAGTGCGAAGCGCCTTGACGGAAACGGGCTGCCCCGCGGCGGCATAAAGCAAATCTACAATTTGCGACTTAAGATTATTGGCCAACGAACGATACCCCCGCCGGACATGCCAGCCCGGAAAACAATCTGCGTGGGATTATAGCGTGCGGTTGGCAGAGCAAAAGCCGGGCCGCGAGCAGCGGTGCATCCACGTAACTGAAACCCGCGTACGGGGCGCGGCCGGGATTCTCCGGCCCGGGCGTGCGGCGCCGCGCGCTGCCGGCAGGCAGCCATTGAGTCCCTGCGGCTCTGCGAGAGGCAATAAACCACCCCAGTTGATTTAAGGATTCATGCCACATACAGTGCCCGGAGGACACGCCGACCCGCCTCCACCGGGGTGGCCCGCGAAACACCGCGACGCTCCCGCCATTAGGCTTCCGCCGGATTATCTCGGATTGGGCTGCGAAGAAGATCCACGGCAAAGCCTTCCGATTGGGGTAAACGCGTCGGCGCCTGGAACGTTTGTAACGGTTATCTCCATTGTTATAAGTCCACCGGCTCATGGAAATGGGTCTTTGGCGAAGCCCTCCGGCGGGATAAGCCCATTATTTTAAAGGACTTTCACCGCGCCGCCATAAAAAAACCCACTTAAATTTGACATGCGTTAATCAGCTTGTACACTCTCCACCGGGTGCAGGTAGCTACTTTAGAGGAGCAAGAATTATGTCAATCAAGACGGTTGCGCATTGGTCTGGTTTTACCGTCCCGGTAGCCTTCGCGGGGGCCCTGTTGGCCACCATCGCCGCGTCCACGTTATCGGTCTCTGCCGATCCGCTGAATAACTACAATCTCATTGTTTTAGGGAATATGACGGCTTCGTCGGATGTCGAGGGGACGGCCTTCATTGGCGGAAACCTTAACGGCACATCCAACTGGGGAACGCAGCTGAACTCAGCCGCCTACGCCGGGCAAAACGTTCTCACTGTGCTGGGCAATATCGGTAACGTCAGCGGCACGGACATTCAGCTCCAAGCCGGTAATCTGCTTCTCGGCGGCACGGTCGAAGCGGGCAGCACAGTGAATTACAACGGCGGTGGACACCTGGTTACTTCGCCGCTGCCGTCGCTGACCAACATCACCAATACACTAAATTCGGACCAAGCCTACCTGGCGTCGTTGACCGCCAACAGCACCTATACAGCTCCGGCAAAGCCCACCAACGTCACGCTTAACGCGACGCCGAGTAGTGCTGGTTTGGCGGTTTTTTCGATCGCGGCGTCGAGTTTATTCGGCAACGGCAATATTCAAAGTCTGGATATCGCGACCAACAATGCCAGTGAAGTGGTGATTAACGTAACGTCCGGCAGCAGCGTGGATATTTCGAGCCCGAATTTTGTCAACAACTTTACGAGCACCTCCGTTGACTCCTCCGTTATCTGGAATTTTGTTAATGCCACCAGCATCACGCTTGGTGTTGAGTTACACGGTTCGGTTCTGGCTCCTGGTGCCAGCCTTTCGACCTCATCCCCCATCGATGGATCGGTGGCAGTCGGCAGCTTGAACGCCGGTTCTGAGTTCCATTTGCCGCTGCTGCTTCCTAATCCGCATCCATCTACTCCCACCCCCGAACCCGGTTCGGTCGCGCTGTTGATGGTGGGTGCCGCAGGGCTGCTGCTGATCGGGCGTAAACGGGCCTGATCGAGGCAGCGTCACGGGGGCCATGGGTTGGAGTCGCGCCAAGTGTCTGTGGCCACCCCCGGCTGTCTGCCCTCTGCGGCCTGCGCCAGCCGGCTCGGTCGGTTCTCTCGGCCCCCGGATGGCGGTTACACGAGTTGCCGCGTGCGAATGTTCAAATAATGATTGATCACCTGCAGGTTCAGTTGGTCTGCCTGCGATTCGATCAGCAGGACGCCGGCACGGGACAGGGACACTTTGGAATTTTCCCGTTCTTCGGTCAGATGGCGGGCTGCAAGCACCTGCATGACGCCATCGGCGGACATGGCCGGGGCATTGGCCAGCTTAAAAAGCAGTGGATCCAAGAGGGAAAACACCGTCACCAGGTGCCGCTGCGCGATCGCCGGCACAGATAGCCGCAGATTTTCCAGTAATTGCGGATCATTCAGATCGGTAAAAATGAAAACCATTCCGCGGCGGTTTTGCCGCGCGCGGATGGCGGCCACCAAGCCGGCAAATGAGGGAAACACGGGCTGGCTGCGAATTTCGACCAGCTTTTCCACCAGCCGATTTTCGGCGGTGGTGCCCCCGGCGGGCCGCACAAAGCGTTCGACAATTTCGCGAAAAACCAATAGCCCGATATGGTCGCGTTCAACCCCCGCCACGTGCGCCAACAGAATTGCCGCCCCGATGGCGTAATCCAGCGTGGTGCGGTCGCCGAGCGGTGTGGCCATCAGGCGGCTGTTATCCACGCAGATCAGTACATCCTGCCGCCGCTCCACCTGATAGATATTGGAAATCAGTCGCTGGTGATGGGCCGAGGCGCGCCAGTTGATATCGCGAAAATCGTCATCGGGCAGATAATCGCGGAGTTGTTCAAATTCGCGGCCGCTGCCCAAAAGCCGCCGCCGATGAAAACCGGAGAGCCCCAGCGCGCGGTGTCGGCGCAGGGTTTCATATTGACGGACCGGCGTAAGATCGGGGTAGATGCGGATCGGTTCGGGCAGGGGCGCGGTATACCGCCGTTTGGCCCATGGCAACGCAAAAGCATAGCTGACCACGGGGGCCGAAAATTCCAGCAGGCCGCGGCTTTGGGCCGTACCGACAAATTCATACCGCAGCGCCCCGCCCGCCGGGATCACGAGGGCTTTATAGCTCGGCGTGCAGCGAAAACCCGCCGGCCAGAAATTTTCAATCCCTACATGCATGGGGCGACCGGCTCGATTGGTTACCTCAAACGGCAGGATCAAGGTTTGCCCCATTTCACCGCGGCGCGGAAATTCCATCCGCACCAGCGGCTCAGTGCGGCGCAGCCCAGCGCCCTCCACCGCCAAAAGCAGCATGACGATGGCGTCGAGCAGAAGAACGAGCACGGCCAGCAGGGGATATGCCCCCGCCGCTATCGCAGCGACCGCCCCGATTGCGAGGGCGAAAATGGTGAGGCGCCCCGGCAGAATCATCGGGGTACCTCCTGTGCGGCGATCAGATCCGCCAA
>JAJZGD010000006.1 GCA_021804985.1 Planctomycetota bacterium
GTGCTGCGGCCAGTGGTGTGTGCATTAAAAGTTCGCTTGGTACCGCGAGCATTCCATGGGATCGCGTCCGGAGGCTGGAGCTTGGCGGGCTTCCCTACCGAGCCATCCACGCACCGGATTATAAAATCGTGTTGGACAATCGATCCATTTTAATGGCGCGCCGCATCGAGATGTGCGGTGACACGCTGGAGGCCGAATTGCTCATCGGCGTGACACTTCGTCTGGCACCTGCAGCGATTGACAAAATTGATGTGCTGCGCGGGCGGGTGCGTCGGCTTTCATCGCTTCAACCGAGCGCCTACCGGCAGCAGCCGCTGTTCGGCGCGGTATGGCCCCTGATGGTCAATAAAAATGCATTGGGCCGAAGCATTAAGGTGGGCCAGCGCCGCTATCGCCATGGCATTGGACTTCATGCCCCGGCGACCATCACCTACGACCTGCACGGGAGATTTGCATGGTTGGTTTTGGCACCCGCGATGGATGATTCGGCCGCTACGTCCGGGCATGGCAGCATTCAAATTCGCGCGGATGGCCAAATCATATATTCCAGCGGCGACCTGATAACTGGCCAACCGGTGAAATTTATTAAATTACCGCTGGCGAATGCGAAATGGTTGACCATTCGGGCGATGTCGCCAAGCCCGTTTGCCACGCGCAGCCGCATTGATTTACTGCGGCCGTGCTTAATACTTAAATAGCTTGCAGCAGTTCGTTACCGGGAGGACCGCGGCCATCGCATCCGACGAAGTATTGCCGAATGAGAATTCATGGGAAGCGACCTGCATCTGTGGGCAAGTGATGGAAATCAGGCCGGCGGATATCGGCCGACATGTCGTCTGCAAAGCCTGTAACCGGGTGGTGATTCCGATTGCCGCTGCGCCCCAGGTTGCAGTTACGGGGGCCCGCCAAGGCAATGGTTCATTTAAAGACTGCCCTTTTTGCAGCGAACGTATTTTCACCAGTGCCGTTAAATGCCGGCACTGCGGCGAATTTTTGCGATCTGCAGATGGTTCGGAGCCGCACAACGGGGACGGGCTGAAAGCAGAGTCTGCCGATGGAGGCACCATCAGCGCAGATGCCGATGCGCCGCAGCCGGAATTTGTGTTTCGCGTAAGCACCTCGCAATGGGATAATTTTTTTAAGTATGTGATCTGCGCGGTGATTCTCATAATATCGGCGGGCGTCTATCTGATTCCCACGGTGCGCCCCTACGCTGGAATCATTTTCGGATCGGTTCTGCTTGTTGATTGCCTCGCCGTATTCCTGATTTACTCCGGCACGCGGTCTTCCCGCTGCTTTGTGGGGCCCGAGCGTATTGAACTGCACTCCGGCATTTTCACCCGCCAAATTGACTGGATATCGCTCACATCCATTCAGGATATGCAATTGCGTCAGGGCGCAATTGAGCGTGCGCTGAATATTGGAACGATCACGATAAAGAGCATGGATCAGACAACCCCGATGCTGGAGTTTTATCAAATACCCAAGGCCCGAAAACTTTTCACTTACATGCAGGAACAGGTGGCCCGCCATAAGCGCCGGCCGAAATGAGCCACGCCGCTGGCGTAGCGTGTCAGGCAGAACCGTTGCTCGCTATGCCACATAAAGGAATATTCAGGTGCCGTGTAAAATTGATACCCTCGGTAAAATAACTCGCCTCTTAACTGGATTGATGGCCGAGCCACCGTGCGTGGCAGCGCTTGCAACGGTGGATGCCGCAGGGGGCTCGCGGGTGCGCATGGTCGTGGTTCGGGCATTGGCGTTGCCGCAGCTGGAAATCACCATCAGCAGTGACAGCCGAAGTGATAAAATTCCGCAGTTGATCCGAAGCCCATTTGCTGAGGTATGTATCTGGGCGGAGGATCAGCGCATTGCGGTGCGTTTGCTGGCACAGTGGACGATTATCTCTGGCTCGCAACGCGCACCGCAGGTAGCCCGTGATTTGCAGGCCTTCTGGGAGGCCCATAGTCCGCGATCACGTTCCATATTTGCCGGAGCACAGCCCGGTGGGGGCTACCGCCCGCCGCGCCGGCGGACGCCCGTTCGCGGCAGCATCGAAAGCTATCCCATGAATTTTGCGATGCTTTGCGGCCGTATTTTGGAGATCGATGCGGTGGAATTGCATCGCGATGGTCAATTGCGATGGCATTATTTTCGCCGGGTCGGGAACGCCTGGGATAAGCGCCGGATCAATCCGTAGTGCGTTATCCGCCATTGACCGCGGATCGGCGTGGGCCACGCTGAGAAATGGGAAGCAAGGGGTGATGGGGCTTTTTTAATATTGGCGGCGGCGGCGGGCGGGGGCGATTTTGCAGAGTTTGCGATATTTGGCCACCGTCCGGCGGGCAAGGCTCAAACCCTGAATGCTGAGCTGCTCGACGATTTCATCATCATTGAGCGGATTTTTTTTATCTTCATGCGCGACGACTTCGACCAATTTCGCCTTGATTGCATCCCAGCTAACCGATTCGCCGGCGGCATTTTCCATCCCCCCGGTAAAAAACTGCCGGAGCGGAAAGACGCCCCGCGGCGTTTGAACATATTTGTCAGCCACGGCCCGGCTTACGGTCGCTACATGAATGCCAAGTTGATCCGCAACGCTCGTCATGGGAAGCGGCTTTAAATGCTCTGGCCCCATTTCGATAAAATCGCGTTGGGCATCGACCACCACTCGCAGGACGCGCAGCAGCGTATGCCGGCGCTGTTCGATGGATTCAATCAACCACCGCGCATTGCGAATGTTATTGGAAATAAAATGCCGGGTATTTTCATCAACCGATTTAACCCGCGTCATGCGGCTGTACATTTCGTTAATGCACAGGCGCGGAAGTCGATCATCGGTAAGGCGGATGCGATATTCGCCGGTCTGCTCGTCCACCTCAATAACCGCATCCGGCGTTACGGTAGGAACCTTGGCATCGACCAGCAGTCGGCCGGGGCGTGGGTTGAGGTGGCGTGCCATATATGCCCGGGCGGCGTTGATCTGATCGAGTGAAAGGCCACTTTTGCGACTGATCTGCGGCAGGCGGTTCATTTCCAGATCATCGAGATAATCCTTTACCAGCGTGCGCGGAATGGATAATTCCATCCCCTGCTCGCGCACCAATGCGTCAATTTGCAGCAGCAGGCTTTCCTGAATATTTCGGGCGCAAATGCCGGGGGGTTCGAGCCGCCGCTGCAAGATGGGCCACGCCTGGAGCACATCTTCGCGCCGCACGCCACGCGGTAACTCTCGGCAGATGGTATCGAGGCTGTCGCGGATGTAGCCGTCATCATCCACCCAGTCGATCAGGATTTTCCCGGCTTCCTGGATGTTTTTGCGCACTTCCACCAGCGTCCATTGCTGCAAAAGGGCTTCGGGCAAGGACAAGCTTCGCGCTGCCGTATTGGCGAGGGCATCGAGTTTGGGATCCCTATCGCCCCCGGTACTTGAGGAACGATTCATGCGAAAACGGCCGGACGCATCATCCCATGAATCCGAGGAAGTCTGAGTGGGTGCGGTATTTTCGCCGGGCGTAGGATTGACGGACGCTTCGGGGGGCATACCGGCAACGAGGGCCGTATCCGAGGAAACTTCGGTCGAGTCCGCCCGTTCGAGCACCGGATTGGACGAAAGCTCCTGATCAATGCGTTCTTCCAGCGCCATGGTGGAGAGCTGAAGAATTTCCATCGATTGAATCATGCGGGGCGCCAGCTTCATCCGCTGGTCCAGACGCATATGTTGCGAAGTATCAAGCCGCATGCAAACGCAATCCCTGAGCAATCCTCTCGGCACCATGCCCAACCGGTGAATTATAACCGCTTTACGCCGATTGGCAGGCAATTGCGTAAATAGCCGCGCAACCAGGCGGATCGGCATAAAAGCGATGACCGGAGACGGCCTTATTGGAGAGGCGGATGGGCACCGGCCTATTGCTGCAGTGCGTCGATGGTGCTGGAGTTGACGACCCCGTATTGGGGGTACCCCGCGGGGAAAATACTGAAAAATACCGCAGTGTTTTTCGTGTAGGCGTCGTAGCCGAGCGTAACGGCGGCATAAAAGCGGGGCAACTTGCGCACAATCGTTACTTCTGAAAGCACATTATGGGCCAGCGAAAAATCATAGCTTTGCACGACGGAGAGCAGATACTTCCGCGTGAGTTGGTAATTTACGGCCACCGTCCATTGGTCGGTGGAAAGCGGACCGAGATATTGGTTGCCAAAGAAGTAGCTTAAATTGGGGGACTGGTCCACCGCTATGCCGGTATCGAATTTTTGCAGTTTCTGATTGTCGATGTTCCAATCTTCATCGGCCAGGGCCCGCACATCGGCACCGACGCGCCAAGAGACATTGCTGTTAATGCTGTCCGCAACCTGGCTGAGTTCCGGGCGGCTGAAATCAAAATAGCCCAGAGCCGGCTGGCCAAAGTCGCTGGTGGAGAAGGGCGCCCCGGCGTAAATCGGATTGCTGGGGTTAAACGGCCCCGTCTTGGGCTGATTCCAAAACACGTCGGTATCAAAATTGAGCGTTATCCAGTTGATCTGTCGGCGATGGCCGGGCCTGCCACGGAGTGTCTGAAATACTTGCCGCAGGGCAAACTGGGCCCCGCTGGCATCGGTAATTCCTTCATTGCCGCGGCTGAATGGCTGGAGATAGCCGCGCTGCACAGTCGAGCCGGTGGCAAAGACGGAAACTTCTGGTTCGATAATGTGCCGAATTTCATGGACATCGAAGAAATTGGAATGGATGTGATGATAGGTTTTCCAGATTTCAACGGACGAACGAAAACCGACTTGACCCCACAGCCGGGTGGTGTTGCCGTTGAGCTGATTACCGCTGGCCGGGAAACGTGTATTCCAGTAAGTAACGCGGCCGGTTAGATAGGGATCAAACTGTATGGGGCCCAGCGCCAGCGGCAGATCCAATTCATCTCGGGTATCGAGTCGGGTCACGTTTTGGTTCGTCCAGCCGTTGTTAAGGTAGTAGGTTGAAAAACTTTCATTGGGATTAATCCCCGGAAAATTCAGTTGCAGTGCCCGGGCGGCGGCGGTGGTGCTGCTGAATTTATCGTTCAGGAGCGCCCCGCTGGATTCCGTATAGAAAGTAAATATGCCCAGCACCTTGTCGCCGTTTCGCCAGTATTTTGCCTCGGGGTACTTCTGAACCGAATATTCATTATTTTCGAGGTCGGCATTGGCGATGAACCGATTGAGCTGCACTTTGCCCAAAAGGGTGAATGCTTCATTTTCATGCTGCTGCTTAAGGTAGACGGATGTTTGCTGTTCGGGTGCGGTGGCATAAACGTTCTGAAAATACTGCTCAAGAAAATTGGGGTCCGAAATGTATGACCCCTCCACGGCGACCGACCACTGATGATTAAGCGGTTGTTTATAGCGGCCGGAGATAAATCCGCGGACATGCTGGGGCAGCGGAATATTATCTCTATTGGCGCCAAGCTGATCCGTGCCATCGTCATACATGATGAAACTATTGAGAACACCCCGTGCATTGCCGTGATTGTAGTATGCATTGACGCCCGTACCGGGCCCCCGATTGGAATATTCATTGATGGCCAGATCGGCTTTCAGTCCGGGCGGGGGCGCACTGTTCAGCAGGCCGAAAAGATCCCAGTCTGTGCGAACTGTTGCACCATAGATACTTGAATAGCCGGCTGAGACCCGCCGAAGCGGTGTAGTATTCTGGCGCGTGGTGCCACTTAAATAGGGCCAGTAAAAGAACGGCACGCCCATGAAATTCGCCACCACGTTTCTGGCCTGATAGGCATAAACGTGCGTTTGGGTTGGCGCCGGGGCCGAAAGGCTCTGCACGGCCATACTGCTGGCGCCGATGTAATAATGCGGCACGTAAAACTCATCGGTTGAAAGCTTTACAGACTTGGCGACAAATTGACCCTGCGCCAGTTGGAGCATCTTTTTAGCCCGCATATAAAGCGGCGAATGATTCTGGAGTTCATAAGTGCTCAATACCACGTTAAGCATAATGGCGCGGTTCGTTGTGAAATCATAATAGACTTTTTCGGCGTGAATGGTTTGGTCGCCATAGGTGATGGTGACATCTCCATCCAAATAGATGCCCTGCACTTTCTGATTAATCACCTTGGGATGAAGACCGCCGAGATGGGATTTGCCGCCGCCGGCCGGGCTGAAAAGCACGGCGTTATCCGCGCGCAGCTCCAACGGGGGCTGACCTGCCGCACCCTGGCGCACCATATAGAATTGCCCGCGCGCCACGGTAACCCGCTGGGCGCCAACTCGTTCAACGGTGAGTTCCTGACCCGTCGCAAACACACGCGGCGCCGCCACCGGCGTCGTCGCCTGCGCCACATTGTGTCGGGCTGTGGAGAGTTTGGGTTCGGCGACCAGGGCGTTATTGGCTCCGCGAGCGAGCCAGCCGGCACGCAAGGCCGTTTCAAGATTTTGTATTCGGATGCGGGGAAGATACGCGCGGGCCAGTGGCGCCGAATTTGCCTTTTTGATTACTGCCAAGCCGGCTTTATAAACCACGGCGGTGGTAAGGACTGCGGCACGGGGCGCACCTTCGGTTAATCGAACGGTATTTTGTGTATGGGTGGTAACGAGCAGCTGCGGCGCATGAAGCACCGTGTTTCCATGGACACCATCTTGCAGAGACACATTACCCATGAGAAAAATCTGGGCGTGAAACGTGTGTAGCCCCGTGGCGGTGGAGGCCTTCAGCCAGATCGCCGCCTGAGCGGCCCTAAGCAAACGATAACCGACATGGATCACCACGCCTCCGGTGGCCACAAGGTGAATGGTGCCGTCGGATGTTTGCCAGGTGGTAACGCCGGGGGCCCCAACGGAAATCGGTAAATCAATGGCGGTACTCGGACGCAAAACCGGAAACACGGTGGGCTGAATGGCACCCGCAGCCAGCGGAAGCATCAGGGCTGCGGTAACGGCGCATGCGCTGACGGCCGCGAGAGCCGCCATCCGCCCACGGAGGCCGGCAGGGTTGAATGGTAAGTTAGGCGCGTGGCCATTTTTCCGCATCGTGTGCCGCATCCATTGCGCTAAAGCCCGAAGCAATCAGCGGAAGTTTAGCCATATTCTCGCAGCTTGGCGAGCGCGGCTGTACCGGCGAAATTGGAGATCACGACAACTTGTGCGGTATCTCGCAAGCACGGCAGCCATGCAACGCCATTCGATCGATCTGAGGCCGGGCAATTTCAGCCGGGGGGCTGCAGCGTGCGGAGTTCATCACGAAGCAGTGCGGCACGCTCGTAATCCTCCTGTTTCAGGGCGAGGGAAAGCTTTTCCTGCAGGCGGGTGATGCGTCCCTGCAGAGCGGCCGTGGATGATCCCGATCGCGTCGGCACTTTGCCGACATGCTGCGTACGTCCTTCATGAAGCCCCTTGATCACATCGACCAATTTGGATTCGAAGGTTTCAATATCATGCGGACAGCCCATCAGCCCGGATTTTTCAAAATCGCCCCACGTGCTGCCGCAGATGGGGCAGGTGAGTTGCTTGCCCGCACCGCTGCGCTTTTTTTTGGAACCGGCGGCCAGCGTGGTCGCCGCCGTAAGCTGCGCGAGCGACAAGGGATCATCTTCGCTTGCCAACTCTGAGATTACGCCTTTGGGAAGCCCGGCGACGAGACCGGCATCAACCGCATGGAAGAGGCAAAGGTGCACATCCCGCACCTCTTTGGAGCCGCCGTCGTCGGAATAGTTGATCTCAGTAACATGAATGAGAGCCGGCCGATCGCATCTTGAGCATTTCATGGATTTCATATTGCGCTCCGACATAGGTCGAATGGCAATCCGCAGGCCGATGAAACCAAAGGCCTGCGAAAAAACGCCCTGCCACCGAATGAAGTACGACGCTTAATTTCGTCGCCACCACCATTTTACCGGCGAACGGCTGCGGTCATAGGGCATCGAGCGCCTGATCGAAAATTTTCAATCCCTGCTCAAGCTGGGCATCGGATATGGTCAGGGCCGGGCAGATGCGGATAACATTTTTTTGCGTCAGATTGATAATCAGCCCGGCATCCAGACAGCGGTGAAGTACCGGGGTGGCATCGGCCGCATCCAGCTGAACGCCGATAAAAAGGCCTCGGCCGCGAATATCGACAATTTTTGCGGCATTGCGGCAGGTTTGTAGTATGCGAACGATCAAGGCGCCCGCGTCGGTTGCCCGCGCCAGCAGGTTATCCCTGCGAATAACTGAAAATACCTCCGCACTGACTGCTGCACAGATCGGATTGCCGCCCAGCGTGCAGCCATGCGTTCCCGGCTTAAAAAAGGATGCCCGCTCCGGAACCGCCCATATCCCCCCTACCGGAAGGCCACCGCCCATGGCTTTGCCCATTGTCATAATGTCCGGCGTAACGCCCACATGCTGGTGGCCGAAGAATTTGCCCGTGCGACCTACGCCCGTCCACACTTCATCAAAAATCAAGGCGGTGCCGGTTTGATCGCAAAGCGCCCTTACCCCCGCCACGTATTGCGGCGACGGGACATTCATTCCGCCTTCGCTTTGGATCGGCTCCATGATCACCGCCGCCGTTTGCTCATCAACGACGTTTTGCAGCGCCGGCAGATCGTCATAGGGCACATGCAAAAACTCTGGCATGAGCGGTTCAAAGCCCTGCTGCGCCGCTCCGGGCGTGGCTGATAGTGCGCCGAGCGTTCGGCCGTGAAAGCCCTTGAACATGGATACAATTTTTTTCCGCCCCGGCCCACCGGAAATACGTGCGAGCTTGATAGCTGCCTCGGCGGCCTCGGCCCCGCTGTGGCAGAAAAAACCGCGGCCGTCAAAACTGGCACGACGCAATTCTTCCGCGAGGCGCACCTGCGGCTCGGTATAGAATTGGTTGCCGACGTGCCAAAGCATTTGCGCCTGCAGATTGATGGTCTTGACCAGATCCGGATGGGCATGGCCGAGAATGGTGCCGCCGAACCCGGCGAAAAGGTCGATGTACGATCGACCGTCGGCATCCCAAATTGTGGAGCCTTTCCCACGCGTTAATACCGCCGGAAGTTTTCCATAATTCCCGACAATAAGCCGGGTATGACGATCGACAATTTGCTGGGAAACCGACATATCCATCTCCGTGTATTGCAAGTAAGACAATACGATGCGGCCCAATTCATGACAAGGGGCGCGTGGATAGATGACCGAGAATGGCGGCTGCCGCAGCAACGGCGGTTTCAATTCTCAGAATATTTGGGCCGAGATTCACCATCACAGCGCCGGGCCGCGATCCGATGAGGTCCATTTCCTGGGGTGAAAACCCGCCTTCCGGCCCAATGAGAACGCTGGCACTCGGCGGCGTGGCCGGCCCCCGCGACCATTGGTGAAGCCCGATGAGAGAACGGGGACAAGCACAGAGAATGGGTTCCCGGCAGCCGTTCAAAAATTCCGTCAATGGCAGCATCGGCTGGATTTGCAGCACATGGTTTCGACCGCATTGCTTAGCCGATTCGATGGCCAGCCGCTGCCATTTGAGCATTTTGTTGCCGTGCGTATGGGGCTTAACCACACTGCGCTGGCAATCGAGCCATACCAGAGACGCAGCGCCCAACTGGCTGGCGGAATCAACAAGTTGATCGCTTCGATCGAGCTTGGGAACGGCGCTGGCAATGCGCAGCGAAAATGGGGGCGGCGCACTGATTTGAACCGGCCCTTCCAATTGACAGATCATCCGCTTTTTTCCAAGTCGCACCCGCGCCGTCGCATAATGCCCCGCACCGTCGAAGAGCTCGATTAACTGCCCCTCGCCAATCCGCAAAACATGCATGGCGTGGTGGGCCTGATCTTCTGAAATTTCCAGCGCATCAGCAGATGTCAGATCGCCGCAATAAAAGCGTTCCATGAAAGAAGGCTCCCGATCTAAGCGAACTTCGGTTTTAAGACTCCGGCTCGAGTGATTTTCAAGAGTGTACCACTGACGGCGGGTGAGCTTTCGCCCTCCCAGGATATGGATGACGCCTCGACCCGTAACCCGCGGGTTGCCGCAAGCAGTGGAAAATCCGCTGCAGCGGTACGCTGCGGATCGGTAATCCATAGGACGCCGTCGGGCCGCAACATCACTTCGATGGCGCTCAATAGCGTTTCATGCAATCGCCGTTCATAAAGCACATCCGAGGCGATGATCCAGTCAAATTGTTCCGGTTGCGGCGTTCGCCAATCCAATAATCGGTGTTGAAATGTTTTCACGCCATTGGCAATCGCATTGTGTCGGGCAAAATCCAGCGATTCGCGGTCGTAATCCGTAAAGGTGACATCACACCCCATCAAGCCTGCGGCGATCCCTGCGATGCCCAGGCCGCAGCCGAGCTCAAGGGTTTTGCAGGGCAATCGGGGAACATCGGTACTGCTTTGCAGAAGTATTTGAACGGCCAGCATCAAACTGCTCGGCCAGATAATCGGCCAATAGGGAAGTGAATTGTCGGCGGCGTAGCGCTTTTGCGTTTCAGGGTCATCGAGTAACGCATCGGGATCGGCCGGGGCAGTGATTTCCAGGCGGTGGCCCACCAAATTAAAAATATGGATGCGGGTTGCAAACCGATACGAGAAGGCCGGCCGCTGGTCGCTCATGGATCTGACCGGGAAGTGACCACTGCAGCAGGCCGCGAGGTGCCTGGTGGCTTGATGCTGCCTGATTGCGTGGCGGCGGCGCGGGTGGCCGCCGGTTTTTGTATGGGTGGCGTAGCGTGCCGCGTCGTCAGAATAACGCTGGCCGCGATGCCCACAATCAACACCACGGCCGCAGCAACAACAAACCGTGACCACGGCGAAAGATTGAAGCCGTCAGAGCCGTCGTCGGGCGAACCTTTTTTTCGTGGTGCCAGCAACGGATCATATTCCAACATCGATTGTTCGGTGGCACCACCGAGCTTGGCGGCATCAATCTGAACGGCCGCTGCGAGCCGTGCCCAAATGGCAGCGGGCATCGCCGACACTACAACTTCGTCGGACAGGCCGCCGGGAGCACTTTGGCGCAGTTGGGCTTCGACCCGGTCAACCACGGCGGCCGGTTGGAGATTTTGCGTGTGAAAAAGTTCGAATACATTCCGAACACTGCGTTGCAGGCACATTTCAGTATGCGACGGAGCAGCCGCAGATGCCAGCGAAAACAACCGGTCTTTCACCGGATCAAGGATTTCCAGAAACGCCCGACTCGTGGATTCAATCATATCGGTAGAATTCCGCCCATTGAACTTTGGCCTCAAACGGACAATCACAGAGGGGGCGCCGCAGCGCCTGCCGGATGCCCATGCCCCATGCCCACTTTAACTTTCCGCTGCGCTGACGCGTACGCCATGGCAGCGAGGTGAGCCGCCCGTCTGAGTCAGGGCTGCGCGGCAGCCGGAACGGCAGCTGGAGCGGCGGCTGGGGCCAAGGCATCGGCGACTGTTACGCCGTCGGCCTGCATCCGGGCGACAAGCCCGGGCGTTTCCGGAGCGATGCGGTAGGCCATTGCGTAGTATTTGCCGGCGGATGCCTTATCTCCCACCGAATCGAGAAAAGTTGCCACCTTAAGCAAAATGGACACGCTTTGCGGATCCATGGCTGCGGCCTTTTCATAATTCAGTCGCGCATCATCGAGATCACCGATCTTTTTGTAAAAGCGCGCAACTCGCAGACGCCCTGTGACTGTGCCGGTAAGCTGGGCATCGCGTTCCAGAAAATTCATAGCGCCATTCGGCTCGCCCATCTTCAGATAGGTGTTGGCGAGTGCGGATTTCACATGCGGATAGTGCGGGTCGGAATTCCAAGTCAGCTTGAAGTGGAACGCCGCCAATTGGTAATTCTTCCGCGCGTACTGGATCATGCCCGCGTAATAATTGGCTTCGGCCGCGGTGGGGTCATATTTCAGACTGCCGTTAAGTGCTGTAAGTGCCTGCGAATATTTATGCTGATGGTAAAGGGATACGCCCTGCTGCCGCAGTTGCACGCCACGGTTTGCACATCCCCCCAACAGCAGCACGGACGCCAAAAGCGCAAAGGCCGCCACCCCCCCGCTCCAATTGTTCCGAGTGTTTCGATGAAGATTGTCCGCCATGCCAAACTCCTTTAACCAACTCCGATGACAACGATAGTATCATTGAAGCATGGTTTGGCAACAAGATGCACAATCCGACGCACTCGTCATCCTTTACCATATCAGCCCGTGGGGCATCCATTGGGACATTTTCATTGGATTGGCAGGGGCGCCTGACCTGCTCACCTGGCGCTGCCCTATCGACCCGGCAAGCTGGTTTTGGGCGGCCGGTCAATATGACGGCATCGTTATCAGGCTGCCCAACCATCGGCCGGAATATCTCGACTACTGTGGCCCGATTTCAAATGATCGCGGCTGGGTGGTGCCAATTTTCCAAAGGTCTGCCACTGCTCGCAGGCATACGGCGGATGAGATTGAAATCTTTGTGCCCGATCTGAGCGCCTCATGGACGATGCATCTGAAACATGTCGAGGGGCAGCGGTGGCGGTTGTCGGTTCAAAAGGTGCCGTAGGGGCCTGTCCGTAAGTGTGAAACCATCATTTGTGCCCCGCAGGCCCGTCCCCGTGCAGATATTTTTCATGGATTGCCGCCGCTAGATCCACGCCAGTAATGTTGGCCAACGTACACAGCCACGCGAAAACATCGGCAAATTCTTCCCGCAGATTGGCGGGGTCATTGGAGCCCAAGGCGGTGGCTAGTTCGCCAACTTCTTCGATGAACCACATAAAAGTTGGTGCCGCGCCACGCTGTTTGTCGTGCTCGCCATATTTTTCAAGAATGTGCGTTTGAAATTCACGGATGCTGTTATCTGACATTTCAAATTTCTCCAGTCAAGGGGTCATCTGCCGGATCGCCGTGTAAAGCCCAATGGCCGCCGCCGATGAAACGTTCAGGCATCGCGGCCCATCAACCATAGGTATCTGCACCAGGGAGTCCGAAAACAATGATACAAACTCTGCGGGCAGGCCCGATGTTTCACTGCCAAATACCAAGCGATCGCCGGGAGCAAAATGAACATCAAACAGATTGCGTTCCGCGTTGGCGGAAAACAGCCAGTGGCGAGCCTGCGTGCTGCGCTGGTAAGCCGGTATATCGGCGTGCAGTTGAACATCCACGCGCGCAATATAATCCATCGAGGCGCGGCGGACATGCCGATTCGACCATACAAAGCCCAGCGGTTTGATCAGATGAAGGCCTGCACCGGCCACCGCACACAATCGAATAATGTTCCCGGCGTTTTGCGGGATGTCCGGCCAAACCAATACGAGCGATAAATTGTATAACTCTTTCTTCAGCACGGCGTGATCATTTCTTTCGCTGAATCACGACGGTACGTGCGATTAAATCGCCGAGGCGCTGGCGCTCCTCACTGACAAACATAAATATAAGTAGAACAATCAATAGCATTTCGGGTATGCGGATGATGTTCCGGAGCAGCACAGGGAGCGGCCCGGCGGGCTTTCCAGTCATATCACAGACGCGCAGGCCCATGAGCGCCTTGCCGATGGAGCGCCCCACAACCGCCTCGCCAATCATGACCTGTAATTCATAAATGCTAAGCCACATCAGCAGTTCCGGGGTTGAAAAAAGCAATCCCGGGCGCGTGATAAGATTTTCCGCCGCATTGAATACCGGTTGCCACGCCGCCCATGTGTAAAGCTTGAATACGACAGCCACGATGATCGCAGCGAGTGCCATGTCGATTAACGCCGCAAGGAAGCGCCAGCGCAGCAGCGCGATGCGATAGATCGCATTTTTATCCGGCGGCGTCGTGCCTTTGCGCTGCCAAAGTGAAAAAATCAGCAGCGCCACGATCCCCAGCACAATATATTGTGGAAAGTTCTGCGAGTGGTGCTGCGGCAACTTTTGAACACTTACGGCGGCCAGGGAATAAATGATATTGCCCCGGCTTCCCAGCGTCATTGACTGAATATTGCCGTGCGGGGCCAGCAAGATCGTGGTCACGCAGTCGCCGTCGCGCCCGAGCGCAATATCGGTCAGGGGGGAAGAGAGATGCATATTTTTCAAAATGATCGTCTTAGGCCATGAGATAAAGCGCGCGGCCGCTCCGGATGCCGGAATAAACCCGCCGGCGATCCGCACCGAGTTCTGCGGCAGCGGTGCCCCCACCATTAGCACAACACCACGGTGAACCGCAATTTCAAAAATATGCCGCAGTCCCTTACCGACGGTGACCGAAAAGGGGGCTTGCCATACCAGACGGGATTTCAACCATGATGCACGAAAACACCAGACCGACGAATGAGCAGAGACCGGGTTGGCGAACAGCCACCATTTGCCCGCACGGTATACCAGAACAAAATGGTGAGAGGCGGCCAACCCCGTGGCGGCGGCTGGCAGCAATATCACGCGCCACTGGTTCCCATCGAGCCATAATATTTCAGGCGTTGCGGCGGCGATCGGCTTGGTAATGGGGCGCGTGGCGGCCTGCGCGGCGACGGTTGGCGTTTGGCTGCGGCCGGCCGTTAGGCCCGGTTTCGCGCTTGCGGGTTTGGTGGCGGCCTGCGCCGCCGGCTGGGATTGCGGGGGCGCGCTGTGCGGCGACGGCGGGGTTTTGGAAGGGCTGGCTGCCAGCGATCTTCCGATCACCATCAATCCCTTGCCACTTCCACAGGCGGAACGCGGAACAAAACCCGCGGGAAGTGGTGGTAAAGCGAGCTTACCAGCAGTAGAGAATACCCAGCCGGTTCCGGAGCCGAAAAGGGCCGCCATTGAAGACAATCCGGGTCGCCGTGCCGAGATATGCAGAGCCGAGATACATGCCGGATGCCCGACCAGAGGGGCACTGTAAAGCCGCTGCCACAAATCGCCAGCGCCGGAGCGATGGTTGGCCCGATGGTAAAGGATGGAGAATTCCGCATGCCCATGCGGGGATATCTCGGGAACGCACAAAAAGAGCGTTTGCCCGTCGCCCGTAGCGACAAGGCCCGTGGGCGTGAGGGTTGTGGCACCATGCGCTGTGGCAGCCATCTGAAATATCAGCAGCAGACATCCCGCCAGCCAGAACATGGGGTTGAGCGTTTTGGCGCCCCGCCGGGGCGAAAAGTGCATTCGATCCATCCCCAAGATTCTACGTGTCATCCTTGATCATAGCGAACCGCAAAGACGGCCGTTACTTAACGAATCAAAAACAGCGAAATCAGCGTTATCAGCAATACGCCAAGCGTAACGAAGGCATAAAATCGGTCTTTATCAAAAAAGGTGAACAACACCACGCTTACCGCCACGCGCGTAACGGGGGTTAATACCAGCAGAAGCAGGCCAACTTCAATAATCGATTCGCCGGAGCCCCGCAGTGCGCCCGCTATCAGACGATGGTTGCTCCACTTGAATGTAGCATGCTCCATGTATTTCACACTCGGTGATCGCTGGATGAAGCTGAGAACAAATCCGATCAGCATCACAATTACACTGAGCGCTACACCGATCCGGAGCACCCAGCCCGACACATCTTGAATCAGGCTGTCATCGCGAATTGCCGGCGGAGCCGGTGTCTGCGGTGAATCCGGCTCGGCCGGTGGTTGGGGCGATCCGATGGGAGCTGTATCATTCATTACATGTGCACCTTGAAACCGCGAAGCAACATTTCCAGACCGACAATGCCGAGCGCCAGGGCAAAGACCTTGCGAACGGCCACATTGGACATTCGCTCCATTAATTTTGTGCCAATTAGCGCCCCCAACAGCACGGATGTTGCCACCGGAACCACGAGATAGGGTAGCACCAGACCGCGGCGAAGATATACACCGGCTGCGGCGGCCCCGGTTACTCCGATCATAAAGTTGCTGGTAGCGGTCGATACTTTCGTTGGCAACTTCATGGCAATTTCCTGAGCCAGAACTTTAAGCACCCCCGCCCCGATCCCCAGGATGCCCGCCATCAGACCGGCAACAAACATGATGGCCATAGCAGGCGGCACATGGGCGGCGTTGTAGAACACCTCCCGATTCATGCGTTTGTCGAAGTAGCTGCCCTGCAACTTGAGGAAATTGGCAAGCCGGTCATTTTTGATGTTTTTGGGCAGCTCATCACCAAAGCGAAACATGACCGGAATCAGCGAAAGCAAAAGTGTGACGCCAAACAGAATCGATAGCAGCTGCGCATTGAGAAACCTGGCCAAAACCGCTGCACCGAATACCGCGCCCGTAGCGGTTGACAATTCCAGAAACATGGCAATGCGAACATTGGTGATATGATCGCGCACATATACAGCACCCGCACCCGACGATACGGCAATAACCGAAACGATGCTGGCGCCGATCGCATCTTCAATGGGAAGGCCCATGAAAATCGTCAGAACGGGCACAATGACAATCCCGCCCCCGAGGCCGCTGATGGCCCCCACGATGCCGCCGATGCATGAAAAGACCGCAATTTTTAATATCCATAGGATCGATACGAATGACACGCGTGGCGGACTCCGCAAAAGAAAAAAGCCATGATTACTGCGATGGCTCAATGAGCAGCGTGTTAGGCTAGAGGATTCTTTCCGGATGATCAAATGGACGCACACGGCGCCCCAACCACTATCGACAGCCAGACACACTCAAGACCTGCAGACGGAGGGAACGAGACACCGGTGGAATGGGACTTTACCCTTTCCCTCAAGCCATTTGCCCTACCCTTTCCCACTCTTTGGTCCAGCCAACTCTTTGGGCCATTTTGGCAGACACACCCCAACGGCCGCAGTATAATCCTGGCATGGATTCGGGAATTGACAAAGCGCAGTGGCTCAAGACCTACCGCCAAACCACTGAGATGTTGGAAGTCATACGTGCGAGGGAACTGGTCGCCTTAACCGATGAAGAAGTGTGGCGACGAATCAAATCATTAAAAGTGGTGGGCAAACCGTGGCGTGAACGACCGGATTGGTCGGGGCTGGTGGAGCAGCAGGAATTATTCCATCGCGGCAGAAAGCGCCAATGAACGGCTTGGACGATGTGATTGCTGCAGCGGCGGAAGTTGAGATATTCTGCCACAGCCACGGGTGGCAGTTCTGCTTCATTGGCGGCATTGCGGTGCAGCGCTGGGGCATGCCACGTTTCACGCAGGATGTTGACCTTACCCTGATGACCGGGCTGGGCGACGAGAGTAAGTTTATTGACACCTTGCTGGAAACATTTCCCGGGCGACTGGCAAACGCGCGGCAATTCGCGTTAGAGCACCGCGTTCTCCTGGCCCGGACCACGGGCCTGATAGACCTGGATATTGCGATGGGGGCATTTCCGTTTGAGGAAGCATCCATCAGGCGAGCCACGCCGTGGAATGTCAACGAGTTGGTGACATTGACCACCTGCTCCGCGGAAGACCTGATTATTCATAAAGTGTTTGCGGCTCGGGATCGCGATTGGAGCGACGCTGAAAGCATTCTTGTTCGGCAACACGGTGCGCTCAATCTGACTCATATTCGGCGCGAACTGCCGCCCTTGCTTGAGTTGAAGGACGATATTGGATCGATGAGAAAATTGGAACGGATGATGGCCATGGTGGCACAGCGATCACGGTAAACCGCCATTTACAATGGTGGGCCCGACCGCAAAAAGAATGGCAAATCACACATCGATCATCGTTTGATGCAGAAGCGGTGCGCCACCCGCGGTGTTATTTGGCGGGTGTATGCACGCCCATTGGAATCCGATGTATTGGGGCGTATTCACGCCGATCCGCCGCCATCATCGGACGGATTAATCGGGTCGCCTGACAATCAAAAGCTTCGCTCCATGGCTTGCCACCGGCAGGCTGATCCAGCCGTTGTGTTCGCCCAGGCTGCTGTTATTCCACACATCGCGAACCACGCACCGTGCGGGCAGGCCGAGCTTCCGCCATGCGGCGGCCACCATTGTGCCGTCATTGGGGCCCCGATTGAACAGGGCGATTGCCAAGGCGCCGCCAGCCAAATGCTTGGCCCAAAATTCCAATGGCCCGTTTTGCGTGATGCGGATGCCTTGGGCGCCAAGCGGGTCTTGGTTGATCGCCAGCATTTCCGGATTCGTGAGAAGGGAAAGCGTCCACGGGTCCATCCCTGGTAGTTTGCTGCCGATTACCAGTGGCGACGGAGCAATGCCCCAAAGCGTCATAACCGTGCGCTGCTCATCCATGGTGAGATGGGTCATCCTTAAGCCCCCTACCGCCGATCTGCCAATACGGCCCAGCGGTAACATGTCGCAATCGGGCCAATGCCCCGGCCCGCCATGGCCTTTCCACTCCGCGACAAGGTCGATCATGTTGTCGATGATCCGCCAGGAATCCCAGCAGTCATTGCGGATTCGCCACATGTTGGCATGATGGGAAATATCCTCCGCTTCGGAAATCGGAGTAGGCCCGGGTGAAGTGCTGAAGACAATTTTGGGCCCATATTGATTGAGCGCCCGACGCAGGGCGTGAATTTCAGCCTTGTGATAGGGATACGAAAGATCATCGACCTTAATAAACCGCACACCCCATGACGCATAAAGTCGGATGATCGAATTGAAATAGGCCTGCCCAGCGGGGGTATTGCCGCGAACACCGTACATGTCACTATTCCAGGCGCAGACGCTGTGAACATCGGCGGCATCGCGAGCGGTGAAATGGGAATCAAAAATGGGTGTGTTGGCGGCGACCGCCTGCCGGGGAATGCCACGCATAATATGAATACCAAATTCCAGGCCCATGGCGGCGATCCTATCGGCCAACGGCGTAAAGCCGACACCCCCGCGAGCGGACGGAAATTTATTGGTTGCCGGCAGCAGTCGGCCATATTTATCCATCGCCAGCGGGCCGTTATGTGCGACGCCCCCGGTGGCCTGTGATGGATCAAACCAGAGGTAATCAATCACGCAATATTTGTAGCCAAAATCCAAAAGATGCGTTTGTTGATATTCGGCGTTGGCAAGAACTTCCGCCTCGGTAACGGTCGAGCCGTAATAGTCGTAGCTGTTCCAACCCATGGGCGGCGTGAGGGCGAGTTTCCAATAGGCTGGTGCAACCGATTTTTGAGCCGCCTGCGATGAACCGGCAAAGCCACCGGCCGCAGCAAGGGCGGCAGCCGCCGCCGCGGATTGGATAAAGTCTCTACGATTCATTTCGATCGCTCCGTAATTAAGACCCGCATGGCGAGAGGAACAACGCTTAATACCAACCGTTATTTCGAATTTAAAAGGCTAATTGGATTTTGCTCCGGCGGTGCCCTCGTCAAACAATTAGACCGGATGGCGGACGATCGGCTTTAGCGGCAGCCCATTCCTTATTGGGCTTAGGCCCCATGTGAAATCGCAACTCGCCGCCAGCAAGAATGTCGGCATTGGTAAACCATGATCGTGTGAGTTCTTTGCCGTTGAGGGCGGCTTTCTGAATGAACATGTTGGCCTGCGAATTATTTTCCGCAACGATGGTGAATACTTTTCCCGTGAGGGGATTGCGAATTTTCGCGCGACGGATGAGTGGGCTTCCAATGATATAAACGCCCGTGACCGCATTGACGGGATAAAAGCCCAACGCCCCGAGCGTGAAGCAACTCGATATCTGGCCGCAATCATCATTACCGGGAATGCCATTGGGTGTGTTGTTGTACAGCGCGAGGACTTTCCTGATCCAGTATTGCGTCTTCCATGCGGCGCCGGCGAAGGGATAAAGATAGGGTATATGGTTACTCGGTTCATTGCCCTGCGCATCTTGCCCGACCATACCGCTGACATCCGGCGACGTGCGATAAGTTTTTGACGGCGCCCGAAAGAAGGCATCGAGCCGGGCGATAAATGGCGCATCTCCGCCGTAAAGATCAATCAAACCCTGCACATCCTGCATGACATTGAAGCTGGCCTGCCATGCATCGGATTCGGTGTAATCACTCCAGTATTCCTCATTGGGTCGGAACGGCTGGCGCCATTTTCCTGATTCGGTTTTGCCCCGCATAAAGCCCGAGGCAGGATCAAAAAGATTTTTATAGTTTTGGCCAAGTTTATAGAACATTTCGGCATCGGCATGATGCCCGAGAAGCTGTGCCATCGCCCCGACGCACCAGTAATCGTAAGCAAAATCCAGCGTTCGCGAAACGGATTGCCTGCCCGGCCCCGTCGGCACATATCCGAAATGCCGGAATTGCCGCTGGAGCTCTTTGTTGTCATTGGTGGTGGCTCCCACCAAAGCTGTATCGCGCATCGCCTGATAAACCGCGGCAACATCGTAATTTCTGAACCCTCTTACATAAGCACCTGCAATCATGCCGACGACATGAAACCCGGTCATGCACCAGGTTTCGTTGCCCCAGAGAGGCCAGACCGGCAACGAATGTTGCTGCAACTGCTGATAGTCTGCCAGAAGGGTTTTGATCACATCATTGGTGCGATGCGGTTGTGCCAGCATCATGAGGGGAAATTCTCCCCGATAGATATCCCAGATCGACATGGTCGTATAGTTGGTGAATCCCGGATTGGGGTGATTTTTTCGATCTTCACCGCGATACGTTCCATCAACATCATTGAAGGTGGCTGGCGCCACCATGTTGTGGTAGGCGGCGGTATAAAATGTTTCCGCGTGGGCTTGGTCTGAAAAATGGGCGTCCAGCGCGGCCAGAGCGCTACTCCACGCCTGCTGTGCCTTGCGCTTTATGGCGTCAAAATGCCAATGGGGTATCTCCGCCGCCAGATTCTTCTCTGCGCCGTGAACGCCGGTGGCCGAAATTCCGACGCGCATCATCAGTGAGCTGTTTGCGGGCGAGCTGGTGAACATGGCGCGGATGTGCTTGCCCGACAGGCTGTCGCCCGGCTTAGCGGTTTGAATTTTTCCATCCACCTGAACCTGCACCTGCGTAAAGGGCTGGGAAAATTCAATGACAAAATAGACCTGACGATTGGGCGCCCAGCCATGCGTAAATCGGCTGCCGGTAATGCGTGTATCGCTTTCTACCTTTAGATCGGCGTGATATACCGCACATCCCAGGCCATGCACCAGATCCAAAATAACTCCCCGGCGTGCGGCTGGCGGCACGGCGGAGTAGTCATATCGATGCATGCCACACCGACACGTTGCGGTCAGTTCCGCCTTGACGCCTGGTGTTTGCAGATCCACGCTGTAGTAGCCGGGGCGAGCAACCTCTTGCCGGTGTGAAAACCAAGAGCAGTATCCGTGTGCTTTATCGCGGGGAACCCAACCTGAATTCGGGCCCAATGCCTGCAATTGATCTTCGTGTTGTTTGCCGGGGGCCTGGGCATGCCACGCCCAGTTAGCGCCTTCGACGATCGGCATCAGCAGCACATCGCCAAGGTCTTTGGCACCGGTTCCTGAGAGGTGGGTGTGGCTAAAGCCCTTAATTATGTTGTCGGGGTAGTGATAGCCGGAGCAATGATCCCAGTGGTAAATATCCCAGCGAGTGTTCCATTTTGGTTCAGGCGGCCCCAGCGTGTCGGGGCTAAGTTGCACCAGGCCAAACGGCACCGTGGCGCCGGGAAACGTATGGCCATGCCAGCCGGTACCGATCAAAGGTCGAACCAGATGGACGGGTTCAAAGCGATCTGGTTTCAGCATTGGGCCGGTGGGCGCAACGGCATCGGCCGAAGGCGAGGTGGCGCCCCGGGACGCGCGCGGCAGCCATATTGCCGCCGCGGCCGCCGCCATCATGGCCTTCACTATGGAACGGCGATTTAGATATCCGCCGGTTCTAGTTTGATCGAGCTCCACCATTTGGCGCACACCCTTCGTTCATTGTGGTATCCATCGCGGCCAACCAGGCTCTGCGGTATCTCGGCCTTGCGCGCCGGCAGATGCGCCAGGGGCGCACGGCCGCTGCAAGACGTCTAAGCTGGCAATGCGGGCAGCGTCACCTGCGCGGGGGTAAGCCCGGGCGAGCGTGCCATCAGTGTGAGGCTTCCGGCGTGCCGATCGGCCCGCACCAACGCCATGCACAGCCCATTAAATGCACTGCGATAATTCGCTTGATTGGGCTCAAGGCAACTCGGGTCGCCATTACCCACACCACTGATGACGCCGGGCCCCTGCAGAGAAAAACTCACCATATTCGCGGCCGTCGGCACCACGCGCCCAAGTTTGTCAACGATACTCACCGCAATGGGGACCGTATCCTGGCCATCGGCGATCATGCTGCGGCGATCCGGTGTCAGGCGAATGGCCGCCGGTGCGCCGGTGGTCGCAACCATGGTAGTGGCGACGAGCACCCCGTTGTTGTAACCGCGTGCCTCGAGATGGCCAGGCGTGTAAAGCACTCGGTTCCATTGCAGGTGGCGAAACGCCGCCATGCGTTTTTTACCCAGGCTTTTCCCGTTTAGCAGCAGTTCGACATACTGGCAATTGCTGAAGCACCAGACGGGGATATTTTTACCCTCCATGCCAGGCCAATTCCAATGGGGAAAAATGTGGAGTACTGGGGTATCGGGCATCCACACCGATTTCCAGTAATAGGCCCCATCCTTGGGAAAACCGCACATATCCAGAAAACCGAAATTGGAGTTGATTTCGGGCCAGCCGAAAGGCGCTGTTTCACCGCGGTAATCAAAACCCGTCCAATAGAAGCCGCCGGCGACGAATCGCCGCGTGGCCAGCGGATGCCATGATCCTTCGGGCGACATGTAGCTGGTCAGGTGACCGGCTTTCTTGTTGGTATGGTAAATGCCACGGCATTCGAGATTGCTGCCGATTTCACTGCCAAAGATCATTTTGTCCGGGTAGGCGTGATGGAGCCAATCGAAGTCACCATAATTGTAGTTCACGCCAAGAATACTTTCGGCCGCTCCGTCGCCGTGGAGCCAGCCGTGTTTACCGAGGCCATGATTATCCGCACAGGTAATGGGGCGGGTTTCATCATGGCGGTGAACTACCTCCATGAGAAATGCCATCATCTTGCGTCCGTAGGCGTCGCTTTGGATGTTCCATTCTTCAT
This sequence comes from Planctomycetota bacterium, assembly GCA_021804985.1. Taxonomy (GTDB): domain Bacteria; phylum Planctomycetota; class Phycisphaerae; order WQYP01; family WQYP01; genus JAJZGD01. The sequence continues at coordinate 22,869 of JAJZGD010000006.1, forward strand.
TCCACATCGACCACATGATGATGCTCGGGTGATTGCGATCGCGCAGAACCAGCGACTCCACGTGCCAGACATTGTGATAGGGCTGCCCAACCCACGATTTTGTGGCGATGGTCGAGCCCGGGTGTCGATTTTCGTCCATGACGAGCAGACCGAGTTCATCACACGCGTCATACATGGATGGCGCCATCGGATTATGTGAACAGCGAATGGCATTGCAGCCGAACTCTTTGAGGCGCTTCATGCGGTAGAAAAGGATGCTGTCGGGCAGGCCGATGCCAACGCCGGCGAAATCCTGATGGTTGCAGGTGCCCTGGATTTTCACGGGCTGTTCGTTCAGGAAAAAGCCGGCGTCCGGATCAAAACGGAGGGTGCGAATGCCGAACTTCTGCTTATGCCGATCCACTACGTTGCCATCGGAAAGAATTTCGGTTTCAACGTGGTAGCGATGAGTATGCTCGAGCGACCAAAGCAATACACTGGGTAAATGCAATTCCTGAATTAACTTGGTACCGAGATGCAGATCGCTGGGCTGATCGATATTCGACGCGTCAGATTCTAACACCGCTTTTTGCACGGCAGGGAGAATCATCGGCCCGACCGGCGGAACGCCAATCTCGGTGGATACGGTTCCGACAAGCTGCCCGGTTGGATCGTATACCTTGGAGACGACGCCGCAGCGCTTCGATGCCGCGGTGTGGTTGGCCACGGTGGTCTGGATGCTGAGCGTGGCCCACGGATTGGTTTCCACCGCTTGCACGTTGCTGGTGACATACACGCCCCACGGGGCGACATGCACGCGGTCGGCCACGTTAAGCCACACATGGCGGTAAATGCCGCCCCCTTCATACCACCACCCCTCAAAATTGGTGGGGTCTACATACACCGCGAGCAGGTTGTCATGGCCGAACGCAACATGATCTGAAATATCAACATGAAAAGATGTATAACCGCCGGGGTGCTCGGAAATTAATTTTCCATTGAGATAGATTTTGGCATCGCGGTAAACGCCCTCAAAGTAAAGCCACAGCGATTTGCCTGCATCTGCAGCCGGGATATGAATATGCCTGCGATACCATGCCGGATAGACGGGCAGCGAGCCATGACCGCGGACGGCGGCGCGGCTGTATTTACCCTCGACAATGTAATCGTGGGGCAACTGCACCTTTTGCCATGACGAATCATTGGTTTGCGGCGCATAGGCGGCCAATTCCGCGGGCATGTAACCAGCCAGAACCGGTCCATAAATGCCACCCGGGCCGGCCGTGTTGTTAACGAGCACCGTGAGAATGTTGGGGCCATTGGGGTTCCAATGATCGTCCAATGGCACATAAAACTTTAAATCCCATCCCTGGTGCGATTGGATGAAGTGCCCATTAAGGTAGATGCTTCCATTGTCATCCACATGGGTGAATTCAATCGCGCGCCCGGCATGGTTCATGGGTGGCAGTGTTGTGCGGTACCACGCATACCCCACCGGCATACCTTGGAACTTTGTGTCGACCTTATGCCAGCCGTGGCCAGTTGTGTCCACGTGCATGGCGGTCATCTCGGCAACTTGGTCGGGCGTGCCTTGCTTCCAAAACCAGGTATCAATGGAGACTGCATTTTTGGGGTTGGAAAAATGGGCTGCACGTTTGAAGCGCCAGTCAAAATCCAGCAATTCCACCCTGCGGGGAGCGCAGCCATGATTCTTAGCGGTCTCCAATCGGCCGACTTCGAATCGGTCCGCCTGCGACATTTCTGCCGCTGAGCCGCTGGTACAGGAAGGAATCGCCGCCAACGTTGCCGTGCCGATACCGAGCTTGAGAAGATCACGCCGTTTCATGCAGTTAACCTCAAAAAAAACAAATGATCGCGTGCCTGACTAAATAATGGTGCAGGCTGCGCAGACGCTCGCGAGTTTAAAATTTGTGATTTGGCTGCCAGCCCGCCATATTAAATCAAAACTTCGCACACCCGGCTTTCGCCCGAGAGCCTATCGGAGTAATCGCCGGGTTGCGGCGGCCATTACTCGGATAGGCTCCTAACGCTTTAGCCGTCGGAGTATTGCCCACGCAAAATAACCCGGGCGGCAACGCTGCCTTGGCGCGCCTTAAGTACGGGGGCGCTTCGATGGCCGTTGCCGCACGCTGCAGGCGCCGACGAAATAAAACTTTTTGGCGACGCAATAGACCGGAGCGCACCGCGTATACTTCCCAGCATGTTTGCACGCTCCGCGAATCTGATGCTGTTTATCGGGCGATTCCACCCGATGTTGGTTCATCTGCCGATTGGCATATTGTTCATTCTCGCCATTTTGGAACTATCCGCAATGCGGCCCACCTGGCGAGCGCCCGTTGCCACCGTGCGGCGATTGATGGTGCCCGTGCTGGCCATCTGTGCCGTGATAACCGCCACCTGCGGGTGGCTATTGGCGACCGGCGGCACGTACAACCCGGCGTTACTTTTCTGGCATCGGTGGCTGGGCGTGAGTGTCGCGGGGCTATGCGTATTAATGTGGGCGCTATGCCAATTGAAGCAATTCACGGTCTATTACGTAACGTTGGGTATTTCAATGGTGATGATTATTATCACCGGGCACTACGGAGGCTCGATGACATATGGCAGCAATTATCTCACCGAATACGCACCGCCGGCAATAAAAAGCCTTTTGGGGGACACCGCTCCCCAGGCGGCCAAACCGTTGCCAAAAATCGCGCATCTCTCCACTGCGCTCGTCTATCCGCAAATTATCCAGGCCATTTTTACGGACAACTGCGTGTCTTGTCATGGGCCGGACCGACAGAAGGCGGGGCTGCGCCTCGATTCGTATGCATGGCTGATGCGTGGCAGTCACCATAAGGCAATCGTTTTGCCAGGCGATGCCCAGCGGAGCATTCTGCTGCAACGAATTCTGCTGCCGTTGGGGCATAGCCACCGCATGCCGCCGCGCAGCCATCCCCAGCTCACCGCTGGCGAGATCGCGATTTTAAAATGGTGGGTCAACGCCGGCGCCAGCCCCACCCAACGGCTCGACGCGCTCCGGCCGCCCCGAAATATTCTTACGGATGTCCAGACCCTTTTTGCGGCCGCGACCAACCGGTCTCCGCTGCCTATGCGAAAGATTGCGGCGCTGATAAAGCACCTTTCGAAGCGCACCGGTGTCAGGATAAGTGCTGCCGGGAAAACGGGTGGGATGTTGCGATGCAGTGCGCGCCATGTCAAAGCATTCTCCGATGCCGAGTTGCAAATGCTCACCCCCCTGAGGCTCAATATCATCGACATGAATTTGGATTCCACGGCCATTACCAACCGCAGCCTCGCACTGATTAATCAGATGGTCAATCTGGAATCATTGCATCTCCGGCATACAGCCATAACGTCGAAAGGACTCAATCTGCTTTCCAACCTCACCCACCTGAAATATTTAAGTGTTCCGGGGCCGCAAATCAGCCAAACGGCAATACACGCGCTGAAAAAACGGAACTATATTGAACACCTTGTGGTAACGGGCGACGGAGGGTTAAATGATCTGCCTGCATATTAACCATGGCGCGTCATGCGTCAGAATTTTCTCCGGCCATGCGCCGGTGCCACCTGAAAACCTGATCCCATTGCCGCAGGCGCATCGGATTCCGCTGCGGGTGGTTTTAATCAGGTAAGATGGATTGCAAGTTGTATGACGCCGTGCGCGGCGCCGTTCCCATGAACGCTTTGGAAGAAGGAAGCTGTTTTATGCCTGATTTAGGATGCTCGAAGAATTCTTGGATTGTGCTGACCATGTCGGCGGCAGTGCTGATGTCTGCCGTTCTTGGGCTTAGGTTTGCAGCCGGAGGGCAGGCCGCAGCAGCGCCGCTGGCACGTGCCCACCGACACTGGATTATGGCCGACGTCGGCGGCGGTGGTGCAGCGGCGGTGTACCCGCGTTTGATTCAGCCCATCTTCATTCAGAATTGCGTGATGTGCCATGGCGTTCACAGGCAAAAAGGGCATCTGCGACTCGACACCTACGCCAATGTGATGTATGGAAAATACGGGCACAAAGTGGTGCTGCCGGGGGATGCGGCGCACAGCGCCTTGATCCGTCGAATTCTGCTACCGCGGTGGAATCATCACCGCATGCCACCCCATGGCCATGGCAATCTGACTTCAGCGCAAATAACGCTGCTGAAATGGTGGGTACAAAGCGGCTGCAGCGCCGCCGGCACACTTGATTCCCTGCATGCGACGCGCGCCATTCGGCAGGCCGCATCTGCGGAGTTACGAATTGCCCGCATGTTTATCCCCCAACCGCTAAGCAGAATTTACGCGGAGATTCACCGGATTTCGAAACAGACGGGGATCGCCATCCGGGCACTCCGGCGCGGATTGCCGTGGCTCGCATGCGACGCCTCGCGCGATCATCGCTTTAACAACGGGGATATTGCCACGCTCTCTCACATCGGGGCAAATATTGTTACATTAAATTTGAGCCATACCGCGGTGACCAATCGCGGCATCTCGGGCTTGAGCGTCATGGTTAATCTGATGTATCTGCATCTGGAGCACACCGCGGTGACCAACGCCGGCCTGGCGGCAATTTCAAACCTCGGACATTTGCGGTACCTGAATGTGACCGGCACGCGGGTGACGCAGGCCGGGGTTAACGAATTCAAGCGGCGCAATCACCTCTGGCGGCTATGGGTTGTAGGGCTCCGGTGAATTGCCGCTGGTCAGGGGCACAAACCGCGCGGCGTCTTACGCATGAATTCCCTGACGGATGAGAAATGCTGCGTAGTCTTCCGGCGTGTCAATACCGTGGTGCGCGTGCGGGCTGTCGTGAACAATAATTCGCGCCCCTAAGTACAGGGCACGAAGTTGCTCGAGCTTTTCCATCTGCTCGAGTTCGCATGGCTGCGTCTCACTGAGCGTGAGCAGAAATTCCCGCCGATAGCCGTAAATGCCCAGATGCTTGCGGTAAAGGCCGGCCAGCATGAGCCGGGGTGCATCGCGGCTTAGGCCCTCGCGGTCATGCGGAATTACACTGCGGGAAAAATACATCGCAAAACGGCGCTGATCGACCACCACCTTGACAATGTTCGGGCGGTAAATTTCTTCAACGTCGTCGAAGGGTGCGGCGGCCGTGGCCATGGGCACATCCGTACTTTCCAGCAGGCGAAAGAGACTGTCGATCAAGGCGGGATCAATTTCGGGCTCGTCTCCCTGAACATTGACGATCCTTGCAAAATGTTGGTATTCCGGCATGCGAGCCACTTCGGCAATGCGGTCGGTTCCGGATGCATGGGCGGCGGAAGTAAGGACCGCCACACCCCCAAAGCTTTTCACAGCTTTAACAATTCGAACATCGTCGGTGGCCACAACCACGCCGCTGGCGCGCGTTGCGGAAACCGCCCGCTCATAAACATGCTCAACCAGATATTTTCCGGACTGCCTGAGAAGTGCCTTGCCCGGCAGGCGCGTGGATTCGTAGCGGGCAGGAATAACGATAAGATTGGACACGATTTCTCCCGATAGAAATTTAAAGGGCCGGGGGGGCCAGACGCTCTTTCAGTTTCGCTCGCTCCTGACACAATTGCGCAAAGGCGGCTTCCAAGGCTTGTGGAATTACCCGCACCTGCCCGACGGTTGTCATGAAGTTGATGTCCCCATTCCAGCGCGGAACCACGTGCATGTGAACATGTCCGGGCAGTCCCGCTCCGGCACACCTGCCAATGTTCACACCCATATTAAACCCTTGCGGATTCATGGCGCCAATCAGCAATTGCTGGCCGTGTAGCGCCAGTTCCAAAAGGGCCGCGCGCTGCTCGGCCACCAAATCTGACAAGTCCGCGACGTGGGCGTACGGCGCCACAAGCAGGTGGCCGTTGACATACGGAAAGCGATTCATAAGCAGAAGCGCAGTATCCGTCCTGGCAATAACGAGTTGGCCAGTGTCCAGTTCCGGCTGTCTGGCAATATCGCACAGGAAGCACCCCTTGGTTTCACCGGTGACGCTTCTAATGTAATCCAGACGCCATGGCGCCCAAATGGATGCGGTCATAAAATCATCTCAAGCATTTGCAACACTTTCCGCTAGAATACCGCAATGCGGCCCCGGCGAAACCACCGCCGCAAAACATGCTCCTGAACAGGAATCGCAATGCTGGAAAATTCTCAAAGCACCCCCGCCATCACGGCGGAGCCATGTGCCTTGGTTATATTCGGAGCCACCGGCGATTTAACCGCTCGCAAGCTTCTACCCGCTATTTATAACCTGAGTAAAGACGGCCTGCTGCCCCCGTCCAGCGTGGTCATTGGTTTTGCCCGACGCCCGAAAACCGACGCTGAATTTCGTGAAGAAATGCTCCGCGGCATCAATGCCTTTTCGCGGAGCCGACCCGTGGATCCGGGTGTTTGGGAAAAATTGGCCCCCCGCCTTTTCTATCACCAGAGTTCCTTTGACCAAGCCGACGGCTATCAGTCGCTGGCGACGCGCCTGTTAGAGTTGGACAAAACTCACGGCCTTGGTGGTCGGCGGCTGTATTACCTCTCGACGAGTCCCACCGAATTCGGAACCATCGTGTCGCAACTTGGTCAGGCGGGTTTGGGCAATATTGATCCCTTTAATTCCAAGGCGTGGCGACGCGTTATTGTCGAAAAGCCTTTCGGGCATGATCTGCAATCGGCGCAACAACTAAACTGGGCAATCAATCGGGTGTTCGACGAATCGCAGGTTTTTCGAATTGACCACTACCTCGGCAAACAGACGGTACAGAATCTGCTGGTATTCCGATTCGCCAACGGCATCTTTGAGCCGATCTGGAATCGGCGATATGTCGATCATGTGCAAGTCACCGTTGCGGAAGACATCGGCGTGGAGGGCCGGGGCGGCTACTTTGATACTGCCGGCACCTTGCGGGATATGATCCAGAATCATTTGATGCAATTGCTCACGCTTGTCGCGATGGAGCCGCCGGTTTCGCTTGATGGCGACGCCATTCGGGATGAAAAAGTTCGGGTGCTTAAGGCGATCTCCGCGTTTACGCCCGAACAGGTGGAAAAAATGACCGTGCGCGGGCAATATTCCGCCGGCAGCGAAAATGGCAAACCGGTGATCGGCTATCATGAAGAACGGGGCGTCAAGGCGGACAGCACGACGGAAACATACGCCGCCGTGCAGCTGGCCATCGACAACTGGCGGTGGTATGGGGTGCCTTTTTACCTTCGAAGCGGCAAGCACCTGAAGCGTAAAGGATCGGAAATTAATATTCATTTTAACCGTGCACCCGGCGTGCTCTTCAACACGCCCCAGCGCGGTACCAGCGCCAATGTATTAACACTCCGCATTCAACCGCGTGAAAGCATTGGCCTGCGCATGAACGCCAAGCGTCCCGGAACGGCGGCGACCATCGCACCGGTTGGCATGAATTTTCATTACAGTGAGGCCTTCGGAAGTTATTCTCCGGAAGCTTATGAGCGGCTGCTGCTGGATGCCATTTTAGGGGATTCCACACTTTTCATACGTCGCGATGAGGTTGAAAGCGCCTGGCAGATTATTGATCGAATTGAAGGCTCATGGGCCGCCGGAAAACCACCGCTCAAGATTTATTCACCGGGATCGTGGGGGCCGGCCGAAGCTGAAGAGCTTCTCAAGAGCAGCGGCCGTAGCTGGGATGAATTACCGACTTAGGGGGCGGGAGCCAAAAATCACGCCGCCCCGCCTGCGGCGCGGCTCCTCGGTGTACCCTCTGCGTCGGGTACGCCATCGTCGCCGCTGCTTGATGGGCGCCAAAAATCACGCCGTCGCAACCCGGCGATTACTCGGACAGGCTCCTAGTGTTTCGGCGGCAGTTCAAGTGCCAGTGAACCACGTTTCAAAACTTTGAGCAAATGGGAAAGTTGCGATGCCGTGGTGCTCATCGCATATTGCTCTCGCACCCGGTTGGCCGCAGTGGTGGCCAGCAAGCGTGACGTCGCATGGTCGCTCTCCAATGATGTTAGACACGAGCCCCAATCCGCTTGCCTGCTGACAATGCGACTGGTTTGGGCACAGAACAACGAGCCGACCGATCGACCACGGCAGGCCGTTGGACACATGGCGGCCATGGCCTCAAGCCCGGCGTGCCAGAATCTGGTTTGCGGTTCGATATTGATTAAGGCATCCACGGATGAAATGACGCAACTGGCCGCGGCAATCGCCGGGATGAAACTCACGCGCGCCGACAATTTCATATCTCGCGCCATGCGCCATACCGCATCGACCGCGGGGCCGGTATCAAGAAACAAGGCCATTGTGGCAGCGGGCGGGGGTATCTGAGAAAATGCGCGCAGAAACCCCTCTATTTCGGCGGGGTTTTGGATCATATCCAGACACGCGATTGAAAACATTCCGTCCTGCTTAGGTCGGACGGGTAAATCCGCATGGGTAAAAACGCCGGGCGGAATGACGGTGCCGCGAGCCGGCGATACCGATGCGTAGGCGGCTTGTAACTCGGCGGTGGCGAAAATCCGATGCACATCCAGGCCGACATCCTGCGTTTCATTCAGATCGAAATGCCAACGCAGCAAAACGGTAGTGACCAATTCCGCGAGCACTGGCGACTGCGTCGGGTTGAAGCCGAAGAGAATAACTGCATCCAAGGCTTGACTGCGCAATTGATTGGCCAGTTTGGCATGAGTGCGCCGATCGCGGGAAAATAAAGCGCTTGGAAGCGATGCGGGTTTCACCACGAACTGCTCGGCGACGAGCCCTGCAAGCGGTTGAAGGGCAACCGATTCCGGTGCCACAATAACAACGTGATGCCGTTCGGCGCGAAGCGCCACACAAAGCTGCCGAAGAAAGGTGAATTCCGTCAGGAAAGTGCGCTCGTCGAGCCACAGCGCCAGCCGGAGGCCGCCATCGGTGGACTGGGGCGGGTTTAAACCGCTTGTCATCATAAAGAAGCGCCTATGTCAGGGGCTGGGCGCCGCCGCTGCTTAATGGGTGCCAAAAATCACGCCGTCGCAACGTGGCGATTACTGGGACAGGCTCCTACACAGCCCCGCCCACAAAGCTGTTGATGGCGTTGACCCGTCGCAACCCGGCGATTACTCGGACAGGCTCCTACACAGCCCCGCCCACAAAGCTGTTGACGGCGTTGACCCGTCGCAACCCGGCGATTACTCGGACAGGCTCCTAAGCGCTTTTATTCAGGGGAATGGGCTTGGTATCAAACAGGCTTTCCTGCCCACTTACAATCGATTCGGTAATCAGATATCGGCCCTTTTCCGTCTGGTCCGGCAGATGGTACATATAGTCGAGCATAATTTCTTCCATGACGCCCCGCAGTGCCCGTGCGCCCGTATCCCGCTTAAGGGCGCGTTGCGCTACCAAACGCAACGCCTGATCGGTGAACTCAAGTTCACACCCCTCCATCTGGAAAAATCGCTGATACTGCTTCACGAGCGCATTTTTTGGATCGGTAAGTATCTGCATCATTCCATTTTCATCCAGCGGAGCAAGGGGCGCGATGATCGGCAAACGCCCGACAAATTCCGGAATCATTCCGTATTCGATCAAATCATCGGGGGTTACCTGCTTAACCAAGGCGGTTTGCCGCTTGGTCTCTTCTGAAATGATCTGGACCTCCGCGTGGAAGCCAATAAGTTTTCGTCCCAGCCTTTTGGCAATGATTTGGTCCAGACCAACAAACGTTCCACCGCATATGAACAAAATATGCGTCGTATCGAGCTGAATGTATTGCTGCTCGGGGTGTTTTCGGCCGCCCTGCGGTGGCACGTTGGCCAGCGTTCCCTCCAGCATTTTCAGCAACGCCTGCTGCACGCCCTCGCCGGATACATCCCGCGTGATCGAGACATTCATATTGGTCTTGCCGATTTTATCGATCTCATCAATGTAGATGATGCCGCGTTGGGCCGCCTCGAGATCGTAGTCGGCGTTCTGCAGAAGTTTCAGAAGCAAGTTCTCGACATCCTCGCCGACATAACCGGCTTCGGTCAGCGTGGTAGCGTCGCCAATGGCAAATGGCACATTGAGGCAGCGTGCCAAGGTTCTGGCGAGGAGCGTCTTTCCGGAACCGGTCGGCCCAATCAGCAGCACATTGGATTTATCGAGTTCGACATCTTCCTTCCCGCGGGCATCGGCATGGGCGAGGCGCTTGTAATGGTTATGCACCGCCACCGCCAAAGCTCGCTTGGCGTCGTTTTGCCCGATGACATACTGATCCATGAATTCTTTGACCTGGCGTGGCGGCGGAATCTGCCCGATCGGCTGTTTGGAGCCCGTTACCTTGCGCTTTTCCTGCTTAAAAATATTCAGGCAAAGTTCGGAGCAATTTTCACAGATGTATATGTCGTTGGGGCCTTCAACCATCAGCCCAACTTCGCGGCTGGATTTTCCGCAAAACGAGCAATTGGTTACACGGCGACCCTTAAATTTCGTGCTTGCCGGATCGTCACCGCGATTTCCGCCATTGCCCCCATTACCGCTTCCACTGGATTGATTTGCCATAATTTTACCCGCCGATAAACGGGGGCCTGCCTCATCTTCGATCTGGCATCGAACACCACCGTCCGAAACCCCCAGACCAACCTCCATTGGACGACACGGAGATGGTCAAAGCGTGAGTTGCACCTGCGCCCCGCGCTATCGGCAATGCACGCCAACGAATACTTCTACTATAACATAAACCGCTCAAGGCTGCGGTAAATAACGCCATTCAAAGGCATATTTTCCGCCTAACCGTTGATGCGTACAGGACTTGTGGCGGCCCACGGCCGATAACGCGGCGGCAGCCTTAATCAACCGCGATCCATGCTGCGCCCGCCTTAATGGTCATCATCGGTCGCCTTAAAGCGCTTCGCCATTTTCATGGCGCGGGCCCGCTTGATTTCTTTGAATTCATCCGGAGTGATGAGGCCCCGCTCCACCATTTTTTCCATATCCCGAAATGAAAAGCCCTCGCTGGTTTCATCCGTGTCTTTCACGGCCCGACGCCGCACCCACGCAATGAGAATAAAACCAGCAACCACCATAACCAGCAGTACACCGCAGGCGACTATTAAGTCTGTCGTAACCAGCGGTCCGGATGGTGCGGGCGGAAGTTTGGAATCACTCATAAGTTTCACCAAACGTTACAATTTACAGCGTGCGGAGGCACGGACGGTTCACGCAAGCCCCTGCCTTGAGTATTATACGATCAACGCCATGGCGATGGCAGCGCGAAGGAGAACATATGGGTGACGACTACGAACTAAAGCCATCCAAGCCTGCTGAAAAGCCGGGGGATAGTCTTCCAGCGGATCCGGTGGCGGCAGCGCTGGTGCCGGTTCCACCGATGCCGAGCGAAACCCACGCCGCAGAACCGCTCGATGACAGCGCCGTCGGAAATAACCGTGCCATGGCCATTCTTGCGTACATTCCGATCTTGGTCATCATACCCTTGGTTTTCGGGCAACAGAGCCGCTTTGTTCGCTATCACACCAATCAAGGCTTTTTGCTTTTCATCCTTGAGGTGTTGCGATGGGCGGCCATGCAGGTATTGCTCACCGGGCTTCCTTACATTTTCAATCTGACGCCAATTGCTGCGCTATTTGGTTTTATCAATGGCATCATCTCAGCATTGTTTCTGGTTCTGGCAGTTGTCGGCATTCTGCACGTGATGACCGGTAGTTGCGAAGAGTTGCCCATCTTTGGCAAATACCGCGTGATTGAAATTGACCCCCAGCATTGAGCGGCCACCGCCCGATGAGCGAAATACGCACCACCCGCTGGTTTGACGCGCATCTGGATTTGGCCTATCTCGCACTCAATGGGCGCGATATGCTGGCCCCGCTGCGGCAGGTGCAAATCGAGCAACCCGGCGCGGCCGTTACCATTCCCTCGCTACGCGACGCTGCGGTAGCGACCGTTCTCGCCACCATCTTCGTTCAGCCATTGAATTCCGCTGCACCGGCGGAAAACGGACGGTGGTGCTACCGGACCGCCGACGAAGCCTATGCGTGCGCCGAGGCCCAACTTAATATTTATGACCAATGGCTTGCGTGCGGAGCGTTAATCGATGCGCGAACCAGTGCACACCCGAGACGAGCACCCGGCATTCTTCTACTTATGGAAGGGTGCGCCTGCGTGCGAACGCTCGACGATTTAAATCACTTTTATCAGCGCGGTGTGCGGGTGATCAGCCTGACGTGGACGGAGGCCAACCGATGGGCCGCCGGCAACGAAGCGCGTGGCGGCCTTACGCAGGAAGGCAAATCCCTGCTGATGCGGGCTGCGGAACTCGGCATGGTATTGGACACATCACATCTTTGCGAAGAATCTTTTTTCGATGCGCTGCAGTCTGCGCAGATGCCGAAAATCGCCTCGCATTCCAATTGCCGTTCGCTGTTGCCGCCAGCCCGGCAAACGCCCCGCAATCTTTCGGATCGCCAGATTTCCGAGCTTATGGCAGCCGGAGGTGTCATTGGGATTAATCTATTTTCGAAGTTTCTCGCGGCCGGTCGAGCGGCCATCGACGACGTCATCGGTCACATCGAACACATCAGCGATCTAGGGGGTTCCATGGATGGTGTGGGGTTGGGATCGGATATGGATGGCGGATTTGATTCCCACGCGCTGCCGAGATCGCTGGAGTCGCATCTCGAACTGCCACATCTGTGCGACGCGTTATCCGCGCGCGGCATAAGCGATGCGGACATAGCCAAATTTTCCCATGCAAATTGGGAGAGATTTTTTACCCGCCGGTGATCGATAGGCCCGGCCGTCAACGTTTAGACCGCTCGCCCGCAGCGAGCTCATAGAATTTTCTCTTCCACCATTTTATTTGCAACTCAACGGACTGCACCGAGCCTGATCCATCGGACTGATAAGCCGCTACCACATTGACCGAACCGAGCACGGCATACACATCTTCGCCGATCTCGGGACAGACCGTGTGCATTTGTTCCAGAGTCAAATCTGAAAGGGTGCGTTTGGCGGCCTGGTCGCAAAACGCCACCAACTTCCCCACCATCTGATGAGCCGTCCTGAAGGCCACGCCCTTTTTTACCAGATATTCCGCCAGCACCGTCGCATCGGGGAAACCTTCATCGATGCGGGCAGCCATGGATGCCTTATTGATCCGGACGCCCGCGACAATGTCGGCCGTTATTTGCAGACAGGGAAGGATGGCATCAAACGCGGCAAACAACAGCCGCTTATCCTCCTGCATATCGCGGTTGTATGAAATGGGCAGGCCCTTGAACATGGTAAGAAGGGCCATGAGTTGTCCGTAAACGCCGCCCGCTTTCCCACGAATCAACTCTAACACGTCCGGATTGCGTTTCTGCGGCATCATCGAACTTCCCGTGGTGTGCTGATCGGCGAGGCGAATAAAATCGAATTCGGTGGAGCTGTAAATGATCCATTGTTCGGCAAAGCGCGACAAATGCATGGCAATCATGGCCATATCAAAAACCAACTCGATGGCAAAGTCGCGGTCACCAACCGAATCAAGGCTGTTGCGTGTAACCAGCGGCATGTCCAATATTTTAGCGGTGAATCTGCGGTCGATGGGAAGGGTCGATCCGGCAACGGCGCCGGAGCCCAGAGGCGACGCAAATGTTCGGGTGGCACAATCCCAGAGGCGCAGCCGATCGCGTTCCAGCATCTCGACATACGCGAGCAGTTCGTGCGCAAATACGATGGGCTGTGCCCGCTGCAAATGCGTGTAAGCGGGCGCCGCGAACTGCCGCGTTGACCCCGCGAGTTTCAGCAGCGATTTTTGAACATCCATGACGGCTTCGCGCAATGTTTTAATGGCATCGATGCACCATAATCGGATGTCGAGCGCCACTTGATCATTGCGGGATCTCCCCGTGTGCAGTTT
>JAJZGD010000125.1 GCA_021804985.1 Planctomycetota bacterium
CCGGGTGTAATGGTCAGACGAAAGGCGCGGAACAGGTATCGGAAATCCAGCAGAGATTCCACCGTGCCAGAATTCGTAGGCTTGGTCACAACCGCTTCCTTCGTCACCATTATTTCTCCGATGTTTCCAGTTTCCCCGCCCGCTCGCATACCACCATGCCAGGGGCGCGGTGTGTTCGCCGCTTATGGCGTTAGTCCGGCTTGCGGGTTATGCGCCCAGTGCAACTTTTGCGCCAGCATTTTCCAGTGGTTTTGGGCGGGGTTTTCAATGAGCAGCAGGGGGTTGGCCGCCCGCTTCACCAAAACATACTGATTCGCCCGCAGCGGATTGGCAACAATGCCGTCGAGCACGACGTGGCTCCCCTCATTAAGCCGCCGCGGCTTCAGGCTGATGACGCTGCAATCGCGCACCACCACCGGCCGAAATGAAAGGGAATGCGCGCAGATTGGCGTAATCACCATCGCGCCGACATCGGGGGCAATCAACGGCCCTCCGGCCGACAGGTTGTAACCGGTCGAACCCGACGCGGTTGAAATAATAATTCCGTCCCCCCGAAATGTCGCCGTGTCAGTGCCATCCACGCAGACCGTCAGTTCCACCATTCGAAATGGTGCGCCAGCATTAACGACCACATCGTTAAGGGCCATACACTGCATGATCGGCACGTCTGCCGCCGGTGCGTCGCCCGGATGGCTGCTCGCCCCGGCGCGATATACAAATGCCTCAAGCATGAGCCGCGGCATGATGCGATTTTTGCCGGAAAGCAGATCCGGCAGGTAATTCTCAAACTGCTCCAGCGTGAAAGCCGCCATGTAACCGAGTTTGCCAAAGTTAACGCCTGCCACGGGTGCACGGTAGGGGGCGAGGAACCGGGCCGCCTCCAGTATGGTGCCATCCCCACCGAGCAGCACGATGAGGTCCGGGCGATCGGCGAGGTTCCGAAGGTCCGCCTCGCATATCCCCTCAATGTAAGAAACTTTATCCGCCGGCGCTAGCCTTTGAATTTTGTCAGAAAGGCTTCGGCCGGCGGCGACGGCTTCAGGCTTGGCGGAATTGGCAATCAGCAGGATGTTCATTCAGGCACTAGGATACTGGCCTTACGCGCTTGCCTCCAGTGACGCCCGATCTTTTCGGACGTTCATCCAGTTTGCCCCGTCGGCCCTCGCCCTCCGCAAGCCGCCCCCTCTGCGCCCGCGACGCCGCTGCGCGGCCCCGTATTGGCCGCACCATCTGTTTGGCGGGGCCGGCCGCCCCATGTGCTTGGGCGCCACCGCCCGCACCCCGGCGTTGGCTTCGCGTAATCGCAGTTGACGCACCGCGAGGCTGGCCGGTTGTCACGCGTGCAGGTGCCCGCCGGGAGAGAAAAATGCCCCGCCGGTTTTGCCGCCGGTTTAGCCGCGTGTTGACCAATGGGGTATGCCGGTTAAGATTCCAAATATTGCAGGCGCAATGGGGGCGTGAGCCAGGATTAACGATCCGCACCGATGGCAGGGGTTTGGTTGCGGAATGCCTGCAGTGTCTGCTCGCGGCGACTGAAATAGGAGCGATTTTGATGCGTGCCAAGCGGTGGAGTTACGCAAGCCTTCTTGCCTGTTCCGTTATCTGTTTGTCTTTGGCCTTTGCGCCGCCTTCGCGTGGCGCTCCGGCCCCGTTCACCGACGGGGCGCTCCACCATGCGCGGCTTAAGGCCCTTTGGCAGTTGCCGCTGGGCCTGGGAAACCATTCCCGCGACCGCATCTCGCATCTTTGGCTGGTGGGCAAAAAACTTTTTGCACTCACGCACTTCGGCTTTCTTATCTGCGTGAACGCATCCTCTGGCACGATCGCCTGGACACAGGAATATGCCACCCGCGGCCAAGGCACGTTCGAGCCGGTCCCCTACGGCAAAAATCAACTCCTGATTGTCAGCGGCGGCAAAATGCTCGTGGTGAATGCCGCCGACGGCACGGTGACCAAATCGCAAACGCTGCGATTTGCACCTTCAACCCGTCCGCGGATCGGCTCCGATCGCCTGTTTATTGGGGCGTTCCATGATCGGCTTTATTCTCTCTCAACCCACATCCCCTTGTTCATGCAATGGGCGCAGTATTCCCGGGGCGATGCCTTTCTTTCGCGACCGGTCGTGCTTGATGGCATGATTGTCTGTGGTTCGCAAAAGGGATTTCTTTGGGGGCATATTGCCACCGACGGCAGCGATGGCTGGCGAAGAATTCTCTCCGGGGCAGTCGTGGCCAATCTGGGTACC
Source organism: Planctomycetota bacterium (assembly GCA_021804985.1). Lineage (GTDB taxonomy): Bacteria > Planctomycetota > Phycisphaerae > WQYP01 > WQYP01 > JAJZGD01. The sequence continues at coordinate 2,246 of JAJZGD010000125.1, forward strand.
GACGGCAAGCTGGTTTTTGTGCCGTGCCTTAATCACAATCTTTACGCCGTTCGCCCCTCATCCGGGATTGCCCCATGGATCACTCATCTGGCCGGACGCCTCGATCATAAGCCGGTCATGTTTGCCAAACATCTGCTGATCTGCACCGGCGATACCGGGCTGTTTTCCCTCAGCCCGAGTACGGGCCAAATTCAATGGGGGCCGGCTGCGGGCGTAGAGCGCGTCGTCGGGAAAATCGCTAACCGCATTGCCGCCGTAACCTCGGCTGGGCGACTGGAAATTATCTCTTCGGCTGATGGCACCGTCATCTATCATGCCAAGGCCAAAACCAAATGCCTTTTCGCCGCGTCCACGCATTCATCCACCGTTTATGCCGCGTCAACCCGTGGCTATTTAATGGCCATCGTTCGCCGTTATCCGCAGCAGTAAACCCCGGCGCAAAGCAGGCGTTTATGGTTCAATTCATACCGGCAGGCACTACAGTTCTGTGCCGCCGCGCTAAGGGGCCAGCGTGCTGACACCAATCGATATCGTGCCCATCCGCAGGGCCATTATTTCCGTAACCGATAAAACCGGAATCGTTGAGTTGGCCCGCGTGCTCCACGATGAATTCCACATCGAAATTATCTCCACGGGGGGCACCGCCAACACACTGGCTGCTGCGGGCGTGCCCGTCGTGGATATTGCCTCGGTTACCGGCTTTCCTGAAATGATGGATGGCCGCGTGAAAACGCTTCACCCCGCCGTCCACGGCGCCCTGCTGGCCCTTCGGGATGATCCGCATCATTTGGATGCCATGGCCGCCCATGGCATCAAGCCCGTCGATCTGTTGATCGTCAACCTGTACGCCTTTGAAAAGACCATCAAAGCCCCCGATTGCACGTTGCCCTACGCCATCGAAAATATTGATATTGGGGGGCCTTCCATGATCCGCTCGGCGGCGAAAAATTATCGCAGTGTTGCCGTCGTGACCGACCCCGTTCAATATCCAAAACTCCTGGAACAAATGCGCCGCGACCATGGCGCTACGACCGCCCGCTTTCGGCTGGATCTGGCCATGTGGGCCTTCGCTCGCACGGCTTCGTATGACGCCGCCATCCATGAATATATTGCCGCCCAATACTTTGGCGATGGGGGCAATGCGGCGTGCCTGCAACCCACCATGATCAAAAGCTACGAAAAAGTGGACGATCTGCGCTACGGCGAAAACCCCCATCAGGCCGCGGCCCTTTATACCAGCGGCCAGCAACCTGGCGGCATTGCATCGGCACGGCAACTTCACGGAAAAAAGCTTTCTTATATTAATTTGCTCGATGCCGATGCTGCCTTCTCATTGGTGGGCGAATTTGATCGGCCGGCCGCAGCGGTCATTAAGCATGCCAATCCCTGCGGTTGTGCGGTCGCAGCGGGCGCTGCCGAAGCGTTTGAATTGGCTTACGCGGGCGATCCACAGGCGGCGTTTGGCGGCATTGTGGCCGTCAACACCCCTGTCGATGCGCACGTGGCGCAGGTGATCGTCGCAGGCAAAAAATTTCTCGAAGTGCTGCTCGCACCCGACTTCACGGCCGATGCGCTGGCCATCCTGCGGCAACGCTGGGTTGATTGCCGCCTGCTTGCGGCCGAGCCCCAAAAATCCCCCCCCTGTCCGCCGCTGAAATTTACGGATATTTCCGGTGGGGTTCTGGTGCAGCAGGCGGATACCTTACGCGAAGATGCGGAAAAATTTTCATCCGTAGCCACCGTCCCGCCGACGCCGGCGATGCGCTCCGATTTGCTCGTGGCGTGGCGCATCTGCAAGCATGTCAAAAGCAATGCCATAGTGATTGTTCGCGATGGGCAATTGCTTGGCGTCGGCGCCGGGCAGATGAGCCGGGTAACCAGTTGTCGGCTCGCCGTTGACCTCGCCCGCCAAAACGGTCATATGGCCAAACTCGCGGGGGCGGTCGCCGCGTCCGATGCGTTTTTTCCCTTTGCCGACGGCCCGAAAATGCTGATTGATGCGGGGATCAAGGCGCTGATCCAACCGGGCGGCTCCAAACGGGATTCCGACACCGTCGAATTATGCAATCAACATAATGTCGCGATGCTGCTGACGGGCGTCCGGCATTTTCTGCATTAAAGGGCCACTGCCCCCGCGCCATTTGTCACCCCGGCTGAATTAATAACGCGTCGTCGCCAGCGACACATTCTTCGGCCCCACGTACGTCACATGATAGATGCAATTGTTGGAATCAGAACTGAAATACAGTGACCCGTCCGGTGCCTGTATGCAATTCACCGGCCGGGCGAGAATGTTGTTTCCGCCCACCAGTGTCTTGATCAGCGGAAATTCGCCTGAGGGGTTTTTCGTCCAATGGTCAAACATCACCACTTCCAGACGGTATCCAACCAGCGGTTGGCTGTCCCATGATCCGTGGCAGCAAACGATCATATCCCCCTTGAGGCCGGGAAAATAATTGGTGGTCAGGAAGCAGGCGGATACCGCCGACCAATGCGCCGGCAGACACCACGCCGGTGGAATGGCATGTTGTGCGATTTTTACAATCGCACGGGCGCCGAGCTTCTTAAGCCATTCGTAGCGCGGAATATTATTCCCCACCACATAGGGGTGGCCGTAAAACCCTCCCCGTATGTAATGATTGACTTCTTCCGGCGGGTTCAGATCGGTGATTTTTTGATGGCCCGTGGTCTCTCCGAGCGGATGGCCGAACTGGTCGCTTCCCTCATCGCAGCCCCAAATTTGATGGGTTCCGGGGCGTTGCAGCAGTTTTTCCGTATTGCGGATACCGGTGCAAAAAATCGTTTTACCTGATCCATCAAGGTTGTACTGCCATATTTCCTCGCGCCCCAACGCTGGCGGATCGGCATTGATGTTCCGCATATCGCCAATGCTGGTATACAGATGGTGCCGCGTGAGCAAAAGACTTCGCCACCAATGCCATCCGCCATGGGCCAAGCCCTTGATCACCGTCACAATTTTTCCGGCATGGGTCTGCGTTCCATTGTCGCGCGTTTTGCATATACGCCCCGCGCATGCAAACCAAAGCCAGCCATGCCGATACACCATCGACTGAACCGCGGGAACATTTGCAACAAACACGGACCGCTTCTTGAAATATCCCGCCCCGTTCTTATCTGTCAGCATCACGATGTTGCCCCGCCCCGGCTGGCTGACAAAAAGCCTGCCATGGCTGTCAAGCAAAAGGAATCGCGCATTGTTCAGCCCCTTGGCTGCGAGGCTTACGCGCAAGCCGGGCCGCACCAGAAAACTTGGTACGCCCGGGCCGACGCGGTGCGCTGAGGCTGCAAAAATGCCCCCGCATTCACCAACAATCATCACCAGCATCCACAGAGCAATTGGTCTTAAGCAAACGGTCTTGATATTTCTCACAATCGGTCCTTGATCTGAAACGAAGTGCACGGCCACACCGCACCGCCGATGCGGCGAAGCTTTACGCAGAAGCCCGCAACCAAAATATTACCAATTGACGCTCAACTGCTTACCAATGAGCGCATGGATGCGATCGGAAATGATCGACTCCCGCGCCTTGTTTCGCTGTGCCAGTTGGGCTTTGATCTGTGCCACCCGCTGGAGAAGGTGATGGATGATATGTTCGCGAATTTTCTGCCGAAGATTGAATTGCTCGGTCACAACCACCATAAGCTGACCGTGCAGCGACGCGGCCTGCTTTTTATCGAGATGCTTTTTCTTAAGCTGCCATGCAATCCAGTACGACTCATGCGTCAGGCGTAAATCCCTCAGCGTGTAGGTAAAAAGCTTCGGATCATATTTCTGCATGAATTCCAGCCGCCGAAAATTCGGCGCCGCCGCACAAATAAGCGAATGGAATTTTTTCGGATCGGATCGTCGCAGAATCAGCGCCTTGCGATAGACGTTGGGCTGCGTCTGTTTAAGAAATTCCATAATCTTCTGAACTTGCGTCTGCGATACCGACTTTGCGGGTGCCCTTTTTGCAGGTAGGTTGTTCTTGGCTGGAATCTGTGGGGCAGCGCCCGCAGCCGCGCCGGCCATTAAAATTCCGGCAATCACTAATAGCCACCGGCCCATTATCGTCATGAAATCAAGCTCCAACCAAAGCGCTGCGGCTCAGCCGCCCGCGTAATGCGGTTTCACCGCGTTTTGAAGCCATCCATGGCAATTATTTTTGGCGCTCTGTTAAGCCGCCATTCTCCTGCCCGCCGCCGCTGCCAAGCGACCGCCACTACGCAAGTACCGCAGGCCATCGCAATTGCCCGCTACTGCGGCGATGAAATACTACTGCTCGCATTAAGCCTTACGCGATCCAACGCATCGAGAAATTGCAAAATCGCGCTCGACCCATTGGGCGCCGATGCGGCAATTCCGCTGCCGCCGTCCGCCGAATAGCGGTTCCAACTCATGCGCCGCAGCATAAAACTGCGCCGCGCCGGCAAATTGGTCTGGGCGAGTTCCTGAAACGTGGTCTCGGCATCGCTCAATTGTTGCGCCCGGGCTTGCGCACGCACTTGCACCACATGGATCGCCGCCATCACCACCAAGGCCGCGGCCACGCCCGATGCAATCGACATGAAGCGGTAATACACGGGCCGAAGCTTTCGCTTTATTTCCCGCCGTCGATGCGCCCGGCGTTTTTCCAGCACGCCGCCAACAATATTCTGCCTTATTCTCTCCAAGGATACCTGATCCAACTCATCCGCAAGGCTCGGCAGCGATTGCAGGCAGGCGTACCGGCCAGCGACCAAATCATGCTCGACCATGGCCGACGGATTGGCTTGGATATGCGCTAACAGGCGCTTGGATGCTTCCGGCCCCAATTCACCCGAGGCATGGAGCAAACATGCTTGTGACAAGCTAAGACGTTTCATGATCCACCTCCATGATTACCCTCAACTTACCCAAAGCCCGGTGCGCCCGAGCCAGCACGGTGCCCAGCGGGCACCCCAAAACGCTGGCAATCTCCTTAAAACTCATGCACCCGTAGTGTCGCAACAACAAAACCTGCCGATCCATCTCAGATAGCTGCTCCAAAGCGCTATAAAGCTTTTGGCAATCCTCGCGATGTTCCACGCCATCCGCGGCCACCTTCCCTGCCAGATGATCCGTCAGTTCCGAGCCGGTCTCATGATCCACCACGGTAGACCGCATTTGCCGTCTCGCGTTAGCTCGGCCGTTATCGCGGACCAAATTCACGATGATTCGAAACAGCCAAGCCTCAAACTTCCCCTGATCGCTGTATCGATCAAACTTTTGCACCACCCGCAGAAAAGTTTCCTGTACCAAATCGGACGCTAAGTCTTTATTTCGCGTGGCTTTATACGCATATCCAAAAAGCCGCTGCCAGTACAAATCAACGAGTTCGCTCCACGCCTCTTTGTCGCCGGCCTGGCACCGCTTCATCAATGCACTAAGGGCCTGCGAATCCAATACCACCCGTCCTAACTTATAAAACGACCAAGGCGACCAAACTATTGCCTGAAACCAGCATTTTCTCTCCCCACGCCCCCCAACATCCCCCCATTCCTCTCCGTCGATCGGTTTGCCCCCGTCTCACGCCCGCATTATACTACCGGCCCGTTATAGATCGGCCAATTGCCGCGTCATAACCGGGCCGACCGAGCTGTTCTCCGCCAAAGCGTGGTGCGCTATCGCTTTGAATTGTCGGTCTGACGGACGCTTGGGCGCCCCAACTGCGCGGCAGGCTTTATGGTTGTTCGCGACTGCCAATGCTTGGCGAGCCGCTTGTTCAGAGGTAAGAATGCTTAGAGTAAAAGTGAAAGCCAACGAACCCCTTGATCAGCTTCTTCGTCGTTTCAAAAAACTCTGCGAAAAAGAAGGGCTTGTCAAGGATATGAAGCGCACCACCTACTATGAAAAGCCCAGTGAGAAAGCTCGCCGCCAATTGCGAAAAGCGCAAAATAAAGAAATCAAACGCATGAAGGAAGCGGCTGGCGTTTAGGAACCCGGCCATTACTCGGACAGGCTCCTGGGGTGTTCCCTCGCAGACCGTGATCTTGTGGCTTGCCGGTTTTTCCTTTGCTGCCCAGGCCGCTGCCCTTTTGCCCGGCGTTAAGTGCATCGCCCCGCCACCGTTGCGTGGCTAGCCGTGGTCGATTTGCCGCCGCCGCATGGCCGCCACTGCCCGGCCGCCGCGCGTCAGCACTCCCCCGGCCGCCACCCTCCCGCTCGGGTCGCGGCGCATAGGAGCCGCCATGGCCGACAACACGATTGAACAAATTTTTGAGCAAACTTGGGCCATCCGCGAGGAGTCCGTTTACCCGCGTTTGCTTGGGAAACTATCCCCTACGATCAGCAATATTCCCCCCGAATTTTTCACCGGCCATCCGCATCACATGGATCCGCCAGCGCTTTGGCTCCATTACGGCATCATTGAATCGCCGCCCGATGAAATGCGCGATTGCTGGGCCTATCTGAGTTCCGGGCTTTCCAACCCCACTCCCGATCAGTGCGCCAATCCAAAAATAAGCGAGCCCAGTGGTATCGGTTTTGAAGTGCTGATGTTTACGGCCGAGCGCTCTCCATGGGCACAAAAAGTGATGCAATGGGTGATGGCTAACCAGCTGTTAACCGCGGCTGGACGAACAGACTTTGACCTCATCGAAATATTTGATCGCATCAGCCTGCCACCGGCGCTGCGGCCGCCGCCGCCATCGGCCATGGAATACCTCTTTGTGGTGCCTGCTCCAGCAGATATTCAGCAATTCGAGTTGCCCACCGGTCGCGTGGAAAATTTGCTGCTGCTCGCGATTACCGCCGCGGAAATGAAATTTGCCCGTGCCCAGGAGGGTGGTGGCCTGCTTGAGGTGCTGCGTCATCACGGCGTGTCCCGCATCACAGACCCCACCCGCGCCAGTACGGTTTGATGCCAAAGCCGCCTCAAGTGATTTAAGGAATCATGCAGCCGCATGATGTGATTATTTAATATCCCACGCAGCCAAGCGAAGCCGCAGAGGACGACGACGCGGCGACGCCACCACGCGCATCGGCGTCATTTAGCCGACCGAGCCTGCTTTACCGCGCCTCGCCCGCAAAAATGACGAGTTAAATTTTGCGCTTGACAAGGGGGGGGGCGCGGTATGATAAACACCCATTGAATCGGGTGTGTCCTTTTTTTGGTGTGTGCTTGGGCGCGTTTTCAGCAGG
>JAJZGD010000126.1 GCA_021804985.1 Planctomycetota bacterium
AGCTGCTGGCGATTGCTGAGCGGCAGGCGCAGGGGGTTTCGCTGCGGGTGCACCCGACATTTATTCCGCTTTCGCATCCGCTCGGGGGTGTCAACGGCTCATACAATGCGATCAGTGTGGATGCGAGCATTGCGGGGCGCACGGTTTACTACGGCCGGGGCGCCGGTGCGATGCCGACCGCGAGTGCGGTATTGGCGGATATTCTGGAAGCGGCCATGGGGACGGCGGTGCCGCTGTTTGCATGTCATCCACTGCTGACCCATCGGGAAGACCTTTCACGAATACCGCTGCAGGAGATTAATTCTCGGCACTATCTGCGAATCGCCGCACTGGACCGCCCCGGAACCATTCATGAAATTACCGGGGTACTTGGGCGTAATCAGATCAGCATTTCGGCGGTGACGCAGCATGAATCGCTGGCGGACACCTATGTGCCGCTGGTCATAACGACGCATGAAGCGTCGGACGGCAGGGTGGCCCGGGCGATAAGTGAATTGGATCGTCTGGAGTGTATACGAGGAGCGACTACGCATCTGCGTATTCTGGATCAACATGAGTAAAGCCAGTGCATCTCCAAAGTTTGTCATCATCATTCCCGATGGCGCCGCCGACTCGCCCATTGCCGAGCTTGGGGATAAAACACCTTTAGAGGTGGCGGAAAAACCTTTTATGGATGAAGTGTCGCAGAACGGGCGGCTGGGGACGGTGCGCACAACGCCTGCGGGCTTTTTGCCGGGCAGCGATGTGTGCACGTTGTCGCTGCTGGGTTACGACCCCGCCGAGCATCATCCCGGGCGGGCGCCGCTGGAAGCCGCCGCCATGGGGCTGCGACTGTCGCCGGATCAATGGGTGTTCCGGTGCAATTTTGTTACCACGGCCGAAGGTGTGATGATCGATCATTCGGCAGGTCATCTGAAAGATGTGGAAGCGCGCGATCTGCTGCGGGCGCTGGAGACGCAAGTGCTCTGTGATGAGCGCTTCAGAGGCATCGAACTGCATGCCGGCGTAAGTTATCGCAATCTGATGACCGTTCGCGGCACGGATTTCAGCCATCTTAAAACGACGCCGCCGCATGACATTCCCGATCAGCCGGTGGCGTCGCATCTGCCGCGGGGTGCGGGCAGCGCGCTGCTGCTGGATTTAATGGGCGCGGCGCGGCGTGTTCTGGCGGCGCACGATGTCAATGGGGTTCGGGCGCAGTTTGGGGAGAAGGCGGCATCGGATATCTGGCCATGGGGGCAGGGGAAGGCCGCGTCGCTGCCGAGTTTTGAGAAGCGTTTCGGTATTTATGGCGCCATGATTACGTCGGTGGATTTGCTTCGCGGAATAGCGGGCCTTCTGGGGTGGCGCAATATTGATGTGCCGGGGATAACGAGTTATCACGAGACGGATTACGCCGCACAGGGCCGGTATAGCGTCGATGCGCTGGACGAATTTGACATTGTATGCAGCCATATTGAAGCGCCGGATGAGGCGAGCCATCAGGCGGATTACGTGACCAAAATTGCGTCGATTGAGGCGATTGACCGGCATATAGTGGGGCCGGTGCTTCAGAAGCTGAAAACCTATGAACAATGGCGCATTTTGATCATGCCCGATCATGCCACAGAATGTGTGACGCGCAAGCATCATGATGCACGGGTACCGTTTGCCATGGCGGGCACGCACCGCAAGGGGGCGTTGCCGCGCCCGTATACGGAAAAGGCGGCGCGTCAAAGCGATCTGCATATTGAGCGGGGTCATGAACTGATGGATTATTTTCTCGCGGGGCTAGCGCCAACCCGCACCCCTTGATAAACGCGCGTGGACCGTATATAAACGTTGTTTATTATTAGAGGGCGTTTATGAAAAAAGTTCGCAAAGCCGTCATCACCGCCGCTGGCCGGGGCACCCGCCAATATCCGGCAACTTCCGTCATACAGAAAGAGATGCTGCCGCTGGTGGATCGCGACGGGCTGACCAAGCCGGTGATTCAGATCATTGCGGAAGAGGCATTTGATGCGGGCATTGAGAAGATATGCATCGTGGTATCGCCGGGCGATGAGGCGCAGTTCCGGCAGTATTTTCGAGCGATGGAAACCGAGCTTCTGCCGGCGTTTAAGGGTAAGGAATGGGCCTTGCGGGAATCGGAAAAACTTTCGCGTATGCAGCAGGCCATTTCATTTGCCGTGCAGGAAAAGCCGGAGGGGTATGGCCACGCCGTGTTTCAGGCCCGCGCGTTTGTGGGGGATGACCCATTCCTGCTTATGCTTGGCGATCACATCTACATTTCTTTACAAGATGATCGGTGCGCCACGCAGCTTATTGACGCCTACGGTTCTCAACAATGCGAGGCCCTGACCGCGGTAAAAACCACACCTGAAAAGTTGCTGCATCTTTTCGGCACCATGCGCGGCGAGCCGATCGCGGGCCACCAGCGATTGTATAAAGTGGCGGCCATTCATGAGAAACCGGCCATTGAGGATGCGCGCAAAACGCTCATGACGCCCGGCGTTGCCCCCGGCCATTATCTGTGCCATTTTGGTATGCATGTTTTTCCGCCGCAATTATTCGACGTACTCGCACGCCACATCCGCGAGAATGTGCGGGAAAAGGGCGAAATTCAACTGACCGCCGCCCAGGAGGCGCTGCGGCTGGAAATTAATAAATACGATTGCCTTGAGGTGCTTGGCGAGCGCTACGACACCGGCATTCCGTTTGGCCTGATGGAAACGCAGATCGCCTTGGCGCTCGCCGGCGTGCATCGGCAGGAAATTGTGGAAAGCCTTGCAGTTTTGCTTACTCAGCAGCTTGCAACGATGAAGCGACAATAAGAGCCTGCTGCTGGCGGTGCGGAGTGGTGGATTCCGGCGGGTGATGGCGGACAAGCCCGGAAGAGAAGCGGGCGTAGGGCGGCCAATTGATGGCCACCGTCACCCACATCGCTCACCCGCTTGCAGCGTGCGCGCCAAAGTTTTCAGCTGTTCCATGGTTCAACCGAAACCCGACGATTGGTGGCAAATTTCACCAACCCATCGGACAGTGCGAACAAGCTGTCGTCCCGCGCCAGGCCGACATTTTTACCCGGTTTGAATTTTGTGCCCCGCTGGCGGACCAGAATGGATCCGGTGGTGACGAATTCGCCAGCGTAGGTTTTGATACCCAGATATTTTGGGTTGCTATCGCGGCCGTTGCTCGTCGAGCCTTGCCCTTTTTTATGTGCCATATGGTTCCTGCCTTAAATTTACGGGCTCTGCGAATGACAAATACCGCCACGGTGCGCCCGCCGCAGTTTGAACGCACGCAGAACCTGCATTATATACGTTTATCGCCCGGCTTCAAATGGGTGAAAACTCGGCCCAATAAGTACGCCAGGTACGCTGGCCCCCCACCGAGCCGGCCAAATTTATCCGACCGTCACCACGGTTTTATCGCCAGTCCGCACGCCGCCCATCTTTGCAAGCTCGGCGGCTTTATCGGTCTTTTCCCAGGTAAATTCGGGCAGTTCGCGGCCAAAGTGCCCATGGCGGGCGGTGCTGAGATAAATCGGCCGGAGCAGATCCAACTGCTTGATAATGTCGCGCGGGCGCAGGCCGAAAACTTTCCGCACCATTTCTTCGATGAGCGATTCATCAATCACGGCGGTGCCTTCGGTATCCACGAGCACGCTCACGGGCTCCGCGACGCCGATGGCGTAGCCGAGCTGAACCTCACAGGCGGTTGCAAGGCCGGCCGCCACCACGTTTTTGGCCACATATCGGGCCATATAACTGGCGGATCGATCGACCTTGGATGGGTCCTTGCCTGAAAAGGCCCCCCCACCGTGGCAACCGCGGCCGCCGTAGGTATCGACAATAATTTTTCGTCCGGTGAGGCCGGAATCGCCATGTGGGCCGCCAATTAAAAATTTACCCGTCGGGTTAATGTGGAAGATGATTTGCTCATTCCAGAGCTGGGGGCATTCGGTCATGATGACGGGCCGAACGATTTTTTCAATAATTTCCGCGCGTGCGGCCGCCGAAAAGGCATCGGTTTTTTTATCCACGGCCGCCTCGGTGTGTTGGGTGGAAAGCACGACGGTATGAATGCGGGCCGGCCGATTGTTATGGTATTCCACCGTCACCTGGCTTTTGGCGTCGGGTCGGAGCCACGGAAGCGTTTGGTTCTGCCGCAGTTCGGCCTGCCGTTCCACCAGGCGGTGACTGAGATAGATGGGCAGCGGCATGAGCGTGCTGGTTTCATTACACGCAAAGCCAAACATGATTCCCTGATCGCCAGCGCCCTGTTCATGCGATTGGGAATGATTGACACCTCGTGCGATATCGGCTGATTGCCCATGGATGGCGCGAAGCACCGCACAAGAGCGAAAATCGAAGCCGGTTTCCGGATCGTCGTAACCGATGCTGGCAATGGTCTTACGGGCGGTCGCCTCGGCATCGTTGAGCGCCTTTATGCCCGCTTCATTATGAACGGTCACTTCGCCGGCAAGCACAACTAAACCGGTGGTGACCAGCGTTTCGCAAGCCACACGGGCTGCGGGGTCGGCCCGCAATAGCGAATCGAGCACGGCATCCGATATCTGGTCGGCGACTTTGTCCGGGTGGCCCATGCTCACCGATTCGCTGGTGAAAAGGTGATTCTTTTTTCCGCTGCCCATTTGGCTTACTCCCTATACGTCTTGTAACCTGCCGGCCGGCGCCTGCCCGCACGGGCGAATCAGGTAGCATAATACAAAAAAATGCCTTCGGCAAAAAAATCCACCGCCTGCTGCCCTTCTGCAACATGCTTCAAAGGTGGAAGCACGTCCGATGAAATTTCCCCAAATCTACCGCGTTTAACTATAATAGAGGTAGATGACGGTCCGATTTTTTTGGGACGCTGCCGCCATGGATGAGGCTGTAAAGAAAACATCGCCGCGCAAGGCCCCCACCGAGCCGGAATTTCCGCCGGCGGCCTTGGAATTTGTCCAGCACGGGCTGGCGTTTACCGTTGGGCGTATTCACCCCAATTACGAATCGTTAACGGAAGACAATCGCCACGTCAGCGGCCAACAGCTTAGCCTTGGTCTCAAGGCGTTTGCGATCAAACGGTATGGCCATATGGCACCGGCGGTGCTGGCGCATTGGGGGGTGCGGGGTACGCGCGATTTCGGCCGCATCGTTTACGCCATGATCGAACAGGGGATCATGCATAAAACTCCGACCGATTCGCTTGATGACTTCAATGATGTATTCGATTTTAAGCAGGCGTTTGCCGCGCCCAATCGGCCGACGCCGCCGCCGCAAGTTATCTTCGACCTGCGTGAGAAAAAGTAGGCCAGGTGCCGGTGCATTGGCAGCGCGATGCGGTTGTCCCCATTTTGCCACCGACTTTCGTCCGCGCAGGCCGCATTGCCCAACGACTTTTTTCAGCCCTAGCCTGCTGGCGGGCGAGTTGCGTTCCAACGAGGAAAATGGACAATCTCAGGTGTTTCGTATACCGGCATGATTCATGGGCCAGCTCATTTCCGCTGCTGTGGCCTGTGCGTGGCGCCTGTGCAGTTTCGGGGAGTGTATTGGTGGCGAGTCGATTTCGGCCTCACTGCTCGGTAAGTTTGCGCGGGTTGGCCGCGACGGCCATCGTGCTCGTCCTGTGCATGGCCGCCCGCGCGGGAGCGGCCTCGGGCGGCTTGGCCGTCGGCCACATGCCCATTCTGAAGATCACGCCGCAAAAGCGGGGTATTCGACAGCTTTTGCCGAGTACCAGTGTATGGATTCGTTACAACCTGCGGCTTTTAAAGGGCGGCGCCGGCGCCGGCGCCGTCCCCCCGGTCACCGAGCAGTTTGTTTTTGAAACCGGCAAGATGGCGTACATCGAGGCCATCCGACTGAAGCAAGGCGGCCGCGTGCGACTGCGCTACTCGACGGACGTGTCGCGCCGGACTGATCTTTTTTCAGATCACGGTATTTCGTTATCGTTCACGCATCACGACCGCAATGTAAAAATTTCAGCGCCGGGTGATGTCGGCGCCTCTTCAGCAGCTTGCCTTGAAATTTGCCTTCAGCCGTGGCGATTGGGCCTCGACCGAACGCGGTTAAGCGCTTTTTTGCTGGCGCGACATGCCATCGTTGCGGAGCCGCGGATTACGTCGCGGTTGCGGTGGCAGGTGATGGTGGGGCATATTTCCGGCCCTGCGGTTTTACTCAAAGGGCGAAAGGAAAAACTGACATTGCATCTGCATGGTGGGGCGTGGCCCTTACACATGCACTGGTCGCTAAGTCCCGGGATCAAGCTGGTCCACCTCGGTCATCGCGGCAGGCAGTGCACGGTGCGGGGGCTGAAAGTGGGACCGCAATGGGCGGCCGTGGTGGTGGATGATGCCGAGGGCAACCAAATCAGGCTGCACTTTTCGTTGGCAGGCCACGATGCCTGGCAGATCGGGCGACGCGTGCACAAATCATGGTCCCATGGGGTATGGCATCCTGCGCCCACGATTGCACTTCTGCTGCATGGGGCCCCAACGTTCACATTGCCACGCCGCGGGTTCTTTCACTTTTCCTATCACGCGATCAAGGTATCCAAGGGGGGTGATGTGGCCGCAATTGCCCGGGCGCTGGGCGTTAAGCGATTGACCCGCCGCGAAGTTATACCGTTCACATCCGTGACGCGGGTCAAATTACCGCGTGACAAACTGCTGATTGACGGAAAGGCGACAGGGCATAAACACATGCGGCAATTTTTGGAAAGCCAAACTCATTTTCAGAGTACCAGAATCACCATGACCGTGCATAGCTCGGTTCTTATAAGCCTACCGATCGGAACGCCGACGGATCGCCGGTATCAGCTATTCACCGCCCCAAGCTTTACGGTGCACCGAGGGCGGTGGCGCCATTGGGGAGAGTCGGGGCTGATATCTCAAGGAACTTACGCGACCTATACGCCAGGGATAAGCTTTTTTGCCGTTTCGCTGATGCAGATCGGGCGGCCTAAGAAGGCCTTGGCCGTGGCGCATGCAGCGGCGCACTAATGCGGCGCGAACTTTCACGGCCCGCCTGCGTGGCCCGCGCGGGCTAGGAGCAAGACGATGGTATTGAGACATAGGCCTCGTTGGTTTGCGGCGGGGATCGTATGTGTCGGCGGTCTTTTGATCGTGGCGTTCGTGATTGCCGAATGGTTGCGTGGAGCAGCCATGCGCCCCGATCCGCGGGCCGGCGTATCGATCCGGTATACCGCCGTGTATCTGCATCCAAACGCATATCAGCATCCGCCGATTACATCGCGAAACTGCGCGGTCAACGTCGGGTTTCACCTTGTCGGCGAACCGACCGCGCAACACGGTCCTGGCAGGCCGCCGAACATTTGCGAAGTATTCTCACTTACATGCGGGCCGTCGGCCAAAGTCGTCGGTCATTCATACAGCATGCGGAAATACGAGAGTGGCCGCGAATATCAACTATCGCGACATGGGCGCACCTTTACGGTGCGGGTACCGCGTGGTATTCCACCTGGCGGGCGAGCCTTTATCGCTCTGGGAGTGGAGTCGGCAAAATTGGGCCAGCACCGGGTGACCGCCACGGGTTACAAAATACTCCCTAATGGGTCCAAGGTTTATTTTCATCCGAAAACAGCCACTTATACGGTTCGGCGTATGCGGCTTGCCGTTGTTGGCCCCAAAAGCCTTCTGTTGGGACACCCGGCCACCTACCGCGTTGAGGCATACGGGCTGCCCGCGTGGGCACAGGTCCAATGGTCTTCCTCGCCTAACGTAGAACAAACGCCGGGGCCTGCTATCAGCAACGGTTCCCTCGTACCAGCGGGCGGCATGTTGACGATCATGCCCACACGCGCGGGGACGGGCAGCTTTTCAGTTTGGGCGTCGCAGGTTTCCGCCAATGTGGCGTCGATTATGAAGCAGCAGTCGTTCGATTTTTATGTTTACCGCGCCTGGCGTACCGAAAAACACCCGGGTTCAAAGCTTCTCCCAGGCCCATGGAAAAAGGTTTTCGGAATCGTAAGAAAACATGGTGATGCGAAATACGCGATTTATCTGATGCGCCCCATTTATGCGGCCGATCTGCTTTCGATGAAGGGGCTACGGGATTTATCGGGGCTAAAAGAGGCGCTGGGCATCAAAAACAAGCCATCACCGATCAAGGTGTTTGGTACCGCCGAGCCGCTGATGCCAGCGCCGCGTGGGGCGGCACTCGATGCGCGCATTCCACTTTGGTGGCGCCCCATTTTTCAGACAACTCGGGGAATATGGAAACGGCGAACGCGCCGGGGACAGGTATTTTCAGGGTCTTGGTGCCGCCGCATCGTCTATCGCTGCATGCCGGCTCAAATTGAGTATCGTCGATACCACCCCGGCAGCCGTACAATGGCGTTGTCACAGAAGTAGCGCGCACCGCGATCATCGTGAGATGGAAGGAGTGGTGGCTTGGCGGCGCGGCGACCGCGCCGGGGCCGATGGCCACACGGTTCTCCAGACGTTGTGGAATTTTGGTCAGCTGGCCGGCTAATATTGCCTGCGGGCCAATCGTGGCTGCGGGATAGCGCCGGCATGATGCGTCATGCGCCATGCGGCTTGCGGCATACATCCGGCGGCACGGGGCAGGATGCCATCGGCATGCACCGTGCGGCATGCGTTACCGGCGAGGCGCGGGTTTTCATGCGAGGTAAATCGATCGAAGCACTGCCCGACCAAGCCACTCCAACCAATCAAACCCCTCCGGCGGCTCTCTGGCCGCTGCTTCCCCCACGCACCCGGCAGGTGCTTCAGGACGCGTTAAAACTTGCCGGCGGCACGGCGGCAGAGCCGGAGCATCTTCTGCTTGCGCTGCTGGGCGCAGAGCGTTCCGGCGCCAGGTTTTTGCTGGATGATGGGCCGCCGCCCGCCGCACGGCTGCGCGAAGTTGTGGCCGCGCGATGTGCGGTATTGCGGCCGGACGCCGAACTATCGGGCGGACAATTTTCATCGGCCAGTATGGATGTTCTAAACCAAGCCAGTGCGATTTCGCGTTCGCTTAAGCGTTCGTATCTTTCGACATCGCATTTGCTGATGGCCCTGGGGGCGTGCGAACATGCCGTGGGCACTTTGCTGCGCGAGCAGGGAATCACGAACGAGGTGCTGCGGCGGCGCTGGCGGCGGTGGCAGCGGCAGTCGAATCTGCGGCGGCGCTGGGCCCTTGGCCTTGAGGCCGCGAGTGCGTTCAGGCCGGTGATGCCGCTTTTGCCATCCGTGAAAAGCGTCGCGGCCTTAGCGGGCGTGCCCTGGAAGGTGATGGCGCGGCGCAGTCTCATCCACCCGGGATATCGGAGTAATCCATTCCGCATGTACCGACATTTGCGGGCCACGCGGCCATTTTCTCTGGACCCGCTGCTGCCGGCATTTGTGGC
>JAJZGD010000007.1 GCA_021804985.1 Planctomycetota bacterium
CGCCGCCCCGCGCCGGGTCCCAAAAAGCACGCCGCCCCGCCTGCTTTGTTGTCGGATCTCGCTGACTCATTATTCAGAGTCGGCTCGATCCTCCGCCGCGCATTCGGGACGTTTCAGACCCATCCCAATCCCGGCCATTACTCGGACAGGATTCAGGAGCCTGCCGGCCGCCCGGGCCAGGAAGGCCCTGCACCGCCGAAGCGTCCTTTGCACCGGATGGAAGCGATAATAATGATGGCGAAGCGAATTGAGGCGCACCGCCAGCGCGTTGCTGATGGCCGTAGGGGGCTCGCCATGCCTACTGGCTGTACACGTGGCAGTTTGAGAAAGGAGCAATTCAAGCTCGGCAAGCTGCGAGCTCGCGTCGAGCGGGGCACTCCCCCGCATCAGGCTCGCCAAGGCCATGTGAATGGGGGCGACGGCGCCGGCGCCGGTCGCCCAGGCAATATTTTCAGATGCCAGCATAATGCAGCGCGATTCAAAAACTTCCGTGCGACACATACTGGCCGGATGTTCCCGATAAACCTGCAAAATCTCCGGCAGATTGGCCATCTTAAAGCGGCGCGACATCCGTGACCAAAGCTCAAAATCTTCATGCCGCCGGCTCTCCAGCGTCGTATACGCGCCCACCGCTTCGATGGCCGATCGGCGCATCATCACAGAGCTATGAACCAAATAATTATCAAAATGCATTTCAAATGCCAGCGACAGACAATCGCACGGATGCCGATGGAAACGCCCGCTCGGCCCCTCCTCCAGCCATATCTCCGCCGCTGTGCCAACAAGTGCCACCTCCGGATGCGCGTGCAGATAGGCCACCTGCTTTTCAAAGCGATGCGGCAGCGCAATGTCGTCGGCATCCTGCCGGGCCAGCAGCGTGCCGCGAGAAAGCTCAATCGCACGGTTGAGGGTGCGCGCCATGCCCTGATTGGGCTGGCGAAAAAAGCGAATGCGTTCGTCGCGGTAGCCTTCGACAATGGCCGCCGTACCATCCCTGGATCCATCATCAATAATGATGAATTCAAAATCGCCAAAGCTCTGGCCCAGAATCGACTCGATCGCCGGCGCCAGATAGGCCGCCGCGTTGTACGCCGGCATAAGTACGCTGATAGTCGGTTGACGCATCTCGGCCACGCTTTATTACATGGTTCTTCAAAGCTTCTCGACCTGATTATATACCAGCCCGCACCGAATAAAATACAAGCATCGTTTCATCATGATGCGTTGTGCGGCGCAACAATCTCACAACATCATGGCGCGCCAGTAATCGCCAATGCCAGCCGAGTAGTTTATCCGCTCGGAATGAATGCATCCTCGCGCCCAACCATGTTTAGCCGGCCAGCCTGCTTTACCGCTCCCCGTCGGCCGGCGGCTTATCGGCGCGGTATGGTTGCAGAGAGTATTTCTCAGGAATCATGCTGCGGCATGATATGATTATTTAATATCTCACGCAGAGCAGGGAAGACGCAGAGCGGCTGTGTTGGATGTCAAGTTGTTTTTACGATGTTTAGTTGTTGCCAAGTGAGATTCTCCCGAAGCATAACATTCAGAATAACAATTAACTTTCGCATGCAGGCGACGATGATGACTTTCGGTCTTTTACCGGCAGCCCGAAGGCGGTCGGCAAAAGCTTTGATGACGGGGTTGAAGCGAGTGGCCACCAGGGCGGCCAGGTAAAGGGTGCTGCGAACCGTGGTTCGTCCTCCCCGGATGGAACGTTGCCCTCGCAGCCGCCCGCTGTCGCGGTTGTAGGGTGCTACGCCGACGAGGGCGGAGATTTGCCTGCGTCCGGTGGTTCCCAATTCTTTAAGTTCCGCCAGCAGCGTGGCACTGGTAACCTCCCCAATGCCCGGAACCGTTTTGAGAAGCTCGTTCTGACGGTTCATGTCGTCATCGGATTCGATGAGTTTTTGGATTTTGGCATTCAAGGCACCGATTTGCCGATCCGCGGTTTTCAACACGGCCTGGAGGGCCTTTTGGGCCGGCTTGCTGGTGGTGGTCCCAAGACGGTTGGACTGCTCGGTGCGGACATGGATCAGTTGTCGGCGGCAGGTGACCAGGGCATCGAGTTCGACTTGGTTTTTGGAGCGCTGGGCCAGGAGTTTCGGGGAGGCCTTCTCGGCGAAGACCATCAGGACGCGTGCATCGAGGGCGTCCGTTTTGGCAAGAATCCCAAGACCCTTGGCAAAGTGGCGAACCTGCGACGGATTGACCAGGGCCACCGGGAGGCCGGCCTCCAGAAGGGCATCGGTCAGAGGGCGTTCAAGTCCGCCGGTGCTTTCGACGACGATGGTGGTCGCCGATACGGAGCGGCAGATTTGAATGATGGTCTTGATGCCTGCGGGATCATTGGCCACCGTGAGCAGCCCGGACTGGCCGGAGTGGGCCAAATCCAGCTTGTCTTTGGCGACATCGATGCCAACGAACGTGGGGGAACCTTGGGTGGTGGAATCCGTTGAGGTGGCGTTCATGCGTACCCTTTCTTGCGAATGCGAGCGTCCGCAGCGAGGTGGGAGCTCTATCGGCTGTTCGGGTGAAACGACACGAAGCCGGCCTGGACCAAGCTCTGCGGCGGCCGTCGGGGGCCTAGAACGGATCGGTCGTGGGCCGGCCGTTGTGTCGGCATGACTCCTCGCTGCGCTCGTCGTCACACCGACACAACGCAGTTTAGTAGAACCGACCTGACGGCGATTATCCATAGACTTCAACATACAAGAATGGGGGACGCAGCGAACGACGACGGGGCGCGGCCACCAAGGTGGCCGGCGAAATGCGGCGGCATGGGGCCGCCGCGTCGCCCGCACCCTGCGCTCCAGCTGCGGCCATTGCCCCTGCGTCATTTAG
Organism: Planctomycetota bacterium; assembly: GCA_021804985.1. Classification (GTDB taxonomy): domain Bacteria; phylum Planctomycetota; class Phycisphaerae; order WQYP01; family WQYP01; genus JAJZGD01. The sequence continues at coordinate 2,845 of JAJZGD010000007.1, forward strand.
CCGACGGCATGGTGCCGCCGCGAGTTAATCCGGCCAGGCTCCTACGGCCGCTTTAATACTGCCAGCTGCGCCCGAAGGACCCCGGCCGCAGCGGCGAGCTGCTTAAGGCGGCTTTTCAAAATAGCTATTTTTATTTTTCGTGTCGGCGGGCTCTCAAGTCGAATCATCCCGTGGGCCAAGAGCACACGCACCATCTCGGCCACCGGCGCCGGCAACAACTTAAGATGGCCCGGCTCAATAATATAACGGCGGCCGCGATATCCGATCACTACATGCTCATATCCAAATATGTCAATCCAGCGAGTTAATGTCATGGGAACTCTCTGCGCAGTTTTAGCCGCCGCCATGGGTGCGGCCATCTGCATGCCCCCGCCCACAACGTTCATCGGAATGCCCGGCCCAAGCAGCAGGCGGCGCGGCGGCAGCACCATCCGCGATTTTTCCAACGCTGCGGCCACGGCCGCCGGCCGCACGCCGGGCACAATGCGAATGTTTTGCGTATGACCGGCGCGCATAATTTGCAGCTCGCATGGCATGGGCACGCCCGCCTTTTTTGCGCTGGCCGCGACAATAAGCTGCAGGGGTGAATTCAATGCACTTCCGTTGATGGCCGTAATCAGGTCGCCGGGAATGAGGCCGGCTTTGGCGGCGGGGCTGCCCGACACTACCGCCTCCACCAGCATGCCTTGACGGGCGTGAAGGCCCAATAACCGGCCGAACACCGGCGGAATCCCTTGCACCACCACACCAAACCAGCGTGCCGGCCCATGCGGGGCGTTATGCTGTGGAATAGCACGGGCATTGGCGGCTGCCGCCACGTGCTCAGGCTTCGCCTGTGGGCCGCCATGCGCTGCCCCGGCGGCCAACACCGGCGCGGCGCCGCACACCGCTGCAAACACCAGCAGCCAGACAAAACGGCCAACGCGCACCGCCGCCGCAGCAGCCCGGGGGGCGAGCCGCCCTGGATAGCACAGACACCAATTGAGATGCTTATACATAGTCATATATCAATAAATTGGCCGATCGCCTGCGTTCACCGGCACGATCGGATAGGCCATGATCCGATTGGAACCACGCGGCACCAGCAGCACCCGGTGGGCCGCCTGACGGATATTGGCGCCATTTGAAATTGGCCCGGGCATATAGTTGCCGCCTAATACCTGCGAAACCGGCGCATTGAAAAAGTGAATGTGGTGCCGCGCCGAATCGGCCGCCAGCGTCCTGGCAATGGGCACCGCCGGCTGCGGCTTGATCACCGCCGCCGTGGGCGATTGGCGCCGCGACATAAACAGGCCCGCAGCGCCCGCAACAATCATCAACATCGCTGCCACCCGCAGCGCCGGATACAAGCGGTAGGCGATTCCCCTGGGTTCTTCGCGCTTTTTCACGACCGAAGCCCCCATCCATTCACGCACCGCCCGGCGTTCCACCTGCCGCTGCAAAAAGCGGATGCCAACTCGGCGCCAACCTGCCGGTTCGCTCTCAATACGCTGCAAATATTGCCGCCGCCGCTGGTCATCGAGTTCATCATCCACCAACGCATCAAGCTCGGCGTCATCGGCCAGAGGGCCCGCACTGTTGCCGGCGCCGGGGCCGCTTCGGCCGGGGGTGTTTTCACCGTGCATCCAGGTAAACATAATTGGCAAACTCCCAAATATAGATCGCATCGCCTTACCGTGTCGGCAACCGCCGCGCCACCCAACTCCCGCCGCGCCGCACCGCAACAGGGGCGGCCTTCTGCGCACGGCTTCCTACAGATCGGCGAATGGGCACCCTCAGGCGGCAAACTGTTCGTTAAGCAAGCTCCGCATTTTCTGGCGGGCCCGAAACAAGCGCATCTCAATTACCGGCACCGTAACGCCCAAGCGCGATGCAATTTCCTTGTAACTGCAATCATCCACATGTTTCATCATCAGCAGTTCGGCATCGCGTGTGGGCATCATCTGCAGCGCCCGGCGCAGAAGCAGCGCCCGTTCTCCGCTGAGCAAAACTTGCAGTGGGTCCGGCCCGCCGATGGAATCGCTTCGCCCGTGCCGCAGGGCTTGCATCTCAGCCGCCTCGTTAACGCGTTTACGCGCCCGCCCCAGCGACCGCCGATGCATCAAGGCCGCGCGAACCGTCAACCGGTAAAGCCACGGCTTGGCCTTTTCCGGCGATTGCAGGGTGCCCCAGTTTCGCATGGCCGCGGCCGCCACATCCTGCATCACATCATCCGCACCATCGGTGGTGCGCAGCCGTGCCACCGCCACCGCCTTTAGCCAATGGCCGTAAAGCGCCAGCGCCTCGAGCGGAGACGCCGGTATCACCGGGGCTGCAGCCTCCTGCGGTGCCGCCATCGAAATAACACCTCCCTATTTGCGGCCGGAACAACGGCCTTTCGCAGCCCGGCGTCCTCTATATAGTACGTTGCCGGCGGTATGGTTATCTTTCCCGCATGCGCCACTCACTGCGGCCCGCGCCGCGCCACTCGGACAGATTCCTACGCCCTTATTTATCGGATTGCCGGCCCGCCTGCCGCCAGCTTGGTCCAAACCCTATAATATCCCCATCATAGGTTCCGATGCCGGCACGTTGTGCCTCAATAAAGGAAAACACGCATTTGACCAATCATTTAACCCCACCCCGCACGCCCGATTTTTTAAAGGCCGCCGCCCCCAGGCTGATTCCCTACGGCACCAGCGGCATGCTGGCGGAAGATTATGGCAACCCGGCCGCCGAGTATGCCGCACTTATGCATGGCACGGGTTTGATATGGGCTTCGTACCGGGCGGCGCTGAAAGTGGAGGGCAAAGACCGGCTGAAATTTCTCAACCATCTGCTCACGCAAGATATTAAAACCATGCCGACCGGTGCAGTCCACTACAGCTATCTGCTGAATATCAAGGGCCGCATCATTGCGGACATGCAGGTGCTTGCACTCGCGGACGAAACGCTTCTCGATGTGGATACGCGTGTGCTGGCCCCGCTTCTGCAAACGCTCGACCGCTACCTGTTTGCTGATGATGTATCGCTGCAGGATATGTCCGCGCATTACACCCGGTTTACGCTCGCCGGCCCCCAAAGCGAGCAAGCGCTCGCTGATGCCCTTCCCGAATGCCGGCTTCCGCTTCTAAGCGCGGTGCAGCCGTACGCGGCTCTCTGTGGATGGATATATCGCACCGATTTGCTCGGCGTGCCGACGTGGGAAGTGGCTGTTGCCGGCAGCCGGGCCGGTGATTTTTGGTCGCATCTCACTGCAGCAACCGCTGGCAAACCCGCCACGCCGGTCGGTTGGTCCGCATTTAACGCCGCACGCATCAAGGCGGGCCTGCCGTGGTTTGGCATCGACATCACTGACCAACATCTGCCGATGGAAACCGGCCCCGCCTACCACCGCGCCGTGCACCTGAGCAAAGGGTGTTATGTGGGGCAGGAAGTGGTGGCGCGAATGCACTCGCATAAAACGGTGGCCCGCGCGCTGATGGCCATGGAATTTGCCGGCCCCGTCGCGCCCAGCGCTGGCGCCCCGCTTTATGATGGTGAAATGGTGGTTGGCAACCTCACAAGTGCGGCGCCCAACCCCGATAGGCCCGGCTGGTTTTGTGCGATGGGTTATGTAAAAAAAATCCATGCGGTAAATGGCAAGGTGCTCGCTATCCAAATGGATCCGGCTGACGGCACGCCGACGGACCATCCTGCGGGGCAGCCGGTGGATCACCCGATGGATACTCTGATGGATCATCGGCGCCGCCCCGTGCTGCTTTCCGATTTGGCCGGCGCCAAAAACTGACCACGCCCGGCCAGTAGCCCGTGCCCGCCACAGGCAGTATCCTGCGTGCGGCCCCATGGCGCCAAAATTTTCGGAGTTCCGTTCATGCCCCCTGCCGCCCCCACCGCCCATACGCCCGCCAAACTCCTTCGCCTCGGCCACAGCCCGGATCCCGATGATGCCTTTATGTTTTACGGGCTTGCCACCGGGCGGCTTTCAAGCGGGCCTTACCGCTTTGAGCACATCCTCGAGGATATTCAAACCCTTAACGAGCGCGCCACCCGCGGCGAGCTTGAAATTACCGCCATCAGCCTGCACGCCTATCCCTACGTTCAAGACCGATACGCCCTGATGGCCTGCGGCTGCTCCATGGGCGAAAATTACGGCCCTATGGTGGTTGCGAAACAAAACTTCAACATTGAAGAACTTAAACATCAACGCATTGCCATCCCCGGAAAATTGACCACTGCCTTCCTGACGCTGCAATTGTTGCTCGGCCGGGCGCTCAATACGGTGGTGGTGCCGTTTGATCAGATACTGCATTTTGTGCAAACCGGACAGGCCGACGCCGGCCTGATCATCCACGAAGGGCAACTCACCTATCAGAATAATGGGCTGATCTGCTGTGTGGATCTCGGGCGATGGTGGCAGCAAACCACCGGCCTGCCGCTGCCGCTGGGTGTGAATGTTATTCGGCGCGATCTCGGCCAACCGATGATGGCGGAGGTGGCGGCTCTGCTGAAGGCGAGCATCGCCTTTTCACTTGACCATCGGGAAGATGCCGTTCGGCATGCGCTAACCTACGCGCGAGATATGGATGCGGCATTGGCCGATCAATTTGTGGGGATGTATGTCAATCATTGGACGCTGGATTTCGGCCCGCGCGGCCGGCAGGCGGTTCATGCGATTTTAAATGCCGGCGCCGAGGCCGGCCTTGTTCCGGCCTGCACCACGCTTGAATTTGTATAGCCATCCGCTCGTAGAACCGCGCCTCGCACGCGGCCGGTCACCCCCCCCCCCCGCGCCCAACCATGTTTAGCCGGCCAGCCTGCTTTACCGCGCCCCGTCGGCCGGCGGCTTATCCGCGCGGTATGGTTGCAGAGAGTATTTCTCAGGAATCATGCCTCCGGCATGATGTGATTATTTAATATCTCACGCAGAGAATAAAAGACGCAGAGAACGACGACGGGGCGCGGCCACCAGGGTGGCCGGCGAAATGCGGCGGCTCGCGGGCGGATGCGCCTTAATTTGCGATATGGTGTTGCGCCGCAACGTGGGCGGCGTGATTATAAAATGCGATGATCGCGCGGCAAAACGCCGGCAGATCGTCCGGGCGGCGGCTGGAAATAAAATGGCGATCCACGACCACGGCCGCATCACTCCAGATGGCACCCGCGTTGATCAAATCATCCTGAATTCCCGGCGAGCCTGTCACCTTTACTCCGTCGTACACACCGGCGGAAATTGCCATCCAGCCGCCGTGACAGATGGCCGCCACCAGTTGCTGCCGCCGGGCGAATTCCTTGATCATGGTTTTGACGGTCGCATCCCGGCGCAGGCGATCCGGTGAAAAACCGCCAGCGCAGATCACACCGTCAAACATGTCGGCATTCATGTCGGCGATTGCCCGGTCGCTGCGGGCCGGGTAACCATGTTTGCCATGGTAAATCTTGCCCGCCTCCGGCCCGGCAAGCACCACGGTGGCCCCGGCCTCTTCGAGCCGGTACCTGGGGTACCAGAGTTCAAGGTCCTCATACAGATCTTCAACAAAAATGATGAAGCTTTTGCCTGATAGTGGTTTGTCGGCAGGGGGTGTCATCAGATTGCCTCAGCCTTGGCTGCCGCAGGATCCGGCACGTTTGCCGCAGCCACACATGCCAGTGGAAGCGGTGGGCGAGGCTTGGCTCGGGGACGATGCCTGGGCCGAAAAAACGGAAATTTTTCGAACGGTCGGGCCTTGGCACGCGGGGCAACTTTTGGGTTCGGAAGCGCTGAGGCGCGCCAAGGTCTCAAATTCTTTCCCGCACGCTTTGCAGCGGAATTCATAAATTGGCATACGTGCGATCCGTTCTCAAAGACCAGCCATTATCCGAAAGTCTAACCCGAAAGTCTAAATCGCAATTCCCACTTGGGCAACCTTCAGCGTCGGTACGCGAGATGGCGCCCCGATTTCCGGCCGGCTTTGTAACCCCCTGCCGGGCGCGTCAACGATGCCACAAAGATGCTCGCGGGCCGCTGTGATCGCTGCCGCTTGGGCTTGGCCGTCAGCATGGCAATGGTTTCATCGGTATTTATCCAACGCACATTTTTACTCTCAAGCTTGCGCATGGCCAAATCGCAGTCGGCCGGGTCGCGCTGCCCGCAGCAATCCTTTACGACGGCCAGCGGTTGGCGGCGCTGGAGCAAGCCGAGAATCATCATGCGAACCACTGATTCCAAGGGGCCCCCGACGATGATCCATAGGGGGGTTTGCGTTTCGGAAAGCAACCGATCAAGCCGGGGTGAATCAAATGGATTGGCGTCCGGCAGATCAAAAATATGCTGCTGCGCGCGAAGAAGACCATCAAGTGGAAAATCGGTGCCGCAATCCAGCGGCATTTCTTCAACGCGCTCGCAGATGGTGCAGGGCAGTTTCTGATAGCCGAAGCTTCCCGGCACACATATAGGCTCGGCTGGGGGTGGTTCAATGTCGGCAAGCTGGTGCAGGCGTGTGCTGACGATGGGAATCCCCAGAGTTTTCACGGTTTGAAAAAGGCGATAAAGGTGCGAGGTTAAATTGGCCGCCCCATTGAGGGGATATTTACCGCGCATGTCGAAAAGGTCGTTTTGGGTGTTTACATCCAATAGGATCGGCGTTCGAACAGAAAACATGGCTCACCTCCATGAGGTTGGGCGTGAGACCCCCTCAACGATCATCATCGTCACGTCTCATCAAAAGACTATACGCACAATTTATGCCATTGGTGTGGAAAAATATTTACCTGGCATGAATAGACGCTGGTTTTGAACCGTCAATTGAGACTCGCCGAGGAACGTAAACATTTATATCAGCAGATGTTATAATGCTGAACGCGGGGCTTGCCCGGACGGCATCGATGAACCTTTTTCCCCCCTGTGTCCGCTGCATTGGGGCCGGGGCACTGGACTTTCCCCGCCCATGATCATTAACATCCCCTGTAATGGCGGCAGGGCCAGGAGCCTGTCCGAGTAATGGCCGGGTTGTGACGGCTTGCTTGTTGGCCCCCCTCTGCGGCGCGGCTCCTCGATGGTCGGCGAAGCAATCGGTTTGCCCCCGGCGGCGCAGTTATAGGTCGGTGCGGATATAAAACTCCCCACCCGCTATGGCTGGCGACCCGGGAATTTGCCGATAACCACACAGCAGCGTTAGGGTGGCTGGGGTGCCCAAGTAGGTGGAAACAGACGGGGCCGCAGCCCCAGGAATAAGGGTAAAGACATTTGGTTACCAATAAATCTGAAAAAAAGAATGCTCCCGCACTGGTGATTGTTGAATCGCCGGCCAAAGCCAGAACCATCAACAAATATCTGGGTTCCGGTTACATCGTGAAAGCTTCCATGGGGCACGTGCGCGACCTTCCAAAAAGCGGCATCGGCGTGGATGTGGATGCCAATTTCGCGCCGACGTATGAAGTGCTGCCCACCCGAAAAAAGCTGATCACCGAGCTGCGCAGTGATGCCAAAAAGGCGAGCACCGTCTTTCTCGCCACCGACTTGGACCGCGAGGGCGAGGCCATCGCCTGGCATCTTTGCTACGCCCTCGGCCTGACGCCCGAATCGGCACAGCGCGTGGTATTCAATGAGATTACCCCCACCGCCATCCGCCGCGCATTTGAACATCCGCGCAAAATTGATCAAAGCAAAGTCAACGCCCAGCAGGCCCGGCGCATTCTCGATCGCCTTGTCGGCTATAAGGTATCACCCCTGCTCTGGAAAAAGGTGGCACGCGATCTGTCGGCCGGTCGCGTTCAAAGTGTGGCTGTGAAGCTTATCGTCGATCGTGAGCGCGAAATTCTCGCCTTTATGCCGGAAGAATACTGGAAAATCCAGGCGGTTTTTACCACCAGCCTTAAGGCCGCCGCCGCACTTCGCCTCGCCTGGCAGGAATTTACCACCGAGCCGGATGATGATGACACGGAAGATGGCACCGATGCGCCCGCCGTCCGCACGCCCAACGTCCTCCAGCGCGGGCAGTGGATGGCAGATAACCAGAGCTTTCGCGCAGACCTCGTCGAATTTCAAGGCAAAAAATTTGATCCCAAAAACGCCGATGACGCCATCGCCGCCGCCATGGCGCTTGGCCTCGCCGGCATTTCCAATGAAACGGCGCCCAACGACGGCTCCAACGGCCCACGCGGCATACCGGCACGGGGCCCGGCGCAAAGCATCACCAAAGTTCGCGGCGACCTGCCCCCGATCGACAAGCCACCATTTGTCGTGCGGAACGTCACCTCCCGCCCGTCAACCTCCAAGCCACCTGGGCCGTTCAGTACCAGCACGCTGCAGCAGGCGGCCAGCAATCAGCTCGGTTTCGCGGCGCAGCGCACCATGCGTATCGCGCAGCAGCTTTATGAAGGCGTAGAAGTTTCCGGTCAGGGTGCCGTCGGTCTTATCACTTATATGCGTACCGATTCGCAAAACATCAGCGGTGATGCCCTTCAGGCGGTGCGAAAATTTATTAAGCAAAGCTTTTCGGCGGCCTACCTGCCCGATGCGCCCAACGTTTACGCCTCGCGACAGGGCGCTCAGGAAGCCCATGAGGCCATCCGCCCGACCGATGTGGAACTTACGCCGGATCGCGTCCGCGGGTCGCTTAATGAAGAGCAGCACAAACTTTACGAACTCATTTGGAAACGCTTCGTCGCCTGCCAGATGACCAGTGCCCAGTGGCGAATAAACGAAGCCTTCATCATTTGCCGAGCCGCCGCCGCCGATGCTGCGCCTCCCCCCGTGTTTAAAGCCACCGGGCGGCAACTGGAATTTGACGGATTCACCCGAGTGGCGGGGATTAATTCACGCTTCGGCGAACAGGTGCTGCCGCCGCTGGTGGAAAATCAGAAGGTCGTTCCGCTCGATATTCTGCCATCGCAGCATTTCACCAGCCCGCCGCCGCGCTTTACCGAGGCCACTTTGGTGAAGGCTCTTGAAAGCGAAGGCATCGGCCGGCCGAGCACCTACGCATCGATCATCGGAACCATTCGAGATCGGCATTATGTCGATCAGGTAAGCCCGCGCGATCGACGCTTTTGCGCAACCGATCTGGGCATGAAGGTGACGGAAAAGCTGGTTGAGGGCTTTCCCGATTTAATGGAACTCGGCTTCACCCGCCGGGTAGAAGGGCAGCTCGATCAAATTGAAGATGCATCGGAAGATTGGGTAAGCGTGGTTCGTTCGTTTTATGAACCGCTGGCCAGAGATCTCGCCACCGCCGAGCAGCGCATGACCCACGCCCGGGCCGAGGCCACGCCGTCACCGTATAAATGCCCCAAGTGTGATGCACCGATGGTTTACAAACTGGCCAAACGCGGAAAGACGTTTCTATCCTGCTCACGCTATCCGGAATGCGATGGCGGTTCGAGTGTGGATCGCGAAGGCAAGCCGGTAGAGTTGGAGATCACCGAATATAAGTGCCCCGCGTGCACCAAGCCGATGATCAAACGCCAGGGAAGATTCGGGCCATTTTTTGGATGCTCCGGCTACCCGGAATGCAAAGTCATTCAAGCCGCCGACCGCAATACCGGTGAGCCGCTGCCCCCGCGCCCGCCCCCGAAACCGACCGGCTTGAAATGCCCGCGGTGCAATAAAAAGGATTTGGTGGTGCGAGCGGGCAAACGCGGGGAATTTATTTCCTGCTCCGGCTATCCGCGCTGCCGCATGACGCTGCCGGCGGAAAGGCTGCCCGAGTTCCTCGATCTCGCCGCCAAAAACCTCTGGCCGCCGCCGGATATCTTCGCTAAGGCCGCCAGGACCGGCGGTAAGGCGGCTAAAGAACCGGCTGCGGCGGCTGAGGAAGCCGCGGCTGCGCCCGCCGTCAAAACACCAAAAAAACGGCGGCTCGCCAAAACCGACGCCTGAGCCGGCGCGAGACCCATGCCAGAAGTGCGCCTGATCGGCGGGTGGAGCGTGGCCTAAGGGCGCCCGATAAACTCATTGGGCTGATAAGCGGCCTCGCACATCGAGGTCATACATCTCTCAGGAACCGGGCTTTCGGGCCGGGCACCATACTTTTCATCGCGTGCAACCTCGGCGAAAGATCGGCGTTTGGCAAAGTGCACGGATGATTCGCGGCATGCGATGCCACGAAGTGCCCGATCGGTCGCGTTCGGCGGGAGCGTCGGAAGAAGGACGCCCGATGGGGGGAGAGCCAATTTGGGGAGGGCCAATTTTGGCCGCGTGAGCTTTCCCGTTTGAGAATATTTAATGCAATCAGGTGACCAATGCCGGTTGGTGGCGGCCGCGCGGCCGCTGTACAGGCATGTATTTATATAGGAGTGTTCGTATGTATACGTTGCGTAAGCCCGTATTGGCTCTGGCGCTGGCTGCGGCCGCCGGGGTCGGCTATGTGGCCAGTTCCGCCATCCATGCGCCCGCCACGTCGGCCGAGGCGATCACCATGCCGGTGGCACCGGCTTCCATGGCGATGACCGACAAGAAAAAGGATATTCATCTTATTTTTATGGCTGGGCGCCGATTGCATTTCGCCGCCAGGATTCTCAGCCGCGGTGAGAAGGAATACGGCGGCCACCGCGTGGCAGCGCTTGCGGCCACGCGCGAGGCACTTGAACAATGCAAGGCTGCCATCCTGTTTGTTCGCGCCAACCACCCGCCCCATGGTGGCTAAAAGTCGTGCATTGCGGCCCAGGAGCCTGTCCGAGTAATGGCCGCAGGGCGGGGTGCTTTTGGCCCCCCCTGCGGCGCGGCTCGTCGGTGTACCGTCTGCGTGAGGTACGCCATCGTTGCCGCTGCTTGATGGGTGTCAAAAATCACGCCGTCGCAACCCGGCGATTACCTGGACAGGCTCCTGGGGTGGCTCTGGCATGATCCGCGCTGGGCGCTATCCGGGCCAGGCACTGCCGTCGCCGGGGCCAAGTGTGGTGATGGTCATCGGCGTGAGGGGAAATGTTTCCAGCAAACCGCGAATGCTGTGCTCACTGATTTTTTCCAGCTCGGCGAGATCCTCTTCAAGCGTGCGAAATTCACGGTTGTAAATCCATTGAGAACACAGGTTTCGCATCCGCCCCAGCGGTAGTTCGCCGCTCATGACGGTGCTGGTCGCAATTTTGGTTTTGCTGCGTGCAATCTCCTCCGCCTCCAATGCGCCGGAGCGCACGCGATTGAGTTCGGCGAGCATGATTTCTTCCACCCGCGCCGCTTTGGATGGATCGCATGATGCATAGGCGAAAAAACTTCCCAGGCCATCATGGGGAAATGTCGAAAAGTCGGCCTCTTCCGCCAGCCCCGGCTCTATCAGCGACCAGTAGAAGCGCGAGCCATCATGATCCCCGACGGCATCGCTGAGAACGGCGGCGGAAAATCGCTCCATATCTTGCGCGCTCGGGCCCGCGCAAACCATGGAAATGTAATGCCGCTTAAGTTTGTCATCGCGGATGTGATGGCGGCGGTTTCCTAATTCAACTTTGGGATAGGCCCGATGCACGTCAATATGCGGCCATTGGCCACAGCAATCGCCCGCCAAGCCCATAATCTGATCAAAATCCACCGCACCCGATACGGCGAGCACCATATTGCCCGGCCCGTAATGTGCATCGAAATAAGTCCGCATCTGGCCCTGCGTTAGCGCCCCGATCGACGCCTTGGAACCGAGGATGGAATTGGCCAGCGGATGGCGGCCGAAATGCTCTTCCATGACGCGTTCAAAAAGCACATGGCCCGGTTTATCGAGATAGAGCGATATTTCCTCGAGAATGACATTTTTTTCCATGTCAAAATCTTCCGTGCGCAGGGCTGGCCGCATCATGTCGGCGAGGATATTGAGCGCGGGTGGCAGATATTCCGGCAGCACCTGCGCCCAATAGCACGTGACTTCATTGCTGGTGAAGGCATTGTTGCGTGCCCCGAGCGAATCGAATTCACGGTTGATATCCGCGGCGCTGCGCCCGGCGGTCCCCTTGAACATCATGTGTTCGAGAAAATGCGAGACGCCGGATACGGCGGCATCCTCATCGCGTGCCCCGGTTTTCACCATGAACCCGATGGCCGAGGTTTTGGCGTGCGGCATTACCTCGGCGATCACATCGAGGCCGTTGGCCAGCGTGCCATGCTTAAATGTAGTCATAATAGTATCTCCATCATTAAGCGTTCATCCTGCTTTCGGTGCGGATGTCGGCGGCGGCGTCAGCGGCTCGGGGCCGATGGTCACCAGCGTTAACTGCCGGACGGGGTTTCGCTCCAGATAGGAATTGACCATCGCCGGCGTGGGCGCCTCGATGCGGGCCCGCAATTCGTCCAGCGTGCGGGGGCGGCCAATGTGGTACATATCGTGCATGAGTGCCGCGGCACGGGCGCCGCTGCTTTCGCCGTTCATAACCACGCGGCTTTTCATACCAATTTTAGCGCGCTGCAATTCATCGGCGGAAATACCATCGGTCAGCCGGTTGAGTTCGTGCACAAACGCATCGAGCGTTTTCTGAGCGCGCTCCGGAACCGTGCCCGCATATCCAAAAATCATCCCCTGCGTCCGCAGGCTTTGATACCCCGCCTGCACGGAATAACACAGCCCTTGTTTTTCCCGTATCTCGGAAAAAAGCCGCGCGCCCATTCCGCCACTGAGTACGTTCACGCTCAGCGCCGCCAGAATGCTATCGGGGTCGCGCTCGGGGACGCTGTCAAACGCCAGCCCGATTTGTACCTGATTGGTTTTCTGCATTTCATGGCGCACGCCGCCCGGCGCAATTCCCGGCACCACAACGGCCGCTTTGGGGCCTTGCCAGCTGCCAAAGGCGCCCGCCACCAGATCATGAATCTCGTCGAATGAAATGTGGCCGGCAATCGACAGAATTGCCCCGTCTGGTGTGAAACGCCGCCGATAATCCAGCCGCAAATCATCGACCGTTAGCGCCAGCAGGTGCTCCTTAATGCCCAGCGCGGGGCGACCGAGCGGCGGCGGCAGGTGCTGCGATCGCAAAAGCATATTGAGCTTTTGTGCCGGTTCGTCCTCGATGGCCTCAAGTTGCCCCAGTGCCATTTCTCGGCAGGGAGCAAAGCCCGATTCCGGAAGTTGCGGGCGCTGGAAGATATCCGCCACCAGTGGCAGCACTTCCGGCAGCGTTTTGGCCAGCATACTGGCGGAAAATCGCAAAAAAACCGTGTCGGCCGCACAGCTTCGCTGAACGCCGAGCGAATCGAGTGCGGCGCTCAAGGCCCGGGCGTCGCGGCCGCCAGCACCCCGCAAAATCCAATCGGAAAGCAAATTGGCGCTGCCCACCGCATGCTCGGGATCGGTTGATACCCCGCCGACGATCGCCAGCGCCATACCGGCAGAGCGTACTTCCGGCATATGTTCCATGACCAATGTCAGGCCGTTATCAAAGCGATCGACACGCAAAAATGCGGGGGAACTTTGATCCATGAGGTCTCCTTCACCAGGCTTTACCGGCGATGGCAGGCACGCGGCCTGAATTGCCGGGAATTGGTACTCTAGGAGGCCTCTGGCCTCACGTAAAGGCGGAAGCGGATTTCGGGCCATGGCGTAGGGGCGCCGTCATGCTGGCGGGCAATATTTCAGCCGTAACTGGCCTGCATCACCGGGCGCTAAACGCCAATTCCAAAGCGATGGATGAAAGGGCATCGGCGGCAAATTGCGATTCATGCAGTGTGTTAAATGCACCGAAGCTCAGGCGCGTGGTGCCGGAAGAAGCATCCTGAACACCAGTTATTGAAGAACCGATGGTTTCGTGCGCACCGGGAGCGCAGTGCAAACCGGGCCGGGTAAGAATGCCAAAATCATGCTCCAGCCGCTGCGCCAGTTCCAGCGGTTCTACGCCTTCGATGCGCACGCTGAAAACGGCCACGCGGTGCGCCACCCCCTGCGGCCCGAGAATTTTCAGGCCCTGCACGTTTTCAACCCCTTCAATAAAGGTGCCCGAGATGGCACGCTGATGTTCCGCCAGGGCCATCACACCGCGTTCCAGAATGTAATCCAAGCCAGCCGAAAGCCCGGCAATTCCAATCGCATTGTGCGAACCAGCCTCAAATTTGTCGGGCATAAAATTGGGTTGAACATCCCGTTCTGATGCCGAACCGGTTCCACCCTGCCGGATCGTGGCAAGCTCCCTCTCGAGTCCGGGCCGGATGTAAAGAAAGCCGGTGCCGAGCGGCCCGAGAAGCCCTTTGTGCCCCGGACATGCGAGAAAATCGATCCCATCGGCGGCAACATCAATGGGCACGTGGCCAGCGGTCTGCGCTGCATCGACAAGAAGGGCGATTCCGTGGCCTTTGGCGATGGCACCAATCTGCCGTATCGCCTGCACGGTGCCGGTGACGTTGCTGGCGTGGCCGATGCAGATCATGCGTGTGTTGGGTTTGATGGCCGCAGCGATCTGCGACGGGTCAACCAGGCCGGTCTGCCCATGAGCAGGAACGCGGGTAACCGAAACGTGCGATTGCGATTGCAGGTCGTTAAGTGGCCGCAGAATGCTGTTGTGGTCCATTGCGGTGCAGATGGCGTGGTCGCCGGGGCGCAAAAAGCCGTGAATGGCGAGATTCAGGGCGTCGGTGCAATTGAGGGTGAAAATAAAATGATCCGGATCGGCTCCGTGGAACAAGCGGGCCAGTTTTTGTCGGCAGTCGCGAATAACGCGGGCAGATTCCTGAGCCTCGGCATACGCGCCTCGACCCGCCGAAGCGCCGCAGGTGCCCGCATATTCAACCATGGCGGCGAGAACCGCCGGTGGCTTGGGGTAGCTGGTGGCGGCATTATCCAGATATATTCGTTTATGGTACATATTATTCGTCCGACATCCGGGGCTTTCGCGCCCGCCATCGCTCGCATTCATTATCCCGGCCATTCATAATAGGAAAAGCCCGGCGCTCCATCAATCAATCCAGCCCGTACCGCGCCATTTTACGGTAAAGCGTTCGCACACTGATGCCCAGTTGGTTCGCAGCGGCGGTGCGATCCCCATTTTCGACCCGCAGGGCTTTTTCAATGGCATCGCGCTCGGCATTGTCTAAATCCATATTCGCGGCGCGTTCGGGGCTGGCAATATACGCCGGAAGATCTTCCGCGTTGAGTTCCGGCTTTTGCTCCAGCACCAGCAGGCTTTCCAGAACGTTTCGCAACTCGCGAATATTTCCGGGCCACGAATATTTTTGCAGGGCTGCGATAAAATTCGGATGGATGATGCGCGGCGGCAGGCCATGCTCAGCGCAAAGCCGATGGGTGAGCGAATCGATCAGCAAGGGCAAATCTTCTATGCGGTCGCGCAGCGGTGGCAGTTTGATGCGAACCACATTGAGCCGATAGAACAGATCTGCGCGGAATCGCCGGCTTTCGACAAGGCCCGCCAGGTCGGCGTTGGTGGCGGCGAGCACGCGGACATCAATGGGTTTTTCACGCGTAGAGCCGACAGGATTTACCATTCCGGATTCCAGCACGCGAAGAAGCTTGGCCTGCACGCCGGCCTCAAGCTCGCCCACCTCATCGATGAAGAGAGTCCCGCCGGACGCCGCCTCAAAATAGCCGGAGGTTCGGGCGCTGGCGCCGGTAAATGCGCCGCGTTCATGACCGAACAATTCACTTTCCATCAGTGTGGAAGGAACGGCGGCGCAGTTGATGGCGATAAAGGGTTTATCGCAGCGGGGGCTTAGTTGATGAATGGCACGAACCACCAGTTCCTTTCCGGTGCCGCTTTCCCCCTCCACCAGAACGGTACTTTTAAAGGCGGCCACGCGTTCAATGGTTCGCGCCACCTCGAGCATGCGAGCTGAGCGGCCAATGAGATTTTCGATCTTAGGCGTTTCGCCTGCCGCGGGTAAAAAGTCGCTCATTTCGCGGCGTGCCCGGCGATGCTCCATCGCTCTTTCCACGACATCCAGCAGATCGGGCGGTGCAAATGTTTTCAGCAGATAATCAAAGGCGCCGAGTTTCATCGATTGTACAGCGCTGGGAACGGTGGCATTTCCCGTAATCATGACAAATTCGACAAGCGGTTCGCGCCCGCGCACCTGTTCAAGCAGGGCAAGTCCGTCCATCTGGGGCATCCACAGGTCTGAAATAACCAGCTGTATCTGCTGATCCAGGGCGGCGAGGGCGTCGCGTCCGTTGGCCACGGCAACGACGTTATACCCGGCCTGCTCCAGCCAAAGCGATATGGCCTGACGAACGCTGCGGTCATCTTCAACCAATAGTATTCTGCCCAGTGAGCGCGAGCCCATTGAAAACTCCATGCGGCGGCGCACCGCTTCCGCCAGAGAGTTTATGGGGGTATGCCTTGGGTCTCAATGCGCAGCGGCAGGTACGAATTGAAGCAGCAACCGGGGCAATAACCGCAGCGCCACCCCAATACGCTTTCCCAAAAGGCTTTCCGCAGCGCGGCCGGTCGCCGGGCCTGGGCTTGGGCTTTGGTGAACGGGCTATTTTAAACGCCCCGCCGCGCTGGCCTGCATTCGGGACAGCGAATCGCGCAGGGCGCTGCGGGTGCGCCAATAAAGCCGCCGGGCGAAACCGAGCCGCCGCACTTCATCCAAGGCAGAAAGCTGGCAGGTGAAATCCGCCGCGCGCTGATCCATCCCGTGCCACAACGGCGCAAACACCTCCGAATTCAGTTCCATGCCGTCGCGTGCGGCGGATTGCAGAACATCGTACATTTCCAGCAGCAGCGGGGGCGGAGCGGCACCAGGCTGCCCGGAATGTTCATCAAAATGTCGCAGCTCCGGCCTTACGAATTCGCGGCAAAAGGTCTCAATTTTCTCGCTGCGATCTTCGGACGTGCATAGATTGGTCATCGCCGCGATGCGGGCCAGCTGCACCGCTGGATCATCCAGAAATTCGTCGTAATCAACCACCAGCGTGGGGCGGCCATCTTTGGCCGGCAGCAATGCCCCAATGGTAAATTGCACCCACAATGCGTAAGACACATCCGCGGGAATATTCCACGCGCGTTTTGCGGAAGCCGCCACAGCCGCAGGCGAACGTGTGGTGACGATGTAGTAATCATCAGCGCCGGCAATCTTTATAACGCGGCGCCAAAAGGGCATGAGCCGGCCAATGCTCGGATTTTTGAAGGCGCAGATTTGGGCGCCGGCGTTGGCTGACGATTTTCGGATGTAGTCGGCCGCAGCGTTCGCGAGTCGTATCACTTCGGGATTTTGCCAACGCTCCGCGGGGATGTTGCCAACGCTGGTGGAAAGGCGATCACCTAAGCCCACCGCTCGGTAAACCTGATGCAGGGTTTGGTAAATAAATGTGTCTTCCCAGAACCCGGTGGGATTGGCCACTTTATCGGAGCTCTGAATTCGGTTACCGAGTTCCATGCCCAATGCGCCGAGGCCCCGCGTCAGGGCACTGCTGCCCGTCCGCATCATTCCCGCAACGCAAAGCGTACGCAAGGCGCCGGGCGATGCACGCTGCGAAACCTCTGGATCGGCCAATAGACTTTGGCCATTGGAATAAATCAAAGCAACCCCGACGATTTTCAGAACCCTGCCGTTACAAAAGCCTCGTCCTAAAGGGTCGCACGCACAGGGCTACCACAAGTTGCCCTGATTTCTCTGCGCAGCGGGGCGCGCAGCTTCCCTTATTCCATCCGCCTGCATTTATCTATAGGAGGTGGGGGGGCTGCAAGTCAAGCAAAAGTGCTGCAAAAAGCCCGCTAAAGCTCGTTTTTTGCATCGTATTCGGTGGCCGTCATGAACGCGGACATATCCGCAGCATCCGTTTTGATGGCGATCAACCAGCCGGCTTCGTACGGATCGGAATTTAAAATTGCCGGATCCCCCTGGACGGTCGCATTAACTCGGCTAACCGTTCCGGCTATAGGGAGGTAAAGTTCGCTGGTGGCTTTGACCGATTCCACTTCGCCAAAAACTTCGGATGCGGAAAACTTCTTCCCTACTGGCGGCAGCGCAACGTAAGTGACATCCGATAACGCATTGACCGCAAACTGCGTGACGCCAACCACAACCTCAGCGCCATCCTGCTTCATCCATTCATGGGTATCGGTATACACTCGATCGGCCGGACTTGGCATTTGCAATCCTCACGAAAAAAGCACGCGGCGAATCCTACCGCCGGTAAAATGGTAATGCCACCACGGCGGCATCCGTCGGGGTGCCTCTAACATCCGCGAGCACGCGAGTTCCGATTTGGGCGATGGGGGGCTCGACATAGGCCATTGCAATCACCTTTCCCAACGTTGGGCTGATCGACCCGCTGGTGATTACGCCCACCGGCTCCCCTTTTTCATTGCTGAGCACAGTGCCCTGCCGTGCGATGCGCTGCCCCGTAATTTCCAACCCCACCAACTGCTGCTGCGCCCCACGCACGCGGATGTTCTCCAGCGCCTCGCGACCAATAAATTCCTTGTCTCGTGCGACCGCCCATTCCAGGCCCGCCGAAATCGGATCGATCGCTTCCGTTAACTCATGGCCGTAGAGCGGCATTCCTGCCTCCAGCCGCAGCGTGTCGCGGGCGCCAAGGCCTGCCGGCTTGAGGCCGCCGGTATCCCCCGAATCGGAGCGGCCAAGAAAATTGACAGCCATTTGGGCAACGTTCTTACCACAGATAATTTCCACGCCATCCTCGCCGGTATAACCACTGCGAAACACGTTGAACGTGGCTATTAAATAATGTTGCACCTGAAAATGGTAGCGTTTAATCGCCGACGGCGGTTCGGGCAGCAGGCCATCAAGGTATTCCATGACTTTGGGGCCTTGAATGGAAACCATGGCGGTGGAGAAGGTTTCATCTTCCACCTTGACGTTCAGATTCTCGCGGTGGATATCCAGCCACGCCTTGATCTTCTCCCGATTGGATGCATTGCATACGATCAACCAATGATTTTCAAAACGCGATACGATCACATCATCGAGCACACCGCCGGCGGCATTGCATATCAGCGAATAGCCGGACCGGCCCACTGCGAAGTGGCCTACGTTGCGCGTGCAGACCAGTTCGACGAGTTGATTGCTTTCGCGGCCGGATATTTTCAGCCGCCCCATATGGCTGACATCGAAAATCGACATCGCCTGCCGCGTGTGCTGATGTTCCGCGACGATTCCCGCATATTGCAGCGGCATATCCCAACCGGCAAAATCCACCATCTTGGCGCCATGCTTGCGGTGGTAATCGGAAAAGCAGGTCTTTTGTAAATCCGGGGTAGTGGAACTCACGTACATTTCCTCTGCAATCAAAAACCAAAATCAAGGGCACCAGAGCCCTGTTTGCCTATGGCGGCCGCAGCTGCCAATGGGCCGCGTGTGCTTCCTGCCGCGGCCATCATTTGAACCGGCGCGTTGCCGCCGGTCGCATGGATTGCCACCCTTGCGGGTGCACTCTACAATCCAATCGAATGTTACACGCTTTATGATAGGAAAAAATAATGAGGCTGCAGAATAAAGTTGCGATTATCACCGGCTCTGCCACCGGCATCGGCCAGGGAATTGCCGCGCGCTTCGCCAGTGAGGGGGCGATGGTCGTGGTGGATTATGTCGGTAAACCGGGCACCGCAGACCAAACGCTTAATCTCATCAAACAGGCGGGTGGCAAAGCGATTGCGATTGAATCGGATGTTTCCAATCCCGTTCAGGTCCAGCAGATGATCGACGGCACCATCAAGGCCTTCGGCAAACTGGATATTTTCGTCAACAATGCCGGCATCGAATACAAGCATCCGTTCACGGAATTTCCGCTGGAGCAGGTGCAAAAAATTATTGCGGTGAACCTCATTGGGCCGTTTCTCTGCTGCCAGGCCGCTGCGCGACAGATGATCAAGCAGGGTAATGGCGGCCGGCTGATTAATATTTCCTCCGTGCATGAAGATTTGCCAATGCCCACCAATGCCGCGTATTGTGCCACCAAAGGGGCGCTCCGTATGCTGACGCGCACCATCGCCGTAGAGCTTGCGGCGCATCAAATCACCGTCAACAACATTGGCCCCGGCGCCATATTTACGCCGATCGATGCCGATGTCGAGGCGAACCCTGATCTTGAAAAAGCCCTCATGGCGGAAATACCGCTTGGCCGATGGGGCAAACCGCAGGACATCGCCGGCATGGCGACGTTTCTGGCCAGCGAGGACGGCGCCTACTGCACCGGAGCGACCTTCTTTGTGGATGGCGGCATGATGCGACAAGCGGGCAGTCTTTAAAGCGGCCGCGATTCGGCGACGAAAATGCAGCGATGGCATTGATTGCGATGCCTGCACCCCCGCCCCGTGCACACGTTTACCTCGCCGGGCTGAGCCGGGCACGCCAGGTGCTGCCGCCGGCGGAATCCTGAACCTCAGCGCCCAGTTTACGAATCTCATCGCGCAACCGATCGCTGGTCGTAAAATCCTTCCGATGGCGGGCCTCGGTGCGGAGCGCGGCGAGTTCGTCGATCGCGCGGCGTTTTTCATCAGGCAAAGGCTGCAGGGGCGCAAAAATAACATCGAGCACCCGATCCACTTGTGCAAGCAGCGCGAGTGCGGATGCCCCCCGCTCCGCGGCAATAGGGCGGATTTTCCCGATCTCCGCCACCCACGCGAACAGCACGCCCACCGCACCGGCCATATTAAGGTCGTCGGCCAGTTGCCCCATAAAATCTTTTAGCACCTGTGATTCGGAGGGCGCCATCGCCGCGGGCGCCGCCGTCGCCGCATCGCGATACACCTCACCAGTTGCCGCACCGCACGCAGTCATCATGCGCTGAGAAAGCTCCCGTAAAGTTTCCACCGCCGCCGCGGCATCATGCAACGCGCCGATGCTGAAATTCATTGATTCCCGATAGCGCGTCGAAAGCAGCGCAAAGCGAATGGCCAGCGGATCAAACCCCTTGGCGGTCAGATCGCGAATGGTGTAAAAATTTCCCCTGGATTTAGACATTTTTTCGCCGTCCACCATAAGGTGTCGGGTATGCATCCAGAAGTTGGAAAAAGTCTGATGCGTGTAGGCCTGCGATTGTGCGATTTCGCATTCATGATGCGGGAAAATATTATCTTCGCCGCCGGTGTGGATATCTAAAGTGGATCCGAGAAATTCCATCGCCATAGCACTGCATTCGATATGCCAGCCGGGGTAGCCTTCGCCCCAGGGGCTTGGCCATCGCATGATGTGGTGGGCATCGGGCTTCCAAAGGAAAAAATCGGCGGGGTGTTTTTTGCCGGCCTGATCGGCGGTGCGCCCGCCTGCCCCGTGGCTGAGCCGCTCGATGGAATTTCCCGAAAGCCTTCCATAAGCCGGAAAACTGCTGATATCGAAATACACCACGCCGTCGGTGCCGACGTAGGCGCTGCCCGCATCCAGCAACGCCTGAATTAATTTAATAAAACTATCGATATGGCGCGTGGGCCGCGGCATGATCCGTTCGCGCTCCGCCGCGCCCGCGCGATCATAGCGATGGAGAATATCCAGCCGCAGGGCACGGGCATCGACCAAAAATTCGCGGGCAAAATAATCCGCCACCTGAAACGGATCGCCCGGATCATCCACCGGTGCTGTACCCGTCTGCTTGGAAACTTTCATTTTTTGCACCGCGACGGCCAGCTTGTCCAGCCCGGCGCCATCGGCCCGATCGTCCTCGGTCATGTGGCCGACATCGGTCATGTTCATTACCTGAAGAACCTTTGCGCCGCAAAGTTTGAGAAAGCGGCACAGCACATCCGCAAAAATAAAAGCACGAAAATTGCCGATGTGTGCGTAGTCGTAGACGGTGGGGCCGCAGGAATAAATTTGAACGGTGCTGCCTGCGATGGGGTTTTGTGGATCGCTGCCCGCGCTTTCCGGACGGAATTCCTCAAGGCCATGGTTAAGTGTGTTGTAAAACTCAATCTTCATATTGTGACCAATTCCTAATTATTTCCGGCGATCCAGGCGACGGGTGATTTTAGTGCCAGTGCGGGCCGATGCATAAGGGGGTGCTCCAGCGGCGCCTTTAGGTTTGGGCGCCAGCCCCCATAAGGCGTTTGATTTCATCGACCACTCTTTGGGATGGTGCGCGGGTTTTGGCAAAGGCGCCCATCGAGCCGGTCAGGTCCACCAATTGCCGCGACATCTCCTCACGCAGATTGGGGTGCGCTATTAAATCCAGCACGCGGGCTATCACGCGATCCGGCGAGCCATAAAACGGTATGAATTCAGGCACCAGCTCGCGATTGGCCAGGATGTTCACCAGCGACATATATTTGGTTTGAATGAGAAAGCGTCCTGCCAGATTACATTTCCCACATGCCAGGGCGTAAATCACCACCATCGGCTTGTGGTGCCGCGCAATTTGCAGCGTGGCCGTTCCGCTGACGGTTAAGACCAGATCGGCCCAGCGAATGATCTCATCGGCGCACCCCATGCGAATATCGATCTTGACCGAGGCCTTGCGCGCCGCGTGGCGAATTTGCCAAAGACGGTCATTATCCGCGGCGGCGGCGGCAAACACCGTTCCCGCCCGCCGCCCTTGTGCCACGATAACGGTACGAAGCATCACCGGCAGATTCGCCTCAATTTCAGAGCGCCTTGAGCCGGGAAAAAGGGCGATTTTCATATTGCCATCCGGCAATGGCGGCGTGGGGGATGCGGCCGCCAATTTGCTTGCAAAAATCGGGTGGCCAACATAAACGGCGCGCACGCCGCGATCTTGAAAGTACTCCTGCTCAAACGGCAGCACGCAGCAGAGGGTATCGACGCGGGCGCGAACCTGCTTGATCCGCCACGGCGCCCATGCCCAAAGCTGTGGTGCCACGTAAAAGCAGACGGGAATTTTAAGATCGACTGCCGCCCGTGCCACCCGCAGGTTCACCGGAGGGGAATCAATCGGAATCACCACGGTGGGGCGATCGGCCGCAAGCTCCGCCCGGATTTGCCGCAGTAATTTAAGCCAAAACCCCACCTGTCTTACAGCACCCACGAGCATGGCCGAATGCCGCGTCGGATCGGCAATGATGCGGCATCCGGTTTTGCTCATGCGTGGGCCGCCGACGCCCACAAATCGGGCTTTGGGAAAGCTCGAGCGCAGCGCCTCAATCAATGACGCACCGAGCGCGTCACCGCTATGTTCGGCTGCACATAGGAAAAACACCGGTTGATCGATGCTGAACTCCTGCCGTCGGTCAGACAACCCGCTAGTAGAATCCAAAGACTATCCAGCGCCAAGGAAAGCGAATCGCAAGCCAATGGGAATCCAATAGAAATCGGCTGGCGGCGTTTCAATTAAGCCATCCCGGTTAACCACGGCCACTCGCAGGCACCAAGCCGCTTATCCGGCCGGAACCAATGCAGGAAAACTTTCTGGTGGGATGGATCCATCGACTCGAGGAACCGCGGCCGTGGCGCGGCGGCTGAAGTTGCCGATTCTCGACGCAAAGCGAGGCGTGGGGCCTTATCTGCCGCCGACCACTGCGCCCCATCATCGGCCGACAAAGTCATAAAATTATGCAAATAATGAAGTTACGGCGTGCCATTAAATTCGCGATCATAAAATTACGCATTCAGCAATTTAGGATTTTGCGTAAACTTATCCCCGCATAAGGTTCGATAACAGTAGTGGTACGGAGTCAGGCCTGCGCCGGGAAAGCTTCCTGGAGATCAAAAGCGGGCGGTGGGGCGGGTGTCCGGCGGATCGGCGGACCCACCCGGTTTTAAATAAGCGGAGCATCTCTCAAATGTCGGATCGAGAACGAGAACTCATATTGGCAGTTCTGCATGAAATGAAAAGCGATGGCGTCATCCGGCGTCATGCGCGGAAAATGGTCGGGGCGAGTGTCTGGGTCAAGCGCCTGCCGCGCGAAGGTCTCAATCGGCCCAAGAAATTCCGGGTCGAAACGGAAGATGTTTCGCTGGAAGGCATCGGATTTACATCCATTCGCAAGCTTTACAAAAACGAACGGCTTGTGATCAGCGTGCCCTACAAAGAAGGGGGCGGCATGCTGGTGTTTTGCCGCGTCTGCTTCTGCCGCAAGTTGCCAATGCAGGGGTATCGCTACGGTGTGGAGTTTGAGGACCAACTCTCCAATCCTCAGGGGCTTACCAGTATTCCCGACCGGTGGCTGAAAATCGCCTATGACGCGGATCTCTCCGATGAGGTGCTTGGCTCGACGGCAGATCGGCCGTAAACCCATCTGCCAAAGCCCCTATTGCGTGCGTTGAATCAGGAGCCTGTCCAGGTAATCGCCGGCGCGACGGGGAGCCTATCCGAGTAATCGGCGGTTTGTGACGGCGGCCTTTTTGGCTCCGATCACGCAGCGGCGACGGGCCCCCACGCGGCTAATTTTATTTCACCCCGTGTTTACTGAGAATCGCCAGAATTCCCCGCAACCAAACTTTGGCCATCAAACGGTACCCGTATGGGTCCGGATGCGTCTGGTCGGGCATATGCCGAAAGCTCGGCAGTCCGAGTGCATCCTGAAATGCCGCATGCAGATTGACGGTTGAAACATGATCGCCGCGGCGTTTAAGCGCCGGCACCAGCTTGGTTGCAATGAAGCGGTTGAAAGCCATTGCTTGCTGATCATGGCTTACACCGTCGGGCGCTACGCCACCGATCGGAATAATCTGCGCGATGATAATTCGGGCATGGGGTCGCAGGTGAATCAACTCGATGACGAGTTTTGTCATTCGCTTTTCCATGGCACGCATGAACACGACTTCGGGCTCGCCAAAGTGGGGGAATTTCGGGTCGTAATGCTGGATGATGTCGTTGGTTCCGATATGCAGCAGGATGAAATTCGGGTAGGCCGGTGAATGGTTGCCGGGGCCACCAATCTTCAGCCATTGCGCGACGTGTGATGCGATTTGCCCAATTCGCCAGCCGGGCCAGCCATCCTGCTGCACTTGGTGGGCTCGAAGCAAAGCCGGCGACGGATTGGCGGAACTTGATCCGACATAAATGCAGCGAATCCCTTTTTTTGCGAGATCGACAAGCAGTGGGCCGCGGTAGCCGCCTGGAATTTCATGATGGGGCGCCACGCCGCTGAATCCGAAAGTGATTGAATCTCCGAGGGGGTAAATGACGACCTGTTTGGCAGCCCACGCGTGAAGCGGAATTAGAACTCCGGCGAGAAGCAGGAAAGGCAAAAGCGCGTTTTTCATACAGACATCCTCGCAATAACCGACATTTCCGGCCGCAAAGCGGGCTTTTAGTCCGCTTATTAAATCGGCGGGGGGCATTATGCATGAATTAATTACTATAACAAGTTAAAATATTGTATCTCAGCAAGTGATTGTTGGACGCCCGACGGAGCGGCGGCGCAAGGAGATGCGGTCAGCGACCACGCGGGGGGCGTTTTATTCGGGCACGCCGCTTGCATCGACGAAATAATTGGCAATGATGCATTTAGAGGCACGCCAATGCCCATTTAACAGTGAATGCATCATGGCGGGTGCGCAGAAAGTAGGCCCTGCCGCTAAACAGGTCGATTTCTGAGAAAGGTTCAGGTTGGCGTTGGAACAAATAACGAGTTTGCCGAAAGTTACCCGCGAGCGCGCGGAGCTTCAAAACATCATTCGTTTGCAACTAATGGCCCTGGGATACGAAACATCGCCGGGGGGCCCGGGGATGCTCTTGGCCCGCAACATCCTTGCGAATTATCGAGAGGCGATTCGCCTGCTCAAAGATTATCGTTGCCCGATCGATCAACGAATCGAAACCTTTTTGGCAGACTGCTGCCGCCAGGCGGGCTTGAACATTGGCGCCCGCCTGCCATCTGAAACCTTTACCCTCGCCACGCCGGGCTTGGCGCGCGAGCTATCGCTGCCGCAAGAGGCCGACTACTTTGAGACGCGCTGGTTGCGGTCGTACCGGGTTCGCAATGGCGTTCTGCACAATCCGCGCAGCGATCGCCGCACGACCAAGGGGACATTTCACATCGCTGAAATCGGCCTGCCGGTCCCGGCTGATAAAGTGGCCGTGCCCATGGCCACCTTCCTGCAGCTTTTCATTGAGGCACTTAAGCCACCGTCCGAACTCGCGGTGCTGCCGTACACGGCGCGGTTTGCCAATCCGGCACACCTATTTTGTTCTCTCCTGATACGGCCGGTTATTTGTCCGGAAGTGCCGGGCGTAACGCCGGAAAAGCGGATGGAAATACGTTTTTTTGCCCCCGGATCGCTGGCGGCGAATCTGGATTTTGTGGAGGAAATATTCGGCAATGCCGGCGACCCCATGCTGCCTGAAAATGATGCGGGGCTGGACATTGAAGGGTGGTCCGGCCACACGGGCTGCGTGATCCTTGCTCCGCATCTGGTGGGCCTTACAAAAAAGAATTTGCTTCTGCCGCATTGGGATCAGGCGACCGAGCGCCAGCGCGCCGACGGGGCCTGCTGGAAACAGCCATCCGAACTGTATAACGACGGCAACGCGTTCAAAATTACCTGCCGCTCTGCCGCAGGCGCAATGATCACCATCATTGCGGACAATTATTTTGGCTATTGCAAGAAGGAAGTAAAAACGCAGATTAGTTTCGCTGCGAATCTGTTCGGAAATTGCGAAGAGGAACATGCCGGCGGAGCGCTGGCGTTTCCGAGTTATTCGCACGGCATGGAATATCATCCCAGTGCCGATGCCCCCCCGTGCAAATCCGTCGAGCAGCTCGCGACGGATAATCCGACAACGCTATCGCTGCAGCCGGGCGGGTATGGCATCGACAAGTTGTTTCCCTTTATTTATTTCATTCCCCACACCTCGCGGCTGGATCTCGCGACCGGAAAAGTTTCGTGGCAATTTGACGGAAAATCCATTTCTATTCCGCTGCTGGCCGACAAAATTTATCTCATGCCGACGGGGCAGCGGTTTTTTCTGACCAAGCATCCGGGCACCGGGCGGTATCGGGTAACGACGACGGTGCCGGATGGCGTATTTTGCCACAAGCCGTGCACGGTTTCCGGCGGGGGAAAAAGCGAGATCAGCAAGTCGCTGCTCGATTACATGATCTACGGCCCCATTTATGTCGGCAATCTGGAAAAAGACATGGACCGCGCGGCGCAAATATTTGAGCGCGATTACGCCATTCGGTGGAAGCCCGGCAAAGAGCCGCATGATTACGGACAAACACCGAGCCGCGCCATTCTGGATCAGCGTCGCTCGCTGGGCAGTGTTATTAAGCTGCTCACCCCGTCACCGGATTACACGGCTGAGTTTAATACGTGGTTAAAATCGCTTCCGGCGGAAACGCTGGCCCTCGTATTTCTGATCAAACGCTTCTATCAACCGGAGTGGGGAACCGATTGGCGATCGCATTTTTCTGTGGACATCATCAACGGCGAACCGGGCCATGAATTGAAGGTGGATGGGCGCCGGGCCGGTGGAACCTACCTGCGCGTGGGATTATTAAAAAGCGGCGGCTGGCGGACGTTCAAATTGCGTCAGGATTTTTATCCGGCCGCGAAAGTGCAGACAGAAGACGACATCACGGCGTCGACAGTGGTGCCGACAACGGCGGTTCCGCATTTGGCCGGCGCGGTGCCGGGGGCAAGCGTGAAGCTGTTGGTCAATTGTGAATACAAACTGTTTCAGAGGCCCGATGATGCCATTATTCCCGGCTTCGATCTGCAAGCGGAAGCCGACATGGCGCAGGGCCACAATTTCTTTACCAACTACGAGCCGCTCAAATCGCAGGATGTTCAGGAGATCGTCGGTCATGTAACCGCCTTCGATGCGTTTTCTCCGCCGATGAAGCAATTGCTCCTCGATGCTTCGGAGAACAGCGGATACGTGGTGTGCTCGGCGAAGCCGCGAATCGTGGATGGCAAGCCGTCGAAGAATCCGCGGTATCTGCAAACGCGGCCGGATCTGGCCAATCCTGTGGGGCGGTATCTCGGGCGAATGGGCGCACGGCTGATGCGTGGGCTTAAGCTCGATGCCGATGTGGATTTTGGCGTGGGGGCGGTACTGATGGGACGGCGAAACAACCCGCCGGAACCGGGCATCCGCTCCATGGCGGTGTACAACCCGATTCACTATCAGGAACTGCCGGAATTGTTTATGGAACTGGTCTGCTCGCTCACGGGCAAAAGTCCATCAACCACCGGGGCGGGCAGCGAGGGGGCCCTGACCAAAGCGCCATTCAACGCGCTGTTTGCCACGGCCGATCTGAACACCGCGCTGGTGAGTTTTATCCTCACGGGTTTGGGTGGATTTTCCACGGCCGCCGGTTTCATCGGGCCCGATATCCGCGTTGAGCATGACATCAGCCTGCTGGTGCCCGAGATTTGGTGTCGGCTTACGCGGCAAGAACGCGACCCGCAATTTTTAATCGCGGGTGGGTTTATGGATAAAATTGAGGACTTCGAATGGGAGGGGCGCCATATTCCGGCGAGTCGGCTCGGTTACCGCATCAATTACAATTTTGTCCGCACGTTTCTGGGGCGTCTTTTTGACAATCCCTTCCGGGTTTTTGATGAGGCGATGCTCAAGCCGGAAACGCAGAATATGGCGGAATATGCCGACGGCATTCTCAACATCAGTCAGGCGCAGCAGCGTGTGGCGCTGCAATATTTTTCCGATGGCAGCTATGAGCAGGCATGCCCGCCGCTGCAGGCGATTCTGGCGATTATGGCGCATGGGCAATTTAATGGTTGCGATGTTCACCACCCGGATATTCGACGCATGTTTACGCGTGAATATCTGCTCCAAAGCAATTGGTACCGGGCGCGCATGGAAGCGCGACAACAACGCGACGGCAATCTTTGGGATCGCCACGTGAAGTATCTGGAGCGATGGTGTGCGGAACATCCGGACGCCCGCACGCAATCAAGGCTGAATATTCCGTACCGGCTGGCGCTGGCGAGAAGGCAGCTGACGCGCGTGCGGGCGGGCGATTATTTGCAAAGCCTGCAAGGCACGCTCGGTGCCGATCCGCTGGCCAAAACGGCGGGATGACATTGCGGCCGTTGAAAACGTACCGCGGCAAGCGTTACTGGTTGCCGGGCTGGCGCGACAAGCGTTCAAGGGCCGCGATCGGATCATCGTCCTGAACCTCGGCCTCGGTAGGCTCGCCGATGTCCACGGTGCCGTGCTCCGACGGCTGCTTTTGTGATGGGTTCACCGGCTCGACGGCCTGATCACCAAGAATGGTGCGTACGGGCTTAATCTGCGTAGGCTCGCCATCAATTAGAACGGTGAAGGTGACGGGGCCCACGCGGATCAGGTCGCCGGGCAGCAGCGGCTGCGCGGTCGTCACCCGCTGATTGTTGCAGTAGGTACCATTGGAACTTTCCAAATCAACCACTACCGGGTTGTTATCCTGCACTTCAACCAGACAGTGCTTGCGAGACACGGTCGGCAGGGGCACCTGCAGATCGCACTCGTCACCGCGACCAATCGTGGTAACTTTTTTGTGAAGAAGAAATTCCCGCCTCTGCCCGTCCTCTTTGAAAATTACGAGCGTAATTTCCATCCAGATACCTCCGCATACAGCGACATCGAGACTACCAACCACCCATTAACCCGTCCGAAGAACCGCTCTGGTTAATCGGACACCCGTGCATCCATGGTATATGATAACGTCAGATTGGGAAAGTTTTCGATGGAAAATACCGCCGTTTCGCTGCTGCAAGCCCACACCCGGCCAACACTGGCATACAAGGCCATCCCGGAAACCTTAAGGGGGCGGGGCGAATCGGTGGGGGCGATCTACCTGCACATTCCGTTTTGTACCTATAAATGCGATTATTGCGATTTTTACTCGCTCGCCGGCCACCAGGATCAATTTGCCCGGTATGTGGCCTGCATCGCACAGCAGATGGAGGCTGAAAGCCGCTTTTTCGGGCCATTATCGCCGGAGACCATTTTTATCGGCGGGGGAACCCCCACGTTGCTGCCGCCGGAAAACCTGCAACAACTGATGAACGCGATCCGAGGGTGGGTCGGTTTTGCTCGGCTGGTGGAATTTACGGTGGAATCGAACCCCAACACGTTCGATGCACAACGGGCGCATATTCTCGCATCATCGGGCGTTAATCGCATAAGTTTTGGGGCGCAGAGTTTTAACCCCGCCGAGCTCAAGATGCTTAACCGCGATCATGCCCCTGAGAATGTGGGGCGCGCCGTTGAACTAGCGCGGGCCGCAGGCATCACCAATATCAATGTCGATCTGATATACGCCATTCCCGGGCAGAGCACAGCGTCGCTGGAAAACAATCTGCAAAAAACCATAGAGCTGGGGTGCCCGCACATATCATGCTATGGACTTATGTATGAGCCTAATACACCGATGACGGCGCGTTTGCGCCAGGGGCGGCTGACGCCGGTGGCTGAGAATCTGGAACTGGAAATGATGGAACTCGTGGCGCTTCACCTGCGGCGTGCCGGGTTTGCACGCTATGAGATTTCCAACTGGTGCCAACCTGCCATGGAATGTCGGCATAACCTGAATTACTGGATGGGGGCCGATCATTTGGCGTGGGGCGCTTCCGCGGCAGCGCACCATTCCGGAACCCGATGGAAATGCGTTTCGAGCATGCAGCGCTACTGCGATGCCATGGAAGCAGGCGTAGGAGCGCCGGTTACTGAGCTCGAAACGCTGGCCGGTGCGCGGCGATGGGCGGAACTCGCCGTGCTGCAGCTGCGGCTGGCGTGCGGCATCGACGTGCCAACCTTCAATGCCCGCACGGGTATGAATCTCATGAATTGTCTGAGGCCCACGCTGAAAAAGTATGATGGGCTGGGTGTTCTGCGGATAACCGACGATGCGATTTCGCTCACGGATGCGGGCGTCGCGGTTTCTGATACGATTTTCGCAGATATCTTCGCCGCGGTTGCTGCGGCGCGCGGGGCAGCGGGGAGCGGCGGATAAATCCGCCGAACAGGGGAACGCACCCGGACGTAGCAAAAAGGGCCGCTGGGCAGCCAATACGCGTTGTCGCCATAGATTTGTGTTCTGAGGAATGGGATGAAAAAAGCAAGCCTGTTTACGATCTTTCTCATCGTATTTGTCGATCTCGTGGGTTTCGGCATTGTGCTGCCGAACCTACAGCTGTACGGCCAACAGTATGGAATCAGCAATTACTTCTGCTTAACGCTCATTGGTGTTACCTACTCGATATTCCAGTTTCTTTTTGCGCCGATTTTGGGCCGCTGGTCGGATATTATTGGCCGCCGCCCCGTATTAATCATCAGCCAGATCGGCACCATTGCCGGCTATCTGATGCTGTTTGCGAGCATATTTTTCCGGCACATGTGGGTGGGCATCGCACTGATTTTCATTTCTCGAATGGTTGACGGCATTACGGGCGGCAATTTATCGACCGCGAGTGCCTATATTGCCGACATCACCACACCTGAAAATCGCGCCAAAGGCTTTGGTGTGATTGGCGCCGCGTTCGGCCTCGGGTTTATGTTCGGGCCGCTGATCGGCGGAACGGTGAGCAAATTTCTCGGCCTGCAGTATGTGCCGCTGGCGGCGGGGTGCTTCAGCTTAGCCGCACTGATCATGACTATCACGCAACTGAAGGAAAGCCGGGATCTGGCAACCGACAATGCTGCGGCGCAGCGGCGCTTCAGCATTCGAGGCCTTGAGCATGCTTTGAAAAGGCCCGTGGTGGGAACACTGATCATCCTGTTTTTTATCAATGGTTTTGCTTTTGCCGGCATGGAGCAGACGCTGAGTCTGCTTATTCAGCATCGGCTTTATCCGCTGACGCGATCGGCGGCGATGCGATCGGGCGTGGCGTCAAAGGGCAACGTGGCGGATGGGCCAGCTGGTGTGCGGGCGGCATTGCGTATAAATCTCGCCGCAAAAACGCGCGGCGCCGCGGCGAAAAGCGCTGAGGCGTTCCGAGAGAAGCAAGATAGCAATGCCAGCGCGGCATCGGGCTTTCTGTTTGGCGCCATCGGCATTGTGATTGTGCTGGTTCAGGGCGGTCTGATCGGCCGTTTAACCCGCCGTTTTGGCGAATGGAAGCTATCTGTGGTTGGCCCGCTGTTTATCAGCGCGGGCCTGATGCTGATTGGTTTGCCGATTCATTGGGCGTGGCCATGGACGGGGTTTTTGGCGGGCGGCATATGCCTGGCGATCGGCGGGGGATTATACAACCCGAGCATTCAGAGCCTTATAAGCCGCCATTGCAGCGCCGCCGAGCAGGGAGAAATTCTCGGCGCCAATCAGGGGATGGCAAGTTTGGCCCGAGCCACCGGGCCGATATCCGCCGGGCTGCTTTTTGAATATGTTTTCCCGGCATCGGCGTACTATGTGTCCGCGTCGCTCTGCTTCCTCGTCGCCCTGCTGGTTATGTCGCGGCGGCCGTCGTTTGAGCTTCCGTTGCCAGCAGCGGGGAGCCTGCCCGAGTAATCGCCGGGTTGCGCCCGCGTGCGACGAGCCAAACTTCGCCGGCCAGCCTGCTTTACCGCGCACCGGCGTGCTGCCCGCGGGCAGCCTCTGCGCCTCTGCCGCTCTGTGTGAGACAATAGGTCGTTTCGGGCGATGGCAGAAATCAGGCTGATCCCATGATGTAATTCGTTTTCATCTCACGCAGAGATGGCGACGACGCGGCGACGACGACGACAAGGCGCGGCCACCAGGGTGGCCGGCTTAATGACGCCTGCGGTCCCGGCAGCACAGCGCCCGCGTGCGACGAGCCAAACTTCGCCGGCCAGCCTGCTTTACCGCGCACCGGCGTGCTGCCCGCGGGCAGCCTCTGCACCTCTGCCGCTCTGTGTGAGACAATAAATCACGTCAGTTGATTTGATTAATCATGCCGGTGTGAAGGGCAAATATAACGTCAACGCTTAAAGCCCCGCCTGCTTTGTTGTCGGATCTCGATGACTCGTTATTCAGAGTCGGCTCGATCCCCCAATGCATTCAGGCGCCGCGCATTCGGGGCATTTCAGACCCATCCCAATCCCGGCCATTACTCGGACAGGATTCAGGAGCCTGTCCGAGTAATCGCCGGGTTGCGACGCCGTGATTTTTGGCACCCATCAAGCAGCGGCAACGACGGCGTACCTGACGCAGAGGGTACACCGAGGCGCCGCGCCGCAGAGGGGGGGACAAAAAGCACGTCGCCCCGCGGGGTGGG
>JAJZGD010000127.1 GCA_021804985.1 Planctomycetota bacterium
GTCGCTAAGCACCCCGCGGCTCGTCGAGAGCACGGAAATGCCCATACCGTTGATCACGCGCGGAAAATCCTTAACGCTGCGATAGATGCGGCATCCGGGCCGGCTGACGCGGTCAACACTGCGGATGAGGCCCTGGCCGTCAATGGTGTACTTAATGGTGATTCGGATCAGGCCCTGGCGTGTGCCATCGTCGAGCACATGGAAACTTTCGATGTAACCTTCTTCTTGAAGTACCTTGGCGATGCCCTCACAAATGCGCGAATTTTTCACGTCCACGGTTTTATGCCGTGCATGCGAGGCGTTTCGGATTCGGGTAAGCATGTCCGCGATGGTGTCGGTCATGTGATTTCTCTTCGCTTTCCGGTCGGACCGTTCAGTTAGCCGACCAATCTACAACAGGGTGTACCCTGGTTTGCCTTTGACTTACCACGAGGCTTTTTTAAGGCCCGGAATTTTGCCTTCCAATGCCAGTTGCCGCATCATCAAACGCGACATGCGAAACTTGCGGTAATAACTGCGGCGACGGCCGGTAAGCTCGCAGCGATTGGCCACACGTGTGGGGCTGGCATCGCGTGGAAGCATGGAAAGGGCGGCATAGTCCTTTTCCTTTTTCAGCCGCTTGCGCAGTTCGGCATATTTAGCGACCGTTTCTTTTCGCTTTTGATGGCGGAGTTTCCAGGCTTTGGTTGACATAAGAACTCGCAAAAAACCGTAAACTTTTTTAACACGCCCAAAGAGGCGGCGTCGGAAAACGCTTCCGACACTTTCTAGCCCGCCTTACGGGCTGCACCCTTCTCTGCCGCCTCATCGCGGCTGAATGGCATTCCCATCCGCTGGAGCAGGGCAAAGCCAGCCGCATCACTGGTGGCGGTGGTTACGATGGTGATGTTCAGCCCCTGGTGGAACGTTACCTGATCACCGTGAACTTCCGGAAAAACGGTTTGCTCCGTGAGGCCGAGATTGTAATTGCCCCGGCCGTCGAAGGCCTTGGGGTTCAGGCCGCGAAAATCTTTGACGCGCGGAATCGCCAAAATGATAAGCCGGTCGAGAAACTCCCACATCCGCTGGCCGCGAAGCGTTACCTTCACGCCGATTTCCATACCCTGACGCAGCTTGAAATTCGAAACACTTTTACGCGCCTGGCAGATGACGGCCTTCTGACCGGTGATCGCGGTCATTTCTTTTACGGCGGCCTCCAATCGCGGCTTTTCCGAGATCGCCTTGCCGAGGCCCATGTTTACTACCACTTTGGTAACCCGCGGAACAGCGATGCGATTTTTAATATTCAGCTCGGCAGCAAGCTGCGGCGCGATTTCTTCCTGATACCGCTTGTAAAGCCGCGGAACATATCCCTGAGGAAATGGAACGGCCTGTGCGGGCTTGGCATCGCGTTCCCGTGCTTTGCCGGTATCGGCAGACTTCGCCCGATCCGCCTTGGCCGCGGCGGCATGCTCAGCCTTTTTGGCGGCCTTCGCGGCTTTTTCAGCCTCGATCTGCTCGGCGGTACGCTCCACCTTCGCTTTGGTTTCTTTTTCTGGTTTTGCCATGTTCAGATAACCTCAATCCGGCCCATTTCCGGGCCGACAATCCTTTTTACAGGCCTATTTCAGGCCTTCCCAACCGCACTAAGCTCTTTGCCGCTGGTCGTGGTGCGGTACTTGAGACCATCGCGGACGGTCATTTTCACCCGTGAACCTTTGCCGGTGTCCGGATTTATCGGTTGCACCTTGCTCATATGAATGGGTGCCGGTTTCTGGATGCGGCCGCCTTTGCGGTTCTGCTGCGTCGGCTTAATGTGCTTCCAAACCAGGTTAATCCCCTCGACCAGCAAACGCTGCTTATCGGGGTATACCTCGAGAACCTTGCCGGTTTGTCCGCGGCAATTGCCGGAGCGGATATAAACCACATCATCTTTTCTGATACGAGCTGCCATGGGGCTAACCTCTTTTATACCAAGGGTTCGGCGATCTACGTCGAACCAGAAACAATCAGACGACCTCACTGGCCAAAGACACAATTTTCATGAAGTTTTTTTCGCGCAGTTCACGGGCCACGGCCCCGAAAATACGCGTGCCGCGGGGGCTGCCTTCCGCATCGACCAGCACGGCGGCATTGCGGTCAAATCGCACATAGCTGCCATCGGATCGACGCACGGGCTGTTTGGTGCGAACGATGACCGCCTTGGCGACTTCGCCCTGCTTTACGTCCCCATTGGGGATCGCCTTTTTTATCGCAACGACGATCAGATCGCCGACGCCCGCAGTCTTACGCGTGAATTTGCCGCGCGCCGAAGAACCCCCAAGCACCTTGATGCACATCACCTGCTTGGCACCGGTGTTGTCGGCCACATCGAGCCGTGTCTGCTGCTGAATCATGATTCACCTGAATTCCAAAAATTCGCCCATGGGCGAAACCAATCTGCTATTAGGCCCCGGCGGTCGACGAGCCCTGGGGCGCTGCGGAAACCTCACCTTCCTTTTCGTTGCGGGGTTTCTCAAACATCTGCGATGCCTCACCTTTAAGGATGGAGGTATCGATCTGCGGGCCACGGGTGACAATTCTTACCAGGCGGTACGTTTTGGTTCTGCTGTGGGGGCGGCACGCCATCACTTCAACATGGTCGCCCACGTGGCTTTCATTTTTCTCATCATGCACGTGGAGCACCGTCTGGCGTTTGACGTACTTGTTGTATTTCGAATGCCGCGCCAGATACTCGAAAACCACTTTGCGCGTTTTGCTGACGGTATCGCTGGTGACCACACCGATGATACGCGCCGCAGGCGGCGCTGGGGAGATGCAGAAGTCGTTGAACCGTTGGTCATGACGTTTAGAGCCTCAAAACAGAATTAACTTTTTTGCCCGGCGCCGGCAAGCTGCTGCTTGCGAATCAGCGTCTCAATACGGGCTACCTCGCGGCGGTACTTTTTAAACTGCGAAACATCCGAGACCTTATCCGTTACTTTTTGCGTTCGGACATCGAGCAGCTTACGGCGCAATTCCGTACTGCGGGTCTTGAGCTGCTCGAGATCGAGCTTCTTAAGCTCGTCCATCATCTGCTTGCGTTTGGTAGCCATGCGTTACCTCTTTAACCTATCGGGCAGCCATGCAGCCCGTTACAGCCCATCATCAAAGCGTGTGGCGACGGCGAACAAACCGACATCGCACCGGCATTTTGCTGGCCGCCCGGGCAAACGCCCGTTTGGCTGCCACTTCATCCACGCCGGCAACCTCATAAATGATCGTGCCGGGCTTTACTTCCGCCGCCCAGAATTCCGGTTCGCCCTTGCCGGTGCCCATACGCGTTTCCAGCGGCTTTTTGGAAAAGCTTTTGTGCGGGAAAATACGGATGTATACGCGGCCTTCACGAGCGAGGTGGTGCGACACCACCATACGGCCCGCTTCAATATGACGACCGGTGATTCGGCCCGGTTCCAGCGACTGGAGGGCATACTCGCCGAAGCAGACGCGGTTGCCACGCGTCGCATTGCCCTTCATGGTGCCGCGCTGTTGCTTGCGCCATTTAACTCTTGCCGGCATTATTGCCATGGCCAAAACTCCTGATTACGGGGGCCTAAATCTGTGGCCGCCAAAAACTACGGTCAACATCCCGGGCGCCCCGCAGGGGCGCCGACGAGCGGTTATTAACGACGACGCGGACGCCGCACCTCGCCACGGCCACCATGACCGGCGGCCTCAGCCTGCGCCTCGATGTCGGCATACAGACCGCGATATATCCAAACCTTGATTCCAATGACACCAAAGGGCGTATTGCAGTGCACCAGACCGTACGAAATAGCCGCTTGCAGCGTGTGCAGCGGAATACTGCCGACAATCTGCTTTTCCACGCGGGCAATTTCGGCCCCGCCAATGCGGCCGGATATCTGAATTTTGATACCCAACGCCCCGGCATTCATGGTGGCTTCTGCCTTTTGCTTCATCACCCGGCGGAACGAGGCCCGCTTCTTAAGCTGTTCGGCAATGCCGTCGGCGACCAGCCGCGCGCTTAAATCCGGATTGCCGATATCGACCGTTTCAATTTTAACTTTGCGTTGGGTAAGGTCTTCCAGTTCTTTGGTGAGGCGGTTGATCTCCTCGCCTTTTGAACCAATGACCACACCCGGCCGGCCGGTGTGCAGCACAATGCGAAGTTCCTCACGCGTCCGCTCAATTTCAATGCGCGAGATGGCCGCATAATTACCGGCACCGCGATTGCCACCACTCCGGGAAGGCCGCGACGGCGCTTCAGGTTTGGCGGCCGGCTTGGCACCATCCGCTTTTTCAGCCGACTTGGTTGCATCCGGCTTTTCGGCCGCCTTGGGTTTTGGCAGGCGCACGGACGAGGTGCCGCCATTCAGCCGCGCTTCAATGTATTCACGGATTTTATAGTCTTCCACCAGCAGCTCACCAAACAGACGCTTGGGAGCAAACCAGCGACTCGACCAGCCTTCGGTGATGCCCGTCCGGAAACCAACTGGATTAACTTTCTGACCCATAGATAACCTCTAAAAGGCCCCTCTTCGGGGACAACGGCGGCCAACTGGCCGTCACGTTACGCGGACTTCACCTTCGCCGAACGCTTATTTTTCTTACCGCTCTGCTTGAGCAACGCCGCACCCTCATCCACCGATACGGTGATATGGCTGGTGCGCTTCATAATGGCATAACTCTTACCGCGGTCTTTGGGCATAAAACGCTTCATAATCGGGCCGCCGTCGCAATAGCTTTCCGCCACATACAGATCGGTGACGTTTGCGCCATCCTCGTCGGCGTCGGCTACGGCAGTCTTAAGCACTTTAGCCAGCATGATCGCCGCACGCTTCTTCGAGAATTTCAGTGACGCCAAGGCTTCTTCCACCGTTTTACCGCGGATCAGATCAGCCAGAAGCCGAGCTTTTCGCGGAGATATGCGGGCAAAGCGCCATTTGGATGTGTACATAACCAACCTCGATTTCAAGTCGTCCGTTGTTCTGCAGCCCTGAGCGACTGCCAACCGCGGTCGCGGCCGCAAGCCAACGGGATCAAACTTAGGCTTCTTCCTTCTTAACCATGGTGTGCCCCTTGAACGTACGCGTGGGGGCAAACTCGCCAAGCTTGTGGCCAACCATATCTTCGGTAACAAACACACGAATGTGTTGGCGGCCGTTATGCACCATAAAGGTGTGGCCGACAAATTCCGGTATCACGGTGCTGGCCCGCGACCAGGTTTTGATCGGGTCCTTTTTTCGCGATTCGTTGAGCCGACTGACCTTTTCCAAAAGGTGGTAGGCGACGAACGGTCCCTTTTTTGAACTGCGACTCATGAATACCTCAGAGCTTTCGACCCAGAAAACAACCCGCGTACTCCTAACGGAAGCACGGGGCGACGGCTCCATCAACGCCTGCGTAACACAGACTCACCGTAACGCACCGTCATACGACGACGAATAATTTTGTCGGACGAATTTTTACGCGGATTACGCGTCTTACCACCCTTGGCCGGCACGCCCCATTTGCTTACCGGGTGCCGACCGCCGCCCGACCGGCCTTCGCCGCCACCAAGCGGATGGCTGACCGGGTTTTGTGCCACACCGCGAACCGTCGGGCGAATGCCGCGATAGCGCATGCGACCGGCCTTACCCCACCGGATATTACCCCAGTCGGAATTGCCGATCTGGCCGATGGTGGCACGGCACTTCCAATTGAGTTGGCGAATTTCGCCGGAAGGCAGCTGAACGGTTGCCATGCCATTATCTTTACCAATGAGCCGGGCAACGCCGCCTGCACTACGGACCAGGCTTCCACCCTTGCCGGGAACCGCCTCAACGTTATGAATTTCGATACCGGTGGGCACCACTTCGAGGGGCATCGCGTTGCCGGGGGTTTTTTCGATATCGCTGCGCGTGCCGCTTTCAAGAACATCCCCGATTTTTAACCCTTGCGGGGCGAGGATGTAGCGTTTTTCGCCATCTTCATAAGCCAGCAGTGCAATAAATGACGACCGGTTCGGATCATATTCAATGGATTCGACCGTCGCCTTTATTTCATCCTTGTTACGCTTGAAATCGATCTTGCGATACAGCTGCTTGTGGCCGCCCCCAATGTGCCGGCAGGTGATCCAGCCGCGATGATTGCGGCCGCCGGTTTTTTTCTTTGGTTCGAGCAGTGCTTTATGCGGGGCATTACGCGTGATTTCGGCAAAGGCATTGCCGGACGAAAATCGGCGACCTGCGGAGGTCGGTTTGTATTGTTTTATGGGCATGACGCACTCACCGTTTGAAGCAAATAAAAAAACCTGACAACAAGCCAGGCATCATCAATAAATTTCCAGTTTGTGATCACCGTGAATTTTTACAATCGCCTTTTTCCAGAACGGTGTGGTCTTGACACCCTTCTTGCTGCGACGTGGCTTGCCGGGCACCACAATGGTGCGCACGTCATCCACTTTTACCTTGTAAAGGGTTTCGATCGCCGCGCGAATCTGGCTTTTATCCGCACGCTTATCCACTTCAAAGCTGTAGGCGTTGAAGCGCTCGCCGAAATGATAAGTCTTTTCAGATATCAGAGGCCGTTTAATAATGTCGGTTGGAAGTAGTTCCATAAACTTTCCTTTAACCATGCCCTTGGAAGAGCAGCTCCTTTATCAGGCCGTCGCCGGTTTCGCTGCGAGTTCCAAAAGCGCATTGATGCCATCCCGCGTCATGAGAAGCGTTTTAGCTTTCAGGATGTCGTACGCATTGATTTCTGCCGCGGGTTTAATGGTTGTGCGGGGAATATTTCTTGACGATCGCAGCAATGTTTCATCGGGTTTGACGGGAGCAATCAGCACGGAGCGATCAATTTTTAATGCCGCCAGAACCCGCACCATTTCCCGGGTTTTTGCCGCGGGAAGCGTCAGTTGATCGAGAATCATGATCTGGTGGGATTCAATTTTGGCGAGGATGGCATTGTTGCGGGCCAGGCGGCGTTGACGCGTCGGCATCGATTGCCGGAAATCGCGTGGGCGTTTTGCAAATGCCATGCCACCGCCACGCATAACGTTGGTGCGAATATTGCCGCGGCGGGCGTTGCCCGTATGCTTTTGCTTGTACAACTTCCGGGTGGAACCTTCCACATCCGCACGCCCACGCGTAGCCACGGTGCCCTGGCGCAAATTGGCGTGGTACATGACCACGGCCTGCTTCAGCAGTGCCGCATTGACCTCGCCACCGAGAAGCTCTTCGTCCACGCTGAACTTGTCAACTTCCTGACCGCTTTGGTTGTATACCGGCAACTCAATCATTTTCATGCTTCCATCAATTTAGTCGGCCCGGTGGCCGGCAGCTTCAACAACACCACCAAGCCCGCTCAGCCGGCTTGGCGGATAAACCATTTTTAGCTTCCGTGCTTGATCGTTTTGGAACTGCGAACAAACAACAGGCCGCCGTTGGCCCCGGGCACCGTGCCCTTAATAAGCAGCAGATGCTTGCCTTTATCCACGCCGACCAGACGGAGATTGCGGGCGGTAACCCGCTCATCCCCGAGATGCCCAGCCATCTTTTTACCTTTTTTAATACCGCGGCCATGGCCACGTGTACCTTGGCCGCCGCCAATAGACCCAGGCGAACGATGCTTACGCTCGGTGCCGTGCGATCCGGGCTGCCCGCCAAAATTCCAGCGCTTCATGACGCCCTGAAAACCTTTTCCCTTGCTCGTTCCGACGACATCAACAAACTTGATGGTGTCAAACAATGATACATCAACCGTTGTGCCGGGGGCGACCGTCGGCTTATGCTCCAGGCGTATTTCGCGGAAAAAACGCTTCGGTGAGGTGCTGCCCGTCTTTTGACAGTGACCCACAAGCGGCTTGGTGGAGCGGCTGGCTTTGATATCTTCAAAACCGAGCTGCACGGCATTGTAGCCGTCGCGGCCATCTTCCGTTTTCACTTGCGTGATGATGCATGGCCCCGCTTGCACCACGGTTACCGGGACGATGGTGCCGGTTTCGTCATAGATGCGTGTCATGCCGACTTTGCGACCAAGAATGGCCGGAATGGCAATAGGAGATGGTGAACCAGTTTCGCTCATGGCATACCTCGACCGCTGTTTACGCTCATCTGGGAACCCGTTTTCCGCAAGCGATTGCGGTGTCAGGTTCTCCCGGATATCCCGTCCGGACGCTCAGGCTTTCGCCCGATTTTCCGGCTTCGATATGGGACCGCCCCCCGCAGCCAACGCTGTTGGGATGCAGCCCATCCGAGATCACTCAGGTGGCGATGAACAACGGAAATACATTCTGTTCATGCCGGCTTAATGGACTAGACCCATCAAGCCTTGATTTTTACGAACACACCCGCGGGCACCACCAGGCGATTAAGGGCCTCAATGGTACGCGGATTGGGTTCAAGGATATCAATCACCCGTTTGTGGGTGCGAATTTCAAACTGCTCGCGGCTCTTTTTGTCAATATGGGGCGAACGAAGAACCGTGAAGCGCTCAATGCGGGTGGGAAGCGGTATCGGG
Source organism: Planctomycetota bacterium (assembly GCA_021804985.1). Classification (GTDB taxonomy): domain Bacteria; phylum Planctomycetota; class Phycisphaerae; order WQYP01; family WQYP01; genus JAJZGD01. The sequence goes on from JAJZGD010000127.1 coordinate 8,479, forward strand.
CCAAGCACCTTGGCACTGGTTCGCTTGGCGTGCTCGACAATCTCACGGGCCGACGCATCGAGCGCCCGATGATCGTACGCTTCCATCCGAATTCGTATCTTGTCGTTTGCTGCACCAGCCATCGTTACATCCAAACCGCTAATACAAGCCGGCCAGCCCGGGCATTATTGAACCCTGGGAAGAACCGGGCATTTTAACCTAAACGCTTACCCGCCGGGAAGCCCCGAAGACAAAGAAATGCTTTGCCACAGCCTGCTTCCCGTATTAAGACACGCGAGCATCGACCCGTTAGCCGAGCCTGCCAACATGCTTATCCGCCTACGGGCAAGACCAAGCAGTCTAGCGATAAGCGTGGGTTTGTCAACCGGTGTATTTTGCCCGCGCAGGGCCGGGTGCGTGACACGAAATGCCGGGGCTGTTGGTTTGCTCCAATCGCCTCCCAATGGGGCGACCGAATCCGTGGTGATGGGGGCATCTTGCCTGCATCGGAAACATGATCGGGGCAGGCGAGACGCCTGCGTTACACTTAATTTTCCCGTCCTTGCAACCGGGCATCATCAATGGCCGAGCGGATAAACCGCCAGCCGACGAGGCGCGGCCACGAGGAGCCTGTCCGAGTAATGGCCGGGATTGGGATGGGTCTGAAATGTGCCGGATGCGCGGCGGAGGATCGAGCCGACTCTGAATAACGAGTCATCGAGATCCGACAACAAAGCAGGCGGGGCATTTCAGGCCCACC
>JAJZGD010000128.1 GCA_021804985.1 Planctomycetota bacterium
GTGCTAGTGAGCTCCACCGGCACGCCCACCTTCAAATATTCGGTGTAGCCCAGCCGTACGCCATTGGCCCGCGCCTGCTCGCTCACCAGCAGGTTGGCAATCGACCCCAGCATGGTGAGATTGCCCGCAAACGTACTGATCACCGCCAGCAGATACCAACTCAGCACCGCTCCGGCAGGAATTACCGGCTTAAGCAGCAGCACCGCCGGAACATTGTTGACGATGTTGGAAAGCACCAAAGTAATCAGCGTTAACGGCAGAAAGGCGTCGAGCTTCACCCCCATGCCAGAAAGCCCGGTTATCACCGGTTTGAGCAAGTGGTGGCTCTGAATATCTCCCACCACAATAAACAGTCCCACAAACAGCAATATCAGATTCCAGCTGACCAGCGAAAATAAATCCGAGGGGCGCGTCTTGCGCGAAATCATCACCAGCCCCGCGGCCGTCATGGCGGAAATCGCAATCGGCACCCGCAGTTCGGTGCCAAACAGCATCGCCAACAAAAGAAGCGTCATGATGAAAAGCGTTTTGCGGATGATGCCCCATTGGGGTAATGCCTTCTCGTTTTCCGTTGGCGGGCTTCCAGGCACGGCCGCTTCAGACGTTAGCCGGCGGTGGTATATCCACCAGATCAGCGTGCCATCGAGCAGCAGCACCGCAATCACCAATGGTACGACCGCCATGCTATACGCGGCAAAATTTAATTTGGCGGCCTGGCTGATGAGCATAATCTGCGGATTGCCGATGAGGGTTGCCGCCGAGCCGATGTTGGAACTCGTCACCAGCGCCATCAGGTAGGGAACCGGATCCCGCCCCGCGCGCTGAAGTGCCACGCAAAGTACCGGCGTAAAAATAAGGCATATGACATCGTTGGCAAACAGCGCGGAAAGCCCCGCTGAGGCCGCAATGATGCACCACAGCAGGTTTCGCGGGCGCCGGGCCACCGCGACAATCCGCAAAACCACCCATTGGTAAAACCCCGCGAGGCGCAGTTGGGCGGAAATGACCATCAGGCTCGTCAACAGCGCGAGCGTCGAAAAGCTGATCTCCCCCATCGCCTCGTTGAATGAAAGTCGCCGAAAAAGCAGAATGGCAATCGCGCCGAGCAGCGCTATGGCCGATCGGTCCAGCCCGGTTCCCGGAACGCCCCCGACGGCCAGCCCCAGATACGTCGCCACGAATATCAGGATGTCCGGCCACATATGCAGCCAGATGGTCGCCGACAGATACACATTCACTTCGCTGAACCACCGGAATGAAACAGCTTGTTAAGGGTATTGCCCATCGCTTTGCCCAGCGGCGTGGCGGCATTGCCCCCGCTTTTTAGCACATTGCCAATTCCCCTAAGAATCACGTTGGAGGAGTTGCCAATCGCGTTGCCTAATGCGGACGGCAGATGCGGGTTCTGCGCGATTTGCTGTGCGATCTGCCCGACAATAACGGTGGTCAGATCCGCAAGGCGCAGCGGCCGGCCATTGGCATCGAGCGGCTTTTTAATAACAATCTGGTGCAGATTAAACGTTACCGCCGCACCTGGAGTGCCCTTGGCCACGGCCATCTGCAAGGTCACAGCGCATTTCGGAATCACGATCTCGCCAATGGCCAGCCGCCTTCCACCGGAACTCTTCGCAGTCGGTGACGGTTTCCCCGATTTGTTGGTCGCACCGCTCGCTGCGGAATACTTGTTAGCATTCGCCAGAACGTCCCCCAGATTGCTTGAAAGCCCGCTCTGATCCACGTTGATCTGAACGTTATCAAGGTAAATTTCCGGAATCTGGATGGTCGACGAAAGCAAGGTGCCGGTATTAACGGTAATGGTGCCGGTGCCCATGGTCAGCAGATACGGGCCCGGAAAACCCGGCGGATTTGCCACCGCGAGCCCGTTGAGCGTCAGGGTGCCACCAAATACATTTAAATTAGCATTCTGTAGAAGGGTTTGCACGCCCAGCGCCGCGGTGGCACGCGTTTGCACCTGGCTTTTAATAATTCCGTCAATCGACAGGTAACCCACTGCCGCAATGATCACCACCAGAAATAAAAACAACAGGATAATCCGTGCCAGAATTTTCATAGATCGAAACTCCCATGTGAATCGTGGTTCATCCCTTTTCGCCGCCGCCCCAACCGCCGACACAACGGCGCCAAAATGAGGCCCCGGACGGCGCCGGAGACGGCGCCAGCCCCTGCCGCAGAGAACTCATGAATTGTAATCGGCGTCGCCGCCAAAGTCGCCAACCATTTTTGGGTTTGGCCCCTGCGCGAGATTTGGCCGCCACCTGCTGAAAAATCGCCCTGTTCAAAATGGCCTGATCCGATTAAAAAGGCGGTTGGTAAAGCGCGCGGCTGAAAACGCCGGAGACAAACGGCCCACCGGCGACAACGCAGGGCACGCGTTATTTACGATCACGGCTCTCGGAGGTGTAATCATGCAAAGACACAAAGGATATTGGTGTTCGGCTATCGCCGCCGCGATTCTGGTGGGATTTGGCGTGTCGACCGCCCACGCGCTCAGCCTCGCCGGCATGTTTACCGACCACATGGTGCTGCAGCAAAAAATGGCCGACCCGGTTTGGGGTTGGGATCGCCCGGGCAGCCGGATTACCGTTACCTTTGCCGGTCACGCGGCCCACGCCATGACAAGTGCCAAGGGGCGGTGGCAGTTAAAAATTGGCCCGCTCACGGCAGATGCCGCGCCCCGCGTGCTGACCGTTTCCGATGGCCGCACCCGCATTGCCATTCACGATGTGCTTGTGGGCGAAGTGTGGGTGTGCTCCGGGCAGTCCAATATGCAATATCCGATGGCCGGATGGTTTGGGCGAAAAAATCTCGCACCTCTTTTAGCCCGGGCCAATCATCGCAACATCCGCCTTTACCCGGTGCCCATGCTCGAATCCAATTTCGCCGGCGTTCCCCATGCGAATGCCGCAGCCGCCTGGCAGCTTTGCACACCGCAAACCGCGGCTCCATTTTCCGCCGTCGGCTATTTATTCGGCCGAGCGCTGGAAAAGAAACTTCACGTGCCCGTCGGCCTGATCGAAACGGATTGGGGCGGCACCAACATTGAACCCTGGATACCGCCCGTGGGCTTCCAAATGTGCCCGTCACTAAAAACCGACAATGCGTGGCTGAAAAAAAGCGTGGCCATCGAGAAAAGCGTCCAGCTCCATTATTTTCACCAGCTGCGGCGATGGACAAAAATGGCCCGGCTCTGCGCAATTGCCGACGAACCGGTCCCGCCCATGCCGGTGAAACCTGTCGGCCCGATCAATCGCCCTCGCTCGTTTCATTACGATATCCGGCCGGTTGGATGGCAGCCCGACGCCCATCAAAACCCCACCACACTATTCAACGGCATGGTCGCGCCGCTGATACCCTTCGGCATTCGCGGGGTTATCTGGTACCAGGGAGAAAATAATGTAATCAGCCATGATGCCAAATATGAAGATCACCTCAAAGCCCTTATCCTCGGCTGGCGAAAACTTTGGCGCCAGGGCCGTTTTCCTTTTTACATCATGCAGATTGCACCGTTCAAATACTGGCAGGGCGCCGCCTATGAACCGCTGATCTGGCAAGCCGAAGAACAAGCCGCCCGAAACATTCCGAACTGCGGCATCGTGCCCACAATGGATATCGGCGAGGTGAAGAACATCCATCCGCGCAACAAACCGGCCGCCGCCGCGCGCATGGCCGATTTAGCGTTGGCCAAAACATATCATGTGCCCGGCGTCGTATGGTCTGGGCCCGTATTTAAATCGGCCCGCTTTTCCCCTGGAAAAGTCAGCATCCGTTTTGTCCATCTTTTTGGCGGCCTCGCATCCCGCGACGGAAAACCCCTCAACTGCTTTGAACTCGCTGGCCCCGGCGGAAAATTTGTCGCTGCCCGCGCCGTTATTCACGGATCAACGGTCGTGGTTGACGCACCGCAGGTGGCGGCGCCTGATCGGATACGTTTTGCCTGGAGCGATGTCGCCGTCCCCAACCTTATGAATAAGGCTGGTTGGCCCGCCCTGCCGTTTGAGGCAAAAAAAAGCCAATAGATCAATTTATTGACCCCCGCGGGCCGCCCATGATTAAATGCGGCCGATCGGCGTGGCGTGGGCTTTTCGCCATTTTGATGGCAGCGTGTTCATGTGGGCCCTGAACGACCGATGAAAGTGCTGGTAATCCCGAAAACCGCTGGCCACGGCGACATGCGATAATGCAACGCCTTCACGCCGCATCAATTCCATCGCATGCTGCAATCGCATGATCGTCAGATGCTCCAGCATGGATCGCCGCAACTGGGATTGAAAATAATTCTGCAGGGTCTGCCGCGACAAACCCACATGTCGGACAATCTCCGATATCCGCAAGTGCCGCTGATAGTTGTTACGCATATACCGAAGCGCTTTAGACACGCCGGGATTCAGCCGATGGGCGACATCGCTGGACGCCCGCATAACCACTCCATTGCTGGGAATGATCTCCGCATGCGGTTTTATTTTTCCCTCCATCCGGGCCTCCAGCGCCGCCGCTGCCCGCAGACCCCAAACCTCCAAATTCAGATCCACGCTCGACAGCTGCACAGGCGCATACAGGCAGGTTGTAAGAAAATTATCCACCCCCACTATCGCGGCATCATCCGGAACCGCAATGCCCAACTCGCGGCAAACGCCGATCGCCTCCACGGCCGCCTCATCATTTCCCGCCATAAGTCCCAGCGGTCGCGACGCCTGCCGCAGCGTAAGCGGCAAATTTTTAATGCTCGTCGGTGTAACGGAAATATCCGCCTCCCGCAGCCGGCGGCGAAATCCCTGGAACCGGGCCATTTCCGATCGGCTTCGCCGCGCGCGTACCTGAAGAAATAAGGCCGTCTGCACGCCGCATGCCAGAAGATGCTCCGCCGCAGCCCGACCTACCTCGCCGTCATCACAATAAACCCCATGGGAGCCGGGAATGGGCCGATGTTGATCCAGATTAACCACCGGGCCGTGTATTGCCCGGGCAGCACGAAGAATGGATCGCCCGCGGCCACTAAATACCAACGCCCCATCATAGCTGCGGCGTATCGGAATTCGATTCGCAAAGCGCACCCGCATATCCAAAATCCATCCACGGCCGGCGGCAAAACGGGCAATCCCCTCAAGCAGGCGCTGATCCCACCACCAAAGCGCAACCAGGATATGGCGCACCGGCAACGGCGCGGGTTGGACCCGATCCGATGACTTCCTCGCCAGCTTGCCCCGTCGCTTTCGCATGGCGTTATTATGATCCCTGAGTGGTAAAAACGCCATTGATGGCAGGCCGATTGCCGGTAGGATCATAGAAGAACGGCTGGTTTTTCGGAGCAGCGATTGTCATGGTGGTTTGGGCGGCGGATATTGGCGGGACAAACATTCGTTTGGCAATCGTCAGGCGCAATAAGATCGTCGCACGAACCGTCATCCCTGCCATGGCGCCCTTAGGTCTTCGCGCCGCCCTCAAGCGAATGGTTGGCGTTTGGACGCAGCTGCACGCCGACCCCCGGATCACAACAGAAAAAATTAGCGCGATCGGCTTGGCAATTCCCGGGATTGTTAACCCCCAAACGGGGCAAATTTACCCCATGCCAAAAGGAAAATTCGCCGATGCCCCGCGCCTTTTCGCCGGACCTTTACTCCAAAAAATACTCCCCGTCGCTCCCTTCTGGTGCAACGACGCCCACGCCGCGCTGGCTGGCGAGCATCGGTTTGGCGCCGCCAAGGGTGCCAAAAATGTCGTCCTGATCACCCTGGGAACCGGCATCGGAACGGCCGTCATGCTTGATGGCCGCCCCCTTTTTGGCGCCCATGGCATGGCTGGAAATGTCGGCGGCCACACCACGATCGACATCCGCGGCGCAGCGTGTTTATGCGGCAATATCGGATGTGCTGAAACCCGCGCATCCACCTGGATGCTTCCTGAACTGGCCCAGGGTATCAGCGGTTTCAACGGTAGCTCGCTCGCTTCGCTTCCCCTCATTGACTTTGAAAATCTATTTGCCCATGCAGCGGCAGGCGATGCGGCAGCCCAAAAAATCCTGAATCAGTGCCTGCATACCTGGGCGGTATTGGTTTGCAATCTGATCCATCAATACGACCCCGAGTTGGTATTGCTCGGCGGAGGAATTGGATCCCAGCATAAAGCCATATTTCCCTTCATTCGGCGTTTTGCCAAACAGCATTCATGGGCCAAATGGCCGCTGGACATTCGCCCCGCAATGCTTGGCCCCGATGCTGGTCTCATCGGAATTGCCCATCTGGCAGCCCTAAACAGGGGACGCGTGCGATAATGAATGGCAGTGCTTACGACAAATTTCCAGTGACCAAAATCTGCACCGGCTCGCAGTGCGCATGGTCGGGCTGGCAGGCGATTGTCGATATTCTCAAACGGCGGCTCGCGGATGCCGGGCGCACCGGCGTGCTGATTGTTGATACCTATTCGGGTGTCGATGTCGATGCCGTTGCCGACACGCTTGGTGCCGCGCTGAATCCCACGCTGCGCATCGACACGGCTCAATTATTAAAACCGGCCGCGGCCATCGACCACATGCTCGCCGCTGACCTCGGCGACGATCCGGTCTTTGGAAGAATGACGGAGCGGTCGCTCGCCGATTTTTTTGACCCGGCTCGCCTTCAGATGGCCCGCGAAAAACTCTGCAATCGGGCCGGGGGTACTGCCGTTGTCTGCGGGCCCGGTGCGGCCCTGCTTGCCCAAAATGGCCACTCCCAAAATGGCCACTCCCAAAATGGCCACGCCCAGGGCGATGGCGCACAAAGCGGCCAGCTCATCATTTACGCGGACATGGCCCGCTGGCCCATCCAGCAACGCTTTCGTGACGGCACCGCAGGCAATCTGGGGGCCGATAATCCATCGGACTCCGCCGCCAGAAAATATAAACGAGCCTATTTTGTTGATTGGCGGGTGCTCGATCGGCACAAAAATTCCATTTTTGATCGCATAGCCTATTTTCTCGATACCACCAATCCCCGCGAGCCTAAACTTATTTCCGGCGATGCCATGCGAAGATCGCTTGCGCTTCTCACTCGGCGACCGTTTCGCGTGGTTCCCTTTTTCGACCCCGCGCCATGGGGCGGGCGATGGATGCAATCTCATTTCCATCTGGATCCCGCCATGCCGAATTTTGGTTGGGGCTTTGATTGTGTACCCGAAGAAAACAGCCTCTTGCTACAGTTTGGTCAAACCGTCGCGGAAATTCCCGCCGCCAATCTGGTGCAGCGGCATCCCGAAGCCTTAATGGGCGAGTTCGTCTATCGCCGCTTCGGATTGGAATTTCCCATTCGCTTCGACATGCTCGACACGATCCAGGGCGGAAATTTAAGCCTGCAGGTCCACCCCCTCGCCGATTACATCCGCCGTCATTTCGGTTTGGCTTACACGCAGGACGAAAGTTATTACATCCTCGATGCGCTGCCCGGAGCCTCCGTTTATCTTGGCGTCCACGACCCCATCGACTGCCAAAAATTTGCCGATGAACTTCATGGTGCGCAGCGCGGCGAACGGCCATTTATCCCGGACGCTTATGTCAACCGCTGGCCGGCGCAAAAGCATGATCATTTCCTGATTCCTGCCGGAACGTGTCATTGCTCAGGCGCAGGAAATCTTGTTCTCGAAATTTCGGCCACGCCCTATATTTTCACTTTCAAACTTTGGGATTGGGGCCGCCTCGGCCTCGACGGTCTGCCCCGTCCGGTACATCTCGACCATGGTTTGGCCAACATCCAGTGGAACCGGGGAGCCCATTGGGTAAAGGCCAATCTAATCAACCAATTGCGACCCGTAGCGCATCACGCCGACTGGCGGGAGGAACGCACCGGCCTGCACGAATCTCAATTTATTGAAACCCGCAGACACTGGTTTACCGGTACCGTTTTGCATCAATCTACCGGATCGGTCAATGTGCTCAATCTTGTGCAAGGCGAGCAAGTTATCGTGGAAAGCCCCAGCCATTCATTTGACCCCATGATCATCCATTACGCCGAAACTTTTATTGTTCCAGCCGAAGCCGGCGATTACCGTATCACCCCCGTCGGGCCGAAACCCACCACCCCGTGGGCCACCATCAAGGCGATGGTGCGAACCGAAAATTAATTGTTGTCACGCCAGTTTCTTGCAGCCGCATTGGCCATGGCCCGATATGCCCACGCAGCACATGGCGTGCGACCGCAGTTTTCACGCAAGAACATGGTTTACCGCGTTCTTCATGTTTTCATTTCGGACCCCCGGCGCGGCGCGGGCCTGCTCATCCGCATCGCCCTGCGCCGGCTTTGAAGCGGCCGCAGCCAGCGCTTCAAATATTGCGGCCGCAAGCAGACGCGGGTTATTCACCGGTGCCAGGGCCCGCAGGCCGGGCAGCACCCCGCCATGCTTCAGTTGCGCCGTATCGGTTGCGACGATGGGAATCCCGCATGCCGCCGCTTCCAGCAATGGTGCAAGTACCACTGGCCCATCGGCCGCAAGCACGCAAACGTCCGATTTTAAAATCATCGAACGCCAGGTCGATTCCTCCGTGGCCATCGTCACCAAGTTTGGTGATTGCAGGTTTCCAATAAATTCTCGAATGCATTCGCGCCGCTGTGCGTCCACGCCCCAGCGGTCCGCAGGCAGTCGCAGCAGCACACGCACCGTTGGGTTAATTTGCTCGACGATCGCCGCCGCCCACAACGCCATATCCACGCGAAGGTGCCGTTCGGTTCCGGCAATGAGCAATATCTGCGGCCCCGTGCGTGCGGCTATTTCGGGCTCGTGGTTTCCGCCGCTTTCTCCGGCGTCCATTTCGCCATCGCCTGAGTTTGCAACTTCACCACTTTTTGGCGGAGCCGTATCCAGCCACCCTTGCACCGCGTTTACCCATTGGGTTCCCCTGACGCACGGCATTGCATCGCAATCAAATGCCAGTACATTCCGGCCGCCAGTATTCATCCACCCACCCGCAAAGCCCCGTCCCCGGAGTGTTTGCGATGGCGAGATAATATCTACGCATTTCGTCTTGCCGATCGCTGCCATGCGGCCCATGCCTTGCGACCAGCTTCCCCACAACGCTACGACCTCTGGTTGCCAGTGGCGCAGGCGCCTTCGAACCGCCCGGAAAACCGCCGGATCAAATCGCCCCAATGCGCGATGCCAGAAAACCGCGCCCGCAGGAATGCCCGCGTTAATCGCCGCTTGCATTCCGTCGTAATGCCCGATAATCAGAAG
>JAJZGD010000008.1 GCA_021804985.1 Planctomycetota bacterium
GGCCAGAACAATTATTACTTGGCCATGCAGGAAGTGTTTGCCGAACTCAGCCGCGTGCTCAAGCCGCGCCGCTATCTTGGGCTTTATGTCAGCGATTCATTTAAAAAGGGGAAGCCTTTTGCTCCGATCGGCTTTGAGATGTTTTCCCTTTTGCGCCGGCATTTCCAGCCGGTCGATATCATTTCAGTCGTGCGCCACAATCAAAAGTTGGCCCGCAATCATTGGCAATCGGAGGCGATTAAGGGGAATTTCTTTCTCCGCGGTTTCAATTATCTTTTGATTTTCAAAAAAATGGAAACCGTTGGCCATGCCAATGACAGGCCTGCTTCACCGCCGAACGGCCGGCCGAAAAAATAAGTTGCCCAGGCTCAGCCCCAACTCAAAAAAGTTTATCCGCGCATCGGCCACCATATAAACCGCGGCCCACCGGCCCGCGCAAAGCCGACGCCGGAATGCCTCCAGCCCCGCAAAATTGTAAACCCTCGCCCCGAATGTCAGGGCGATTCGCCGCGCGATCTGAAAGGCCATCGGATTGGTGCAGCGATCGTCCGCATATTGCTGGCTCAGGGCCACGAGCCCCAGTGACAACGCTCCATCGCGGGGCAATAAGCCGCTGTACATAACATGGTTGACGAGTGCCTCAACGGTGCCGTTGGGTGCGCCGGGCCGCCGGATAATGTGTTCGGCAATGAAGCGCCGCCCGCCCCGAATCGCTGAAATGCAGATAAACGCCTGCACCTGACCTTCAAGATCGGTGGCCGTAATTACACTCTGGTAACGCCCGATATCAGCGGCCATGCGGGGGTTGGCGATAAAGCCCATTGGCCGGGCGCGGCGGCTCGCGAGCCAATCCGCAAGGCAATCATTCAGGGATTGCGCTTGCCGCCCGCCGCCGCCGGTGGCCTCCGCAATATGGGATTTCCTATTTCCGCGGCTGATTTGCGCTCGGAGAAGGGGGGATCGCCGAACATGCTCATGCCAACTGCCGGGGCGCAATATCGCCTGCGATCCGATCAACAGACATCGGCGGCCCCGCGAAATAATATTTGCAAACGGCGGCTCGACGCCGAAGTAAACGCTGCGCGCCCCGTGCGACGCAGCCCATGTGTCAAATTCGTCGCACGCTCGCGCAAGCTCGCTCGGGGAACCATCGGGGCTGCCGAGCGCAAACAGGAGGCGTCCTGATTTTTGATAATGGATGGTGCCCGATTGCCCCACCCAGCGCGACAATTGCCTCTGGTTGTCAGGGGTGTGAACAAACTCGGGGTCGCAACATTCATCCACTTGTACCGGCGGGCAGCGAATATCGGGGGCGCCCCCGTCAGCCAAGAAGGGTTCCGCCGCAGTGCTTCTCTCCGGCTCGATATACGCGGGCTGCGGATCCAAAGTGTCTGCCATAATCGGAGATGACTCCCAGTAAATGATCCGTGGCCCCGGCCGTGTGGGGCAGCAACGCCACCACCAGCCCGCCATCGCCCATATCCGTTACGCGAGCGCCGTAGGCGCAGTGGACTACCTGCGTATCGGTAAGCCGGGCAATGAGCCAATCGGCGGCCGGCGACGATAGTCCGAGCCGCAGCCGGTAACTGTGCTGCGACGCCAGGAGCAATCGTCCCGCACGTTGGGCATTTACTCTACGCGCAGCCCCGGGCGTACGTTCATCAGAATTTGGTGCGAGTTCCTCCATCGCCTGCAGAAAGTTCTCCGCATATTCGCTTTCGCCGATCAGATGATCTACCGCCGCTCGGACGTGGTAAACATAATCCGCTTCGATTGAATCTTGCGGCAGCGGGCCATAGGTGCGCGTAAAGTCGCGGCCGCGCAGCCGCCGCGGAAGCAGCGCCCGAAAATAGCGCTTGTAAAGCCCCGGAGAAATATTGCCCAGATAAAACGGCCGACCTGCAGGTTCATGGCCCAGGTCGCGATAAATCGTCTCGATGATCTGAGCGCCCATCGCGCCGGCGGTCAGCACGCTTTCTGCCGTGGAAGGCGCGGCCGCATTGGTCTGTTCGATTTCGATTGCCAGCAGTTGCAATTCATGACTCAGCGGAATCTGCCCGAGGAGCTCGTGCGGTTGGCTGCGGTAGCGCAGCAGATGCGTCGGCGGCCCATCATGGGCGCACAGAACGGTAAGGGCATCCACGGCGTGCGACCGGCCGCCGCGCAGCGAGCGCTGGATGGATGCGATCAGATGGGCTTTTTCAATTACCCCGGCAGAAATTTCAAAGTGCAGACACAGGCATTGAACCAGGGCCGCTGCCATCGCCGAAGCGGATGCCGGCGATCTGCCTGCGTCGATCGGATTATGGACGCTTATGCTCAGGCCGCGCCGCAGGGCGGCGGCCGTTGGCGTGGCGGCAACGCGATTGAATTCAAGCACCGTCGTTAAGATGAGCTTCGCCCAGGCGGGGGGCTCGCAGGCATTGTTGGTGATAGGGGGCTCCAATGCCCCGGATAATACTGCTTGCATATCAAATGCGATTTGGGCCGCCTGGGTAAAGGGCATGGTGCAATCGGCCATCCAAAGGCTTCCATCGGCTCTCGGCGCAACCCCCGCCGTGGCCCGCAATGAAAAACTGCTTTGCGCCACCACCCCGCCCGCATACACCGCCATCCCGCCCGACACGTCGAGCCGCGCCGGCGCACTCGCGACGACTGCCTCAAAATTGTTCTGCGCCGCAGCTTGTGCACTAAGCGCAGAAAGTACCAGCGTTTTGCCATCGGCCCCGTGCATCATGGTGTCAACTATATGAAATCAAATGAATAATTACGAGCCGGTGGCCGGCGCATTTGATGGCCGCCAATCGCTATCCGCCGATCGCGAGCGGCCGTGCACACTTCCCCAACCGTACCCCCGCAATCGCTATCCGCCACGCTTCTCGCCGCGGCGCCGGCCGATGCGACGACAAACTTCGCGCGGATTGTATCACCAGTGCCATGCCGAGCCGGCGTGGGGTTTCGCCTGCGGCAGCGATTCGGTAAACTCTTGCGGCATGAAGCAGGATGATCCGTCGCAACAGCAAGCCTATCTCACCACCATTTTGCGATGGCTCGGCACACCGCACGCACGGGGTGCAGTGGCTTATGCAGCCTGGCGCGCGGGCACCACTACCAATCGGTGCGCCGCCCGAGGTTCCGCTCGATGATGCGAACCCTACATTGGTACGTCCTGCGTGAGCTTATTCGCGTTTTTTTCATGGTCTCCGTTGCGCTGACCGTCATTCTGGCGTTTGGAGGGACCTTTCGCCCTTTGACCAAAGAGGGCCTGAGCCTGATACAACTGCTATGGGTTCTACTGGATTTGATTCCCGCGATGCTCGCCTATTCCATTCCTCTTTCCGCGCTTTTTGCGGCCGTTATTGTTTATTGGCGCCTCGCCACCGATAACGAGTTTACTGGCGCCCGTGCCGGCGGCGTCGGTTACGCGTCGCTGGTTATGCCGGCACTTTGGCTCGGCGTGCTCGTGGGCGGTTTTGACCTGCTTTTCGTCGGATATGTGGTGCCCAGCTTTCTGGAAAGAACCCAGCAGGCCATCCAGATGGACTTTGCATCGTTGCTTTTGCACAACGTCGGGGAGCGGCAACCCTTTCAGTTTGGCAAAATTGTTATATACGCCAATCAAGCTTACCCCGTGCCGGTGCCCGCCGACGACCAACCGGCGCCCGGCATAAGCCGGCGCATTATTCAGCTGCGGGCGTTGGCCGCTACACCCCTGAAAAATGGGCGTCCGACGGCCGTCATTTTGGCCAAGGCCGCCAACGTCATTATTGATGAAGATAGCCTCACCAATCAGGTTCGCGTGGGCGTTCAATTGAACGATGGCACCGCCTTCGACCCCAAAAGCTTTCGCCAGATGCACGGCACAATTCGCTACCTGCCGCCCGACGGAAAGCCTTTTATCATCGGTTCCGTCATCACCAACCGTCCGAAGTTCATGGACTTTCGAAAGCTCACCGCGCTCTACGCCCATCCCAATAGCTATGGCCCCATCCGCCAGTTGCGCCAGCGCCTGGAGGCCAAACGTCGGCTGGCCAATATCGGCCAGTGGTATAGCACCCACGCGAAAAGCCCGCTGATTTTTAAGCGGCGTTCCGGATATGTCGTCGTTCGCTATGCGCACCATCTCACCGATGCCAATGGAAATTTTGTCATGAATGGCGCTGGCGGTTCCGTCCATCTCGCCCTCTTCAGGCATCATCGACTCGTCGCGGAGTATTTGGCCGCCGCCGCATCGCTGGTGCCCGTCGACACCAGTGGCCATATCCGCGCCGCGCTCAAGCTGACGGCGCCTATTCGCGTTCGTGATCCGAATATCAACCGCATCTATCACGCCGGGCCCCCGGCGATCGTGATTTCGTCCATCAACATCGCCCCCACCGCCCTGCATCACGTGGGGAAGGCCCGTCCGTCCATCGTGCCCATCGCTGCCCTGCTTGCGACGATCGCCCATAAGATTGCATACTTGCGGCGGCAGATTTTATCGGAGTTCAACAGTCGGATTTCTTTTGCCTTTTCCTGCATTGTTCTGGTGATACTTGGCGCGGCGCTCGGCATTCTGCTTCAGGGGCGAAATCCGCTGGCGGTTTTTGTGGTCGGGGTCGTTCCGGCGATGGTTTTGGTGCTGCTCATCAATACCGGGCGCGGTGTGGTGATGCGGAATTCCGGCTCGCCGTGGTCGGGGCTCGCACTTATTTGGATGGGCAATATTATCATCCTGGTCATCGACTTCGTGGTCTATCAGCGATTGTTCAAACAGTAGATTGAGTTATCCCAAGTTATGAAAATCATCGATCGCTACATCATCAAGAATTTCATCATCAACTACCTGCTGGCGCTGGGCGTGATGATCGGCATGTATATTCTGCTCGACATCATTGTCAATTTTGATCTCTTTACACGCGGCCTGGCATTTAAAAATGCGTCCGCCATGGCCACATTCTTCGGCCTTATGCACGAGATCATCAGTTATTACATGTACCGGAGCCTGGTTATTTTTCAAATGGTTTCCGGCATCATCCCCGTGATTGCCGCCGGATTTACCATGGTGCGTATGACGCGCAATCGCGAACTCACCGGCCTGCTGGCCAGCGGTGTTTCTCTGTATCGCGTTGCGGTGCCCATTATCGTGTGTGCATTCGCCTTTGCACTGCTGGTGGTCCTCGATCAGGAAGTGCTCATGCCGCACTGCGTCGATAAGCTGCTTCGCAAGCATGGACAGCTGACGGCCTCGATTCTGCGCGACCGGGCGGTCTATTTTCTACCTGAAAGCGACCATTCACTGGTGCTCGCAAGCCGCTATGATCCGCAGACCAAAACACTTTGGAACGTGCGTATCATTGAACGCACCGCCAATGGCACGCCCACCGCCCGCATTTTGGCCAAAAAGGCGGTTTGGAAAAATAATATCGGAGAGGGGCCCGTCCACGGCGCGTGGCTGATGAGCGATGTCATCGACATCAATGATCGCCGCGCTGCAAACCCCGCCGAAACGCCCATACCTGTCCGGCGTGAAATTTATTACACACCCCTGAATCCGGGGCAGTTGAATCTTATTTTCCGAAAAAAGGCGGTGGATTATCTTTCCACTTCGCAGATCAGCCGCCTCATGCTGTATAGTCCGCCGGCCACGCGCGTGGCGCTCGAAAAAATTCTTTACACCCGCTTCGCCCAACTGATCGTCAATATGATCATGCTGCTTTTGGGTATTCCGTTCCTTCTCACCCGCGAGCCGAATAAGCTGGTGTCAAACATGTTCTGGTGCAGCGTGGTATCCGGATCCTGCTTTATTACCACTTTTGTCTTTTTTCAGTTGGCTGGTTCCGGGCTTTCACCCCTGGCAGGCGCCGCCATGCCTGTGATCATCTTCGGCCCACTGGCCATCATTATGCTGGACCTGCTCCAAAGCTGACACAGGGCCATCGTTTGGCGGCCGCTCACGTGTCATTGGATATCGAGCCAATTTGGGCCCGAACCAATATCCACCTTCATCGGAACCGCGAGTTCCATCGCGTGTTCCATCTGATGGGTTATAAAATCGCAGGCGTCGGATACAGATGACCGCGGACACTCAAAGACCAGTTCATCATGAACCTGCAGCAGCATGCGCAGCCCGGAAATCCGGTTGTCGCGATAAATATTCACCATGGCTTGTTTGATAAGATCTGCGGCAGAGCCTTGAATCACTGAGTTCACCGCCGCACGCTGGCCGAAAAGCCGCACCGACTGATTTTCACTTGAAAGCTCCGGCAAATACCGCCGCCGGCCCAGGATGGTGCTGACATACCCGGCGGTAGACGCCTCGAGCACGCACTGCGTGGTGAAATGGCTGATGCCGGGAAATCGAGCGCGGTATTTGTCGATGAATTGCGCCGCCTCATCGCGCGAAATTTTCAAGGTGTTGGCGAGGCCAAAAGGCGTCTGGCCATAAACAATACCGAAATTTACTGTTTTGGCCACTCGCCGCATGTCGGCCGTGATCTCCGCGGCCGGCCTTCCGTAAATTTCCATCGCCACAAATTGATGTATATCCACATCTTTAGAGAACGCCTCCAGCAGTGCCGGCTCCCGACAAAAATGGGCCAGCACCCGCAATTCAATTTGTGAATAATCCGCGCTGATAAGGCACCAGTCTGCACCCGGGGCCACAAAGGCGCGCCGAATCTCTCGCCCGCTTTGCGTGCGCACCGGTATGTTCTGCAAATTGGGGTCGCTGCTCGATAGGCGGCCCGTTTCTGCCACCGTCTGATTAAAGCTGGTGTGTACCCGGCCGGTTTCGGGCACCACATCCGCCAGCAGCGCGGTGGTATACGTATTGCGAAGCTTGCTTAGCTGCCGATACTCAATGACCAGTTCCGGAAGCGGATGCAAACCGCGAAGTGCCTCAAGCACTGCAATATCCGTGCTTGGACCGGTCCGCGTTTTCCTTTGGATCGGAAGCCCCAATTTTACGAACAGCACGTCGGCCAGCTGGCGCGGGGAATCAATGTTAAACGGGGCGCCAGAGAGCGAAATAATTTCATCGCCCAGCCGCCCAATCTGGGCCGTCATTTCCACATCCAGTGTCTTGAGGATATCTCGATCCACGCAAATGCCGGTGAGTTCCATCTCGGCCAGCACGCGCACCATCGGCATTTCCAGGTGATTGAGTAAATCCGAGAGATGCATCTGCGTGATTCGAGGCTCTAATACTTCCGCAAGGCGAAAAGTGACATCGGCATCTTCTGCCGCGTATTGGCAAGCCCGATTCACGGGAACATCCGCGAAGCTGCGCTGGCCCGAGCCCGAACCGATTAAATCTTTGATGGGAATGGGCGCCAGGCCCAGCAGGTCGGCTGCCAATGCATCCATCGAATGGCTGCGACGTGCGGAATCAATGAGATAGCTTGCCACCATGGTGTCAAAAAAATCGCCCTCCACCCGGTAGCCATGACGCCGCAGCACGTTGATGTCATATTTGAGATTTTGTCCGATTTTTACGATCGTGGCGTCCGCGAGAAGTGGCGCAAGTACCTCGCAGACCACTCGGTTTTCCAGCACCAGCCCGACGCCCTTCACCGCGATATACCACGCGCGGCCGGAATTGACACAGAGCGATATACCGCACAACCCGGAAGTAACGGCACTGAGCGAATCGGTCTCCGTATCAATCGCCAGCCACCGGTTGCTTGAATTCGCCAGTCCGTGCCCGATGTCGTACATCATCTGCGAAAGACTTTCGGGCGTGTTGACGAGTACATATTGCCCTATGACCGGTTGCCCCACGACCATTTGCCCGATGGCTGGCGATAGTGGTTGGCTCTGCGTGGCTGAAGTGTCTTCGTCGGGCTGCTCCGCGCCGCCGGTCGCCTCTGGAAGCGCTGCTTGCAGGTTGGAAAAAAGCCCACCGGGCATTGCGCCGAGCTGCGGTTGGACTGATGCCTTTCGCGCGGTCTTTTCAACTGGAGGAGAAACGTCGCCGGGTATTCCATCGGGCGGCTGTGTCTGGCCGTAGCCTTCCAGGGTTTTATTAAACTGTGGGATCAGGCTTTTAAAATTCAGCTCGACAAAAAACGGCGTCAGGGCAGTAAGCCTGGCAGTGTTGACGGCGGTGGTGTCGATCGTCACATCCAGCGGCACATCATCCTGCAAACGCACGAGTTGCCGCGATATATCGAGAAGGTGGCGATTTTCCCGCAGCGACTCGCCCACTTTGCCGCCCAATTCGGAGACATGTTTCAACAGTTCATCGAGCGACCCGTATTGGCCAATCCATTTGGCCGCCGTCTTGGGTCCTACGCCCGGTATGCCCGGAATGTTGTCTGCCTGATCGCCGGTAAGTGTCAGGATGTCGCGCACATGCTCGGGCGGATAGCCCTTCTTTGCCATAAGGGCGGCGGCGTCGGCGATCTCGCCCCGTTCAATGTCATATAAAAACACCCGGTCACTGATCAGGGCTTCAAGGTCTTTATCCCGGCTGCATATAAAAATGCGGCTTTCCCGGTGCGCCGGGTCTGCGAGTACCCGCCGCACGAAGGTCGCCACCACGTCGTCCGCCTCGTAACCCGGCACCCGCAGCGTCGCAATGCCGGCGGCCACCAGCATTTCACTGATGCGTTTGATCTGCACGGGCATATCGTCCGGCATCGGCCGACGTGTCGCCTTATATTGCGGGTCCACCTGCTCACGATGGCTGGAGCCCGCATCGAGCGCGACGGCGAGATGCGACGGCCTTCGCCCGATCATCAGTTTTAGCAAAGCGGACATGAAGCCAAAGGTGGCGTTGGTCGGTTCGCCGGAGGCACTTTTGAGATTCATCAGGGCGTAATACGCCCGATATATCTGCGCGTGCCCGTCAATCAGGTAGATATCCGTTGCCATCGATGGAAAAATACCCGATTTTCCGCCGCTACGCTTCGTCGGGCTTGCCCCGCTGGCGGCCGGCATATCAGAGCGGACATCCCCGCGGCTGCCTCCATTGCGGCGCCCATGGTTAAGGTGCTTGCCCGCATCTTCTGCCGGGAAATGCGCACGCCGATGGATGAAAAATGCATGCGGCATCGCGGCTTGTCGAATGGTCGCTTAAAGCCTATATTGCCCATGTCGATTGGCGGCCCGCAGCCGGCTGTGATCGCAGGTGCCATACGGGGGTTGATTCTTCGACAGGGCGAGCGTCCATATGAGCCAACTGCCGTTATCGCAACAGGTTGCAGCCTTGGCCAACAGGCTCCGCGCTATTCAGGCAGATTTGGCCGACCAAACCTCCGAAACTCGTCAGGAATACATGGTTGATGAAATGCGGCGCGCCCTCGCCGATTTCGCCCCCAGTCAGCGGGCTGAGTTTCTCGCACAACTCGGCGAATTGTTCCCCACCTGGGAACACAACGTGGTCGCGCGGGATGCCGCATCCGAAACTTCTTCACAGGCAGCGACGCAAATGGATACGCAGGAACTTCAGGACCCCGCATTTTTGGCCAAACGGCTCTGTGATCTTGCCCCGCAGCTTTCCGCCAGTCAGCGGGAAGCGCTGATCGCCATGCTTTCGCGCGCCGGCCTCGCCGCTGCCGGGGGACCCGACTGGCCGCCAGAGCCGCTGGCCAAACTTGGTGCGCGGCTTGGGCTTGACGATCAGGAACCTCCGCATGCCGGCCACACGCTCGAACTGCTTCAGATGCTTTGCGAGTTCTCGCTGAGTGTGGAGCAAATCGCGTGGAATATGTTCAAGGCCATGGTGCCCAATTCAAATCTCAAACGTTCGGCGCCGATGCAGAAACTGTTTTCCCGTTTTCTCGTTGACGATCCCGATGTGCCGCGCGGGCAAGTAAGCCAGGAAATTGAGCGCCTGCGTAAAGTTAATGCCGCGCTTCTTTCTTCCGTGGGGCATGCCAGTCGGCAATTTGCGCAGCGCTATGCGTCCAAATTCAGCCCGGCTGAAATTGAGGCCTCCGTTCGCACGGGGCCCAAAAAAATATTCTCCGGTTTTGAAATATCCTGCTGGAAAAAATATACGGAAATGGCAGTCAACGGCCTTGATGAAGCCACCATCGATCACGAAATCCGCGAAATTGTCCGACAGTTTGTGGAAAGCGTTATTTAAGCCGCCGCATTTGCAAGGGGAAGCTCGCCGATGGATTCACTCTACTTTAGCGAGGGCCTGTTTCTTCAACCCCATCACCTGCAAATTCTGCAGCGCAGCGTGATCCAACGCATGCAAGAACAGCGGGCTTCGCATTGGGATTTTCCCTATGGTTTGATTGAATCCATGGTCTCGGCGGAAAGCCTTAAGAACCTGCTCGTGAAATTTGACCATCTCTCGGCGGTAATGCCCAGTGGGCTCGAAATTCGCTGTCCGCAGACCACAGATCTGGCCAGCCTGAGCATCAAAGAGGCTTTTGAAAGCTCCACCGCGCCAATCACCGTGCTATTGGCCGTTCCCCTTTGGTACGCCGATCGCGCCAATGTTCTCGAGGGCACGCAGGACGCACGGGTGAAAAGCCAGTTCAAGGCAGCCGAGGTGCAACTGCCCGATGAAAACACCGGCACCAATCCCCAGCCGATCGCCACACGCCGGATCAATGCCCGTCTAATTATTGAGGGCGACGACACCAGCGATATGGAAGTGCTGCCCCTCCTGCGAATCATCCATGGCACGGGAGAAGATGTCGGCATGCCTCGGCAAGATCCGGCCTTTGTTCCCCCCTGTATGGTGCTGCGCGGATCCGCCCTGATGCGCGACGCCTTTCGCGAGTTTGCCAATCAGGTTGAAGCCAGCCGCGCCGAATTGGCAATTCAACTCGGACGCAGCGGCTTTTCCATTGATACCATGCGGGGCGTGCAATTTGAGCAGGCGCTGCGTCTCCGCACCCTTTCGCGGTTTTCCGCCCGTTTCAGCAGCCTGCTTCGCCGACCCACGTTGACCCCTTTTGAAGTTTTCATGGACAGCCGCGAATTGCTCGGCGAGCTTTCATCGCTTTACCCGGACCAACCCCAGATTTTTGCCGCCCCCGCATACAACCACGATAAACCGCTCGCTTCCGTCGCCGAAATAATGGATAAAATCCGCTCGCTGCTGCGGGGCGCGGTGACCGCGAAGTTTCTTAAGGCCGATTTTAAGTTTGATGATTCGACCAAAATGTTTATGGCGGCCCTGTCGGATGAGCAACTTTCTGCGCCGACGGAATATTTCATCGCCATCCGGTCGCGGGAAGATCCGCTGGCGGTATCAAAACTCGCGGAAAGTCAGGATCAATTTCAAGTTGCGGCCCCGAGTATGGTGGGGCGGCGCATTTTTGGGCTTAAGCTCAAGGAAGAACGCTATCCGCCGGTGGAACTGCCCGCACAGGCCGGCCTTAATTATTTCCGCGTTATCCGCAGCGAAAGCCAACGCATGTGGGAGAAGATTAAGGAAGAAAAAGGCATTGGAATCCGATGGCTCGGCGCAGATACCACCGATTTTGCCATCACTATATATATGACAATGCCCGGCTGAAACCGTCCGGACCGGGCCATTGGAAGTGGCCCCTATTGTTTGATCAGGGTTATTGAAGATGACACTTGGCGAAATTATAGAACCAATACTCCAATACATCTGCAGGCTTAACCGCTCCGCGCGCAATGGCGGCCAGCTCGATGCCGATCAGGTGCGCATCGATCTGAAGGGGCTGTTAACGCAGGCCAAAAATCAGGCGGCGGCCACGCCCGGCATGTCCGACCAATTCAGTAAAATCGAGTTGCCGCTCGTCTTTTTTCTGGACTTTACCGTTAAAGAAGGCCACTACAACATTTCCCGCAAATGGAAGGAACTGGCCTTCGACTACAACGAACTTGGCGGCGACGAAAAATTCTTCGATCTTCTGGAGGAGACGCTTAAGGATTCCGGAAAGACCGCAGATGAGCGTCTGTCGGTTTTTTATGAATTGCTGGGTTTGGGCTTCACCGGGTGGTATGCAGGGCAGCCGGAATTCCTCCGCAAAAAACAGAAGGAAATCTACGCTCGCATTTCGGGCGTCAATCCCGATGGCGACACGCGAAAAATTTGCCCCGAAGCTTACGAGCACGTGAACACCGAAGACCTTATTGAACCACCCGGCATAAAACTCCTCGCCTTCGCGCTGGTACTTCTGGTGTGTGTGGTGGGGCTGTTTGTTGCCAATATTTACCTGTATCACCAGAGCGTCGCGGAACTTAACCGATCGCTTAGCACCATACTCACGGCGCAGGGGGGCGGCGCCAGATAAGTTTTTATTACACGGTTTTTAATTCGATTTTTCGAGAGTTTTGAGCTTTATGAATCCACCTGCGATGCTTCAGAATATGTCGCCGAACCTCAAGCTGGGCCTTACTGCCGGTGGCAGTGCCGCAGTCATGGGGATTCTGGCCCTGGTGTTCGAGGGGCATATTGTTTTCATCCTGCTTTTGCTGGCGCTGGCGGTTTTGGCGGTGGGGGTGTTCCTGCTGTTTCGGCTTATCGTCAAATGGCTGGCCAAACGCAAAGCACAGCCGATGGAACAGGGCATTGCAGGTAACATTTCGGTGGCGCCGGGGCAGGTGAGCGGTGCAAAAAAACTCGCCGACCTCGATAGTTTGCGAAAATCATTTCAGACGGGCGTCGAAAAATTCCGCGCCGCCGGTAAAGACCTTTACAGCCTGCCATGGTACGTGCTCGTCGGCCAACCAGGCTCCGGTAAAACGGAAGCCATCCGCCATTCGGCCATTGGCTTTCCACCCGGCCTGCAGGATCAACTGCAGGGGGCAGGTGGTACCATCAATATGAATTGGTGGTTTACCAATCACGCCATCATTCTTGATACCGCCGGTCGCCTTATGTTCGAGGAAGTGGCGCCCGGTACCACCAGCGAATGGGAGGAATTCCTTAAACTCCTGCGCTCCAACCGCCCCAATTGTCCTATCAACGGCATGCTGCTGGTCATACCCGCAGAAAGCCTGCTCCGAGATACCGCGGATGTGATTGCCAAAAACGCCGGCAAAATCGCCCAGCAGCTTGATCTTATTCAGCGGACGCTCGGCGTGCGTTTTCCGGTGTTCATACTAATCACCAAGGCCGATTATCTCACTGGCTTTAATCAATTCTTCGACGATGTCACCGATCCACAATTGCAGCATCAGATCATGGGATGGTCGAATCCCGATGCGCTGGATGATCCGTTCAAAATGGAGGCCGTCGAAGCCCATCTTCAGGAGGTGCGTCGGCGGTTGATTGATCGGCGGCGTCAGCTGCTTCGTGATCCTGTCAATACGGAAGACGCATCCGGCCGCCGGCTCGACCAAACTGACGCACTCTTCGCGTTTCCGGATAGCGTGGTGAAAATTGGCCCGCGTCTGCGGCAATATCTGGAAACGATTTTTGTGGCCGGCGAGTGGTCGCCCAAACCACTTTTCCTGCGCGGCATATATTTCACTTCTTCCATGTCAGACGGCAAAACGCTGGACGCCGATTTGGCGCAGGCGCTGGGAATTGCCGTCGATGCGCTGCCCGCCAGCGGGGTATGGCGCAGAGACCGCGCCTATTTTTTAAAGGATTTGTTCCTTCAAAAGGTATTTCGCGAAAAAGGCCTGATCACGCGCGCCTCCAATGCCATGAAACTTCAGCGGCAGCGGAAAATCGCCGTCATCGGGGGCGGCTTTGCCACCGTCCTGATTCTTTTCACGCTGACCTGGTTCGGCTTTAGTCAATTCAAAGCCAGTATTGATAATCAACGACAGTACTGGCATAACGCCGCCGTGATTTATAGCTCATCCAACAGCAGCTTTCTGAATATCGTGCGGCGCGATCGTCATGCCTTGGCCACGCCCCGGTATAAATATGCGGGCATCTCCGAGAAAATCGTCAGCGGGCAAAATCTCGCTGATTTCTTCAGCCAGGGATTATCACTGGTGCGCAAACCCATCTCCGTTCCGCTGATATTCCGCCCCGTCGCCATTGTCGGACATACCGTCAATGCACGCCGGCTCGAAGCCTTCCGCACCATGTTTGATGATAATGTCGTCGCACCATTGGTGGCTGCCACGGAGGCCAAACTGCTCGCCCCTCCCCCCGTACCCCCCTTGGCAAGTGGTGCCGTCACCGCCCAGACGCGTGCCCTGATTGAACTCATCAGTCTTGCCCGTGCGTATCATCAGGGCCTCGTCGGTCGCACACCGATTTCAGATAGTCAGCATCTTTCAGACCTGGCCCGCTTTGTTCTTTCGCCTGCCGATTACCAGAAGTTCAAAACCTATCAGGCCAGTAACATTGCCAGCACCTTGCGCAGCCTTTACGCATCGCGGCGGCAGTGGCCGCCCATCGCATTGCACCTCGCCAAATCCGCGACATTTTATCGCGCCATCCACATCGGCATGATTCACTCCATTGCTTTGTGGAACAGCAAGGTGGCCTCCGGTAACGCGGCCCTTGGCCAACTCATGACCTTTAAATCGTTGCTCGATCAATTCAACCGGCACGAATCGGCCGTTATTGATTGGGCGCAAAGTTGGCAATTTAATGATTCGGCCGCCGATGGCAACCGGGCGTGGCTCAAAGTTTCCCGCTTGATGCAGGGCCTGGCAAATTCCTCCCTGCAAATCAGCCGCGCGTTGCGCCGCTTTCCGCGCGATCAAACCCTTTCCGCCGCATTCAATCGGGCCGCCGCCGGCTTAATTGCACGCCGCCGCGACGCGCTGAATCTGTTGGCGGAAAAAACCCATTGGATCGACGCGTTGGCACTCAAGAAGTCGGGCATGGCCGCACTCGCTGCCGGAGCGCTTAAACGCAAGTTTGTCCCGGCCGCGCAGGCCAATCTCATTGCAGCGCGGAGCGAACTGCAGTCCGTGCTTGCGTCGGCGCAATCTCCGCTTGGCCGGCAGGCCGCCGACATGCGCCTGCTCGATCAAAATGATCTGAGCGCCGCCGGCCCGCATCGACAGGTCACTTTGCGCGGGCGGTTGTATCGCGCTATCGCAAACCTTATAGCGCACCCGGCAAGTCCCGGTAGTAATTTCGCCGCAGGTACGTGGTTGTCGGCGTTTAATGCGCAGGTTGCCGGCGTTCGTACCATGGCTGCGGACGATTTGCAGCAGAGTCAAAAGCGGGGCATTCTTCAGGCGACCATTTACGACCGCACCGCCCTCCGTGCCGCCATGAAGGCGATGGGCGTGGTGCAGGCTCACCGCCTCGCTGTGGCGATTGCGGCGTCGCTTAAGGCGCTCTATCCAAATTCCGGCGCGATCGAAGCCGCGGTAAAAAAAATGGCGTTGGCAAAAGATGCGGCTCCCCCAGTGATGCCCGACCTGCCGTTGGTTCCCGGCGCCGGAAAGCCGTTTGATCCAATGTTCGATCCGCTTGTCGGCGGCCATCTTCTTTCCGCATGGATTGCGTTTGGACATTATCTGCGCGCCGCCCCCGGCTCCATGGAAGCGGCGCCTGCAATATTCGGCGCCCGCCGTTTGGAAACGGATTATCAGCAGGCCGACCCTGCTTATCAGGCATACCGACATGCCTATTTGGAATATTGGACCGGTACCGTCACAGACCGGCTGCACCTGCCCGTGCATAGTTGGGCGTCGTATTACAATTCCATTGCCGCGATCCAGACCGGCGACTTATATTTGAATCTTCAGCGTCTCGGTCGCCGCGCGCGGGTTGCCATCGATCTGGTACCGCCCGGTGCAGGCCAAAAGCAGCAAGTGGCCGACACCCTGGCTTCCATCGCTGCGGGCATCAGCGATCTTAATAAACCCGCGATTCAGCGCGCGTGGCGTAAGCCGGTGCGCCGCTGGATGCAGCTAAGTGCCAATCCGCTCCAGGCCCGGGCGCAGCTTTTGGGCGAAAAGCCGATCAGCATCTTCCGTCGCTACGTCATCCGGGCGGGGAGCACCGCCTCTTTTGCCCAGATTTATCTCTCTTCACTAAGTGTTGCAGGGCTTCGGGCCCTCGCGCAAGATGCGCAATCGCGCGCGGATAAAATCCTCAATCGGCTGCAAAGCACGCCTGCGTTTCCATTGTTCGTGCCCGCCAACGGCGGCAAACCTACCGTACAGTTCTCTCCCGCCACCATCGCGGCGTTTGCGGCCAATCTCGACGCGCTGCCCATATCCACGCGCCCGGTCAGTATCCGCACGCCCGATTCGGTGGTCAATGAACAACTGCGGGCCATGCAGGGGCAGGTGTCGTATACCGTGTTCGGACTTACCACGCGGCAAATTGTTGCTGTGCGGCAAATTCTCTCGGCCATTCATGGCCTCTCCGGCAAACCGCTGCATTGCAAACTGCAGGTTTCGGCTAAGGACAAAACCAACGAGGCCAATAACAGCGCCCAGATCATCTGGCCCTACATGACCGTTACCGAATCGGGAAAAGTGCTCGGCGTCGTCAGCTTCCGATCACCCGCCGCCGATCCGTTGGGGCGGATAAAAATTCCCGGCCAAGGCAACGAAACGCTCAAGCTGAAATTTTATGAATCGGATCCGAATTCCACGCCGGCTCCGGCCCCAAACCACGTGATTACACTCGTCGGGCCGTGGGCACCGCTGCAACTGCTGTATCTTTACGGCGGAAAATCGACCGATGGAAAACACTGGCAGGTGATCGTTAAAACGCACGATCAATTCAAAGTGCTGCGACGGCTGACGCTCTCGCTGACCTTTTCTCGTCCGCTGCCCAAGGTGTCGCAGTGGCCGAGAGCCCACGCGCCCTGATCGGCGAGGTATGACCGCATGGGCGAATCATGAGCGCCGATTTCTGATGGTTGACATCTGGTCCGAATAATGGAATGCCCATGGCTTTTCTCTCCAAACTCACGGCCCGCATGCTGCAACCTAAAATCGGCGCCGCCGCCTTGATCGCCTACGCCTTTGGAAAGCATCCCGGCTGGGACGATCATATGGCAGATGTAGGCATTGCGCACCCGGACATCCTCACCTTTAAACAACAGTTTTATGTCGAGGCGCTCGCGGGAAACATCAATTCCGGTGCCTGGAAACATTTACCCGAACCAGAACTGATCCCCATGTTCGATCATCAATTTGCAGCTCTAAACGACGATACCGCCATGATCGGCGCCATGTGGGCTTCGAGCGATGGCAAAGGTCGAACGCTGTTCCCTATGATCGGCCTGATTTTTTCGCGCGGCTTAAGCCCGATGCACGTCGCACATATTGCCGGGCCCATTGTTGAGACGTTTCAAGCCTCCGCACACGAGCAAAAAATCGCAGGGGGCGTGCAAACCGCCCTCGATGCGGCACAGCAGCAGCTTAACGCAGCGCTGCCATCCATACCGCTCATGACCCGCGCCGTCCCCATGATGACCGGGCTGCAAACCGCAGCGCTAATCGAACCGATCGATGATGCTCGTCGGCGCGCCCGCATCGTTTATTGCCTTCAACGGGTGCTTGAACAAACGCGCAGCCAAACCCAGCGCCAAAGCCAGAACGGATCATTTTTTGAGCATGTCCGCCTGCCGCAGACCGTTGAATCGCCGCAGACGCCGGCGAGCCGATCCAGAGTCCCCATGACGGCGCTTTCGTGGGCTGCATTGCTTCTCGCGCAGCTCGGCACTCCGCTGCCGGTGCTCTCGGTAACCTACACCGGGCGCCCGGGTAATTCATGGAATGATCTGATTATCGGGGCGATCAAGACAGCGAGTATTTTCCCGCTGCGGGCAAGCAACGAAAAAATTCCCCCCTGCTCGGAAATACCCTTCGAGCTTAGCGATAAGTTTGTCAAGGCGTGCGATGAATTTCTTTCCGCCTGCCGCAAGGCCGGCGATCAACCCGCACCTTTGCTTCCATCTCCATAATTCACAATGCCGCTTCAGTTGCCAAACCGGAGAAAGTACTGGTAAACGGCCACGCTTTGGCGCAAATCTCACAATATTCATCAACAGGATTGCTTTCCGCCACGATTCCCGCTCCGGCACGGTAGGTTGCATGCCCCGCGTGCCAGGTTGCCGTGCGTATGGCAATGTTCAAATCGCCGGCATCGGCCCGCATCCAGCCGATATTGCCGCAGTATATTCCGCGCGCGGTGCCTTCAAGTTCATCGATGATCTCCATGGCCCTGATTTTCGGCACGCCCGTGATCGATCCTCCGGGCAACATGCAATTCAGAATTGTTCCCCAACTCGCGTTGGTTTTCCCCTCAATCGTCGCATACGTTTGCCATAAATGGGGAAGTGATTCCACTTGTCGCGCCGCCGACAGCCGCACCGAACCAATGTCGCATGCCCGCCCGAGATCGTTGCGCAGCAGATCCACGATCATCGCCAATTCCGATTCCTCCTTGCCGCTCAATAATAATTCGCCGCGTGCCTTGTCATCCGCCGCAGCGTCGGCTCGGTTTCGTATTCGTGTTCCCTTAATGGGTTGCGTAATCAGGGATGCTCCACGCCGGGATAAAAATAGCTCCGGTGATATTGAACAGACGGCCCAGTCCCCCGACTGTATAAACGCGGAATACCGTCCCGGACTTTTCTCGTACATCGATCGCCAAAGTTCATAAGGATTATCCGACCGACCCGCCCATACTCCGCACAGATTGATCTGATAAATATCTCCCGCTCCAATATATTCCAGTGCCCGCCGGACGGCCGAAATAAAGGGCGGTTGCGTCGGCGCGCGAGCATCCCTCAGAACACCCGCTTCGCAGGGCACGGTAACTTCCGCCGCACGCAGCGTATCAATCATCTCCATCATCCCCGCGGTCTCAACCATGCCGCCCGTCGCAGCGGTGTCGTCCAGCCCGCGCGCCTCGCTCATCTCGCCCACGTCGCTCAGCTCCGCCACCTCCGTCAACGACGCGGACGCCGGCTCGCCAATCTCCACCAGCAGCCACTTGCCATCTGCGTGATAAATGTAAAAGTGCTGATATAAACACATGTGTGCAAGTGGTTCATTCGATCGATGGGGGCCTGTGCCTTCAATCCGTCTTTGCAGGTCGTAGCCTATGTACCCGATCCAGCCCACGCCCAACGGCGCTGTGGGTGCCTGAAGCCCTGCGTCCAGCTGCCGACAAAGTGCCGCAATCGCCTCCGCGGCGCTGGCCATTGGCTGCCGATGCCGCCATCCGCCGATTGATATCTCAAGGGCGAAGCCGCAGTCTGCCTCGATCACCCGCAGATGAACCGCTGGCTTGGCAGCCACGATGGGTGTGCCCGTCCAGCCTGTAGAAAGAAAGCAAAAATCATTTCCCGATTTGGCCAGAAGCGTTGTCAGCCCATGGGGCTCCGCCGACGAATAAATCATCTGCGGTGCGGTGGGGCGATACACCGGCAGAATAGGAAGGTGGTTTGTCGCGTTCATCGGCGGCCGCCTTCTCCTATAAAAACAATCTCGGAAATTCAGACAAAGCCCCATGCCGCCGTTAAACTACGCGTGGCGGCGGAAAATTCAGCGTTACCCTATGCGTGAGGCAAAGGAATGTCCACAACCAACGCGGGCTCACGACGGAGTTTCAAACGCGAAGCCGGCATTATTGGTCTGCTTTATGCGAGTCTCGGCGGAATCATCGGGTCCGGCTGGCTCAAGGGGCCGCTCAACGCCGCCGTCCGCGCCGGCCCCTTGAGTATGTTTTCATGGCTGATTGGCGGCGTGGCCATTCTGATGCTCGCGATGGTATACGCGGAACTCGCCACGCTTTTCCCTCGCGGCGGCGCGGTGGTGCACTTTCCCCGCCTCAGCCATGGCTCGCTTCTCGCCCGCATCTGGAGTTGGATACTTTTTCTCGCCTATGTAACCATCGCCCCGGCAGAAGTTGTCGCCACGCTCAACTATCTCGACGTTTTTCTCCGCCACCTCGCAATTCATTGGATTCCGCCCTTCATTTTGCACACGGCCAGCGGGTCAAACGTCCTTACCGCCGCCGGCATGGTGATTGCCATTATGCTTCTGGCCGTATTTACGGCACTGAATCTGCTCGGCATTAAGTGGGTCATGCGAATCAGCAATACCGCCGGATGGTGGAAACTCATCGTGCCACTGCTCACCGCTCTCACGCTGCTTTATGTTGGGCACCATTGGCAGAATTTCCGCCTTCACTCCGCCGATTCGCGGCGCGAAATTGAAGGCATTTTTACTTCTCTCAGCAGCGCCGGCGTGATTTTCAGCTTTCTGGGCTTCCGGCAGGCGGTGGAATTGGCGGGCGAAAGCGCAAACCCGAAACGGAACATCCCCATTGCCGTCATCGGATCCGTCGTCATTGGTTTGATCATTTATCTGCTGCTGCAGGCAGGCTTTATTGCCGCGATAAATCCCCATACGCTGGCCAAATATGGATGGGAAAAAATCACCAGCGGGGGGTATCTTGCCAGGTTCGGCGGTGCACCGCTCGCTGCGGTCGCCCAGGGCCTCGGACTCGTTTGGCTTACCTACGTCTTGTACGCCGATGCGGTGATTTCACCCGGTGGCACCGGGTTTATTTACTCGACCACCTCCGCCCGCGTTATTTCCGCCATGGGCTCGGATGGTTTTATTCATCGCATTTTCTCAAGACTCAGCCGAAACGGCGTGCCATGGGTCGCCGGCATTCTGGCGTTTCTCGTGGGGATCGTTTTTCTACTTCCATTTCCCAGTTGGTCGCAGTTGGTGGGATATATTTCTTCCGTCACCGTGCTTTCCTACGGCATCGGCCCGATTGTGCTTATGTCGCTGCGAAAAATCATGCCGGAAAATCAGCACCCGCGGCCCTATCGCCTTCCGGCGGCTCATATCTTCGCTCCCATTACATTCATTATTTCCAACCTTATGATTTATTGGTCAGGCCTCAAAACGCTTCTGATTTTGTTGGCGGTGTTGGCCTCCATTTTTATCCTGTTTCTCGCGTGGCGGCTGCTAAGCGGAGCAACGCTCCGGCAGATGGCATGGCGCAGTGCCTGGTGGGTGCTTCCCTATCTGCTCGGCCTGCTGATCCTGGATGCGATTGGGCCGGCCCATCTTGTGGGCGGTAGCGGCCTGATTCCGTTTCCGCTGGATACCCTGGTTGTTGCCGGATTCAGTTTGGCCATCTTTTATCTGGCGGTGCGGTGCTGCGTGTCCGTTGAAGAACTTGAAGCTTATATCGAAACCCAGGAAATTTAGAATCGCAGGGCCACCCCATCTCATCGTATGGTTTGCCGCCATCGCCATGGGCCGGAGTGTGGCGGAAAGAAAGCCGAAAAGTGGCCGGAAAGATGGCGAAAAAAGAGCCGAAAGGTCCCTGTGGCTGCCTTGCGCTGACGGGTATTTTTGGTATGTGGGGCGCAGCGGCCGAACGCCGCTCACCGTCATGCAAATGCCTGCTGCAACCGCATTCCAGCGGCGGCATTTTTGCTATTTGCTTTTGCCGAGTTTCTTTTTGGCTTGGGCCTCCGCCTGCCGCTTGGCCGTTTCACTGAGAATGCGCGTCTCAAAATCCACGCTGAATTGATGCCACGTCTTTATCTTGCCGGCTTTCACATCCGCGGTCACGCCATCGAGCAAATGGGCAAACACCCGTTCATCGCTGGCCCGCTGGCGGATTATTTTGGGCGTAAGGCCCGGTTCCTTCAGATGGAACATCGCCCGTGCATCGAGTTTCCAATTCAAACCGCGTTTAACAAAGTGCAAGGTGCCCTGCTTCACCGCGGATGCTGTGGGCTTAAAAGTTAGTGTTGCGTGCTTAGCCTTCATGACCAGCGTGGCGGATGGCAGGGCGGTCAGCATGGCGTTTAAGCGGTCGGACGCTGAAAGCCCCGGCTGCTGATTTGGGGGCCGCCCGAGATGAGCCCGGGCGACGCGAAGCATATTGGTCATCGCGGCGGTCATCATCGCAAACGAGGTGGATACCTGCTTCTCTAAGGGGGTGCGGCCATACAGGCATTCGGCAATTCGCTTTGCGTTATGACTTTTTACCGCCCAGACGAACGTTTCGACCGTTCGCCGCGGTGTGGTGTAATCCGGATATTTCAGGGCCGGCCGCGATGCATCGGCCGCGGGCCGCGTTTGGCCCATGACGGCCCCGGGCACCAGCAGGCACGCAAGCAAAATGATCTGGCATTTCATCTGACTTCCTTCGCCCAAGACAACCCCATCGAATTTCCCTTGATTGGCTTAACGGCGTGATCAAAAAAAGCATGCATCCGATCAGAATGAAAAGTCTGCCACGATCGGATAATGATCGCTGGCGAACTTGGCCAACGGATTTACCAATGTACCGTATCCGGCCAATCCATGCGCATGGGCGGGATCGATAAAAATGTGGTCGCGGCGTAAGGGGGGCTGTCGGTCGGTGGGAGTGAAGGCGGCATCATCCCGGTTGGCAGCGGCAGAACCGGCATCCACCCAGTTGGCTCGCAGGATTTCAAAAATGGCCGATACCGGTGCGTTCGGCCCCGGCGTGGGGCTGGCACCCACCCGCTGGCCGGGGATTGCGGGGGAAATGGGAGCAGTTGGCGTCGGGGCCGCAATGGCGCGGAAAGTTGGGGCGCTTGCGTGAGCGGCGCTAAAATCACCGAACAGCAGCCCCGGCCCTGCACCGGACGAATTATAATATTCAAGAATGGCATGAACTTCGCCAATGCGGATCGGTTCATCGCCGGCGCTATCGCCTGCGTGCAGCTGAACGGCGAGAATTTGCACCGGGCCGCATGGTGCATCCACCGAGGCGCTGAGCGCAGCGTTGCGAAATCGCGGGTCCACGACGCCGAGATTCACCGCCTCCGATATGGGGTGCCGACTAAGCAAAGCGACGCCGCCGCTTGCACCCGCGTGCGATTTTGCCTGAAAGAAATGCATGGAGACTTTACGCGCAATGGCGAAGACATTTTCGTCGATCCGTGTATCGCATAGAACGGCGATGTGCGGCGCGGCGGATCGAATCACGTGGCAGAGGGGATCCACACGACCTTGGCCCCCCTCGAAAATGTTGTAGATCATCACTCTCATGGGCATCGCAAAAAATCGGCCGATCCGGCGACGCGCGCCAAATCGGCCGGTGGATTGATTCGGAGCTTTCGCGCAAGCCGTCGGAACGCGGCCATTACTCGGACAGTCTCCTATCCGTGCTTCTCGCGGCGGCTTATGCCGAGATACCATCTTCTGTGGGTTGGGGCTCCGCTTGTTCAGGCTGCTCGGAAACGGCCGCCTCGGCCTCCTTCTCGCGCACCACCCAAACTTTAATCTGTGCCTTGAGGTCCGCAGCAAGCTGCACATTAACCATAAAGGTATCGATTCGCCGCAGCGGTTCATCAAGGCGAACATCATCGGGCGTTATGGCATGGCCGAGTTTCATGAGTTCATCGGAGATATCCCGCCGGGATACGGACCCGAAGAGATGCCCTTCTTCATTGGATGCCCGTGCAATGGTAAGTTCCAGCCCGGTGATGGTCTCAAGCAGCTTTTCCTTCTGCTCGCGCACGAGATTCATATGAGCTTCGTGCTCTTTGCGTGCGGCTTCCAAGCGCTGGATGTTTCCCTCCGTCGGGGCTACGGCGAGATTTTTGGGTAGCAAATAATTGCGGGCAAATCCTTCGCGCACCTCAATAACGGTGCCGACAATGCCAATTTTTTCGATCGTTTCGGTCAGCAGAACTTTCACAGGTCACCTTCATGTAGAGAGTTAATATCTTTTAAGCATTCACCAGTCTGTTTTGCACCGTTGCCACCACCGCGGATGGCCACACGCCGATGCAGTAAAAAATCAAAACGGAATATCATCGGGCGAAATCGGCGGCGCTTCATCATCCGGGCTTGCGCCCGACGGGCGTCCCGGCGGGGGGGCGGGGCGGTTAAACGTTCGGGCGGGCGCGGGCGCATCGGTCGGCTCGCCGGCGGGGCGCGCCTCACGTGAATCGATAAATTGGAACCCCTCAATGACAACCCGCATCTTGCTGCGCTTGGTGCCATCCTGTGCTTCCCATTGATCAAGCTTCAATCGGCCCTCAACAAAAATGGGGCGGCCTTTTTTCAGGTATTTGGAAAGTGTTTCCGCCTGCTTGCCGTAGGAAGTGCAATCCACGAACATCACTTCCTCTTTTTGCTGCCCGTCCGGAGTTGACCACCGCCGATTGACGGCAATACCCAGCTCGCAAACGGGCGTCTGCGATGGCGTATAAGACAACTGGGGATCCCGCGTGAGGTTCCCCATCAAAAACACTTTATTTAAATTCGCCATAATCTATTTCCATCGAATGCCGCCGGTTTTCCGTCGGCGCAATTTTCAGCTTGCCACTTCCGGTTCAGCCGGAACTTCCGGAGCGGCCCGATCAGGTTGGCGGTCGTGGGGGCGGCGGTGGCCGCGCATCCCATGGTCATCGGCGGCGGGCTGCTGCGGCACCATCTGTTCAATATCCTGAAGGGCAAGATGATCCGCTTTGATAATCAGGACGCGCAGAATATTTTCCGACAATTGAACATCGCGTTCCACACCGGCGACTTTTGGCCCTTCGCACTTGAACAAGGTCAGTACGTAGACGCCCCGCTTTTGTCCGTCAACGGGGTACGCGAGACGGCGTTCGTCCCACTTTCGCACGTGAAGAATTTCGGCGTTGGCGCGATGCAGGATGTGCTCTACTTCTTCGCGGGCTGTATCCCAGCTGCCCCCTGCATAGGCGGCGTTAAGCAAAAACAGGCCTTCGTACTGACCAATGCGGATCGACATAAAACAAACTCCAAATTCCGCCAGGCGGCGAGCGGTGCGCCGTGCACCACCATGGGTTTCCCCGCCGGCATCACAATCTAAAAATTCTGCTCTCGCCTCAGTTCCGCGGCTGGTCCGGGGCCTTAATCAGGCACTCCGTTGTACGCCGTCATTGCCGCGCCAATCCCACGGCGAATCCAGCAGTCTACCGCTTCACAGCCCCGGTTTAAAGCCTCCGAGAGCAGGGGCACCTGAGCCGGCGAAAAACGGGACAGCACATATCGGTCCAGCGGGACAGACGGTGGCTCGGGGGCGTCCACGCCGATACGCAAACGGGCAAAAAGCGTTTCAAGCCTCGATTCGGCCGCTGCCCGCGATTTCAACGCTTGGCCAATATTGGCCAGCCCGTTATGGCCGCCGCTTGACCCACCTGCTCGCAGACGAATGGTTCCGCAAGGAAGGGCGACATCATCGACCAATACCAGCAGATCGTCCAGGGGCAGATTGAAAAAATCCACCGCTGCCAGCACCGCTTTACCGCTGAGATTCATGAACGTCTCCGGCTTGAGCAGCATGATCTTCTCGCCATTGGCGATAAAATCGGTGCTGCGCCCGGAGAAGCCCTTTTGCCACCGCCCCGCGCCCCCCTTATGGGCCAGCGCATCGGCCAGCATAAAGCCCGCATTGTGCCGGGTGTGTTCATACTCAGAGCCCGGGTTGCCAAGCCCGACAATCAATTTCATGGCCATACCCGGCGAACCGCAAGCGGAACCGGCCTTTATTTCTGGGCCTCAGCCTTTTTGCCGGCGGCCGGAGCGGCCACCGCAGTGCCCACGGCGTCTTCATCCGGCTTCTTGCCAATGACTTCCGGCTCGCTTGGGCCCGGAGCGGCATCGGTTGCAGCTGCAACTTCCTTCACCGGCTTGACCTGGCAGATGATCTGCTCAGGTGGGCTCATAAGCTTCATACCAGCGGGAAGTGCAATTTCTTTGGCGTGTACCGAGCCGTAAAGTTCAAGGTGATCGATGTTCACACGCAGACTATCGGGAATTTCAAGCGGCAGCGTTTCAACGTCAATCTCGGAATGCTGCACGTCCAGGACGCCGCCTTCTTTAGTGCCTTTGGCCACGCCGCGAAATTCAATGGCCAGCCGCACGCGCACGGGCTTGGCCGGATCAATGCGCAGAAAATCCACATGCTGCATGTATTTCTGCAGGTGGTCATATTGAACTTCCTGAATCAGCACGTGCTCAATCTGGCCGTCAAGCTTCAGGTCCAGCAAATGGGCGCCGCTGTGAATGGCCTTTTCGGTGGCGGCGGCATCAAGGGCAACCGGCGTGCTCTCGCCTTTAAGCCCGTAAATAATCGCCGGCAGCTTGCCTTCGCCTCGCAGCCGCAGGTTTGCCATTCGCCCCTTCGGCTGGCGCGGTTCGGATTCGAGTACGATTCTTTGGTTTTCGGTTTTGGCCACCATGGCTCACATCTCCTGAAGAAATAGATACATGTTTTCATCATCGCTTAACGATGACATCCCAATAAGAACGGTCAACGCTTTCCGCCGTTTCCGCCCTTATCGAACAAACTTGAAACAGATTGATTCAGATGGATTCGCCGGATCGCTTCGCCGAGAAGATCGGAAATCGAAAGAACCTCAAGCCGATCCCGGATTGGGTCAAGCCGGCTGTCCATCGGCACCGTGTCGGTCACAACAATTTTACTGATAGGACTTTTGGCCACGCGCTCAATGGCGGCGCCGGCAAAAACACCATGCGTGGCGGCAATATGAACGGCCGTCGCGCCGTGATCCATCAAAATTTTGCTCGCCTCGGCAATCGTTCCGCCCGTGGTGATCATGTCATCGAACATCAGCACAGTTTTATCAACCACATCGCCGACGATGGTTGACATAAATACCTTGGTGCCCGATTGCCGCCGCTTGTCAATAAAGGCCAGATCCCCGCCGAGCATTTCGGCGTAATAACTTGCAGCCTTGAGATTGCCGGGATCCGGCGACACTACGGCAATGCGCCCAAGCTCCGGCAACTGCTTGCGGTACCAGTTGAGAAACACGGGGGATGCAAGTAAATGGTCCACCGGCAGATCAAAAAAGCCCTGCACCTGCGCGGCGTGCAAATCCATTGCAATCACGCGATCCACGCCGGCGGCAGTGATTATGTTGGCGACCATTTTTGCGGTGATCGGTGTTCGGCCTTCATTCTTGCGATCCTGCCGGGCGTATCCAAAATACGGGATGACCGCGGTAATGCGAGCAGCGGATGCCCGCATCAGACAATCAATCCAGACCAGAAGCTCTATCAGATTGTCGTTGACCGGTGGACATGTCGGCTGAACGATAAAGCAGTCGCGCCCGCGAACATCCTCTTCCAACTTTACAATGATTTCGCCATCCGGAAAGCTCTCGATTCTCGCGCGCCCCTGCGGCAAATTGAGATGTTCGCAAATGGCCTTAACCAGCAGCGGATTGGCGCGCCCCGCGAAAATTTTCATATCGTGATTTAGGTTATCCATCATCGCCAATCACCCGCGTCTGTTATTAAATCGCCGCCCATACAGCCACGGCGCTACCGCACCACGGCCGCAAAAAATCTGAAGCCCTGCGCCGCCAGAACGTTCATGGCGCCCGTTTCAGCGAGTTACGCTCCGCCGAAATGCGCCCCGCGACCGATGATCGTACCCGCCGCGACATGCGCGCCCGCGTCGATAACGGCCCCCGTCCCGATAAAGGTAAACGGCTCGAGCACAGTATCTTGACCTATTTTCGCCCCAAATTCAATCCAAGTGTTCTCCGGCGACACGATA
Source organism: Planctomycetota bacterium (assembly GCA_021804985.1). Lineage (GTDB taxonomy): Bacteria > Planctomycetota > Phycisphaerae > WQYP01 > WQYP01 > JAJZGD01. Next base: position 27,380 of record JAJZGD010000008.1, read on the forward strand.
GTGACCCCGCCCGCCATCACTTCCTCGGCGATCCGCCTTTGCATGACGGCGGCCACCGTCGCAAGTTCCTGCCGCGAATTGATGCTCAGCACTTCTTCCGCCGGCACCGCGGCGACGGCTTGCACCGGCTCGCCGGCCGATAACAATATTTCGACCAGGTCCGTCAGGTAATATTCGCCCTTGGCGTTATTGGGCTTAATTTGGGGCAAATATTTCCAAAGTCGGGCCGAATCGAACAGGTAATAGGATGGATTGACTTCACGAATCAGCCGCTGGGAATCGGTGCAGTCGCGGTCTTCCACAATGCGCAATAAGCCCCCATCTTCCCGCCGCAAAATTCGCCCATACCCCGTGGGGTTTGGCAATTCGCTGGTGGCCAGCGTCATGGCGGTGGGCTGGGCCGCAAAGATGGCCAGCAAATCTTTAAGCGTTTTCGCCCGGATTAGCGGGCCATCACCCGCGAGAACAAAAATGGGGCCTTGTATCGCCGCCATGGCGCCTTGGGCCATCATCACCGCATGGCCGGTCCCTTTTTGCTCCGCCTGGGTGATAAAGGTCAAATCCGGCTCGTTTCCGAAGATATCGATCACGCTCTGGCGGTCGTGGCCGACGACGACGGCTATTTTGGCGACGCCCGCCTGCCGCAGGGCGTCAAGAACATAGGCGAGCATGGGGCGTCCACATATGTGGTGAAGCACCTTGACCTTGCCCGACTTCATCCGCGTGGATTTTCCCGCCGCCATGACGATTGCACCAGATTGCAGCATGCCACCTCCAGTTTTTAGCCACGGGAACTTTAACCGCATCGGCGTTTAAGGAAAAACCACCATCCCAATCCCGGCCATTACTTGGACAGGCTCCAAGGTCACCGCGGGGACAGCTTTCAGCCCAATTGGCATGATTTGGCGTCAGCTCAGTAGCCAACTTGGCGGCATCGGCCAAAAGGACAAGCCCATCGGGGCTAAAATTCGGAGGTGTCCAGTGAGTAAAATTTAAATTTCAAATGAATGTTTTAACTGTAACCACCTTATTAATATGATTTTACATCATTTTGTCGAACAAACTTTCAGAGTTGCCTTAATCGGGCCTCCCGTTTGCTCCGTATAAAGTAGCGGTGCCTGAAAATGTAGGGATGGAGGCACCCAATTGGAAGGAGTGTTTTATGCCAGTCGCCACACCGCCCCCGGTCATCAAAACCTTGTCCGAGCTGCCCGCGAAACATCGTGCGGCCTTGACGCCCCTCAAAGATAGCGCGCGCCGCCTGGCGCTCGAGGCCATTTCTTTGCCGATCGATTTTATTGATAACCCAGTGTTCAGCGACCCATCGGCCGAAGAAGAACTCTTCGATTCCGGGATGGAAATCGTCGCTGCCAGCACTTCGTGGTATCACCCCATGCTCGACGATGATCTGAACGCAACGCCGGCGCCGTCGTCGGCGTTGCTCAATGGCCGCCAGGAGCAACACTTATTCCTGCGTTACAACTACGCCCGCATGCGCACCAAACAGGTGGTGGCCCGGTTCACCGCCGCTCCGAGCCGCAAGCTCGCCAAGGAAGTTGTGCTTTGGTTTGGCCGCAGTCGCCAAACGCGCGAGATTATAACCAATGCCAACCTTGCACTGGTTCTCGCAATGGCCAAACGAACCCGCATGACCGATGTGGATTTCAGCGAGCTGATTTCCGAAGGGAATATGGCCCTTCTCAGAGCGGTTGAAAAATTTGATGCGGCGCGCGGCTTTAAATTCAGCACCTACGCTTGCCGGGCCATTCTCAAGGCGTTCAGCCGCATTGCGGTGAAGTCCAGCCGGTATAACAATCTGTTCCCTGCGGAGTTCGATCCTTCCATGGAAAGGTCCAACGAAATGGAAGTTCGGCGGCAGGCGGTCGCCAAAGACGCTGTCGAAGAGCTTCAGCGGATATTTTCTTCCAATCGTGCCGCCCTGACCGACATGGAACGACGCGTGATTGAAGAACGCTTTGCGGTCAACCGTCCTGAAAATACGGAATCGCTGACGCTCGAAGAGGTCGGCCAGGTGATCGGCGTGACCAAAGAACGCGTGCGCCAGATTCAGAACCGGGCCTTGGAAAAACTCCGGGCGACGCTGGATGGCGAAATTCTGCGCCGCTAAAAAATATGACAACCATCGTTTCTGAAATACTTTGATCGTCCCGGTTGAAAGACCGGGGTTTGTCGGGCCCAGGCGTAATCGGTGCAGCGCCTGGGCCTATTTTTTTTACTTCTCTTTTGCAAATCCATCCACGTCTGAGCTGGGATATTTTGAGAAACATCGGGCGCATATGCAATATGGCGTCTACCGCGCCAAGGGCTGGCCGATTGGCTCAGGTAATACCGAAGCGGGGGTGAAAACATTTGATAAGCGTGTCAGGGGCACGGAACAACGCTGGCGGATGCTGAGAGTGGAGGCCATTCTCGCACTACGGGCGGCGTTGCATTCCGGCATCACGACGCTGAGAGCAGTATTATTTTCTTCATCCATGATGATATCTTAATTGACGCCATCGCCATCCCCATCCGCCGCCTGTCGCGCGTCAAGGTTCCCTTGCTACGTCGAGCAGCCACGCCAGGATTACCGTGTTATCGCGGTGCGAAAAACGCTTCGTCCTGAGCAGTTTTGCCAAGCCTTGTGCCAAATCGCTGCGGATAGCGCCGGCAATCCATCGCCTTTGCTTATGCTGCGCCCGGCCCTGAAGATATCCCGCGTTGCTGAGCACGTAAAACACTTCATGTATATCCACTGAAGCGGCGAAGCCCATATCGATGGCCTTGTTGATCTGCTTTTTTTGCTGGGGAGTAAGTTCGCCCGCGTCTTTACTTGCAGCATGATACAGCTTGTCAAGTGGTGTATAAAAATACGTCGCGCGATAGCGCTGTGCGCCGGCCTTTTTATACAGGGCAAGAAACGTTGCGCGTTTAGCAGGCGTATTAAAATAAGAATACAGCGATCGGATGTCGTACTTGTAAATGTCATCCACCGTTTTCGGAACGCCGTGATATGCGGGCAATTTCATGACAAGTTTTTCGTCGCGTGAAACACTCAGAAGCCTTACGGAAGTATACAAAACTAAAAACCGTCCGGTTATGGGCGCAGACTGCGCCAAAAGTAAAACCGAGGCGAGCGCATATTTCTTACCACGCACCATATCGCCGGACGCATAAAATTCTCCTGAACGCAGCCCAAGATAGCTGGCGACTTCCGCAGCGGCATAACCGTTACCATAATTCCAATGGTGCGGTAGTGGATTTCCGGGGCCCATCAGGCTCGTGTTCATCAAAAAGCGATCTCGGAGTGCAGCCACATGCGAAGCATGATCCAGGGCATACACCAAGGCGGTTATTTGCTTGGGATGCCGCCAGAGCAGCCTATCCATCCTGGGCCAAGGAGGCAGTCCACCGCGGCGAAATATATCCACCACCCGGCCATAAGCTGGCAGATAATTCATTTTGCCGCGCTTAAAATGCAGATCTTTGGCTACCACATCGCATAAAGGCATCGATGTGCCGGATACTCCCCTCGCGGTGGATGCGGCAAAGCTCGAAGCGCAAGCCAACGTGGCGAGAAATATCTGCGGAGCCGTCGCCAATCGCAGGAATCTCGTTCGAAGAATTGAGCTGCCGTTTGAAAGCGGATGGTATTTCATAGCGTTCACCTCTGTCGTCCTGTATTGGTTCAGCCGGAAATGGAGAATTAGTCCCCATGCCTGAGGGATTGCGGGCTTCGGACGATTGCGTCTTGCCAAGCATAGGAATGATGCGTTGAACCCGCGTGTTGCCAAGTGGCATTCTGCCGTCCAAAGCTCGCTTCTATTTTACCGGTCGATCTGAGTATGCACCTGAGGCTGGCATCTCGCAAGGGGCGTGTGGTTTTGGCGGTGTGGGCTCCGTGGCCACCATATCGACGGGTGCCCGAAATGCCCATTTTTTCAGGGGTTTATCATATGGAGTTGGCAAGATGCGATTGCCCTGTACGCAAGCCCTTGCTGGATGGATAAAACTTGACTTTTGGTTGAATTTCCGGATACCATATTTTCCTGCTTAGTTAATTTGTTAAAAAACATGCGATTCGTTGAGCTTGGGCTGCCGTGGCGTTCGTGCGAGGTTTGGCTGGCAAGCTGGCATACGCGGAGCGGTACGAGAGTGTGGTCGGACTAACGGGGCATCGGCCATGAAAAAGCTTGGACATCTGCGCCTCGCCGACGCTTGTGCGGTATTTCGTCTTCACAACGAAGTGCGAGAATTGGGTTTATATCCGCAACTATGGAAGCGCCATATGCTGACCGGTCTGTGCGGTTTGGTCGGCGGACAGGTTGGCATCTGCGTGCAAACCTTTGACGCCGGGGTCGTGGATTTGGCGCGATCGGTGGTGACGGATGTCGGTTGGGCCAGCGAAAAGGATCGCCTTAACTGGCTGGCCTATTGCCAGCGAAATCACTTGCGCGTAGCTGCCACCCGGGCGGAAATCATGCGGCTGATGGCGGCCGGGGTAGCGTTTGTCGGCGGGCGCGACATGTTGCGCCACGACCTCCCGCCGTATTCGAGCGACCACGTCCAGATTACCAGCAAAAAGTCTGATATAGGCAGCTTTATATTTTCATACCGCCGATTAGCAAACCCTTCTTGCCACCACTGGCTTTATATTCTGCGCCCATCGGATGCTCGCCCGTTTCTATCCCGGCAACGCCGCACGGTTCAATTGTTCCACGATGAATTGGGCCGCGTGATTGATGAAGATGCCCTGCGCACCATCCGGACGTCGCCGACGATGCCGCTTTCCCCCGGCCTGCGCCAGACCCTTGATCTTCTGGCGGCTGGCCTGGCTGAAAAGCAGGTGGCCGGCCGGTTACGCTGCAGCCCCAGCACCATCCACGGATATGTGAAGGAATTGCACCAGCGGCTGGGTGTGCACACCCGGTCGGAACTGCTGATCCGGTTCTACGAAAGGCGCAGGTTTGCTCAGCCCCGACTGGTGCTTTGATTGGTCCGGCCGCAGGTGCGGGACTTTCTATAAATCGCTTAGCTATCGATGATACGTGGTTGCGAAGGCAAGGGCATTTCAAGTGCTGCAGGCGTCCCGCGCGCCCGTGCCGTGTTCCCGATGCGCGCAAGATACCTGCGGTACAACGGATTCCGTCACCGGTCTGTCCCTTTTGAGGGCGATCGGATGTATGTAATACAGAGAACTAAATGAACAAATCCCAGACCATTAGCCTTGCAGACGTGCGGCAGATATTTGGGCTGCTGGGGGAAATCCGCGAACTGCGCGGCGATCCGGCCGCGTGGCGGCTGCATTTGCTCTCCCGCCTCAATGCGCTGCTGGGTGCACAGGTGGGCCTTACCGGTGAAATGGATTTGCCTTATACCCTGGATCGCATGAGGCCTACAAATCCAGTGGATTTTGGCTGGCGCGGCGACCAGGAACGCAAAGCATGGCGGGAATATTTTTCCCGCCTTGATATTTCAGATGATCCAACCTGGCAGGTCATCTATCCGCATGTTGGGAGGCCGCTGACGAAATTCCGCGATCAGTTAATGCCGCCTGTCCACTGGTATAGATGCGAACATGTCCAGCGTTATCGCCGCACCAGCGGGGTGGACAGTTTCATCGTATCCCAGCGCCCTCTGTCGTGGATTCAGCGAGACCATATCATCTACATTCTTCGCGGCTGGTGTGAGCCCCCCTTGTCCCTGAGGCATCAGCGCATCGTGGAATTATTTCATAATGAATTCGTGATAATGCTCCAGCGCGATTTGCAAAATGTTTATACCGATCCCTGGCCCGCAACGCTCAGCCCGCGCCTCCAACAAACGCTGCATCTGCTTCTGGCCGGCCATGTCGAAAAGCAGATCGTCGCCCGCCTGGCGCTCAGCCGCCATACGGTGCATCAATACATTAAAAGCCTGTATCGACGGATGCACGTGTGCTCCAAAGCGGAACTTCTGGCAAAATTTCTGGCAAAGCCTCCTTCCGGCCGCATGGTCTTTGACATCCCCGGCTTACCGCGCGTCCCGGCCACCACGCCACCCGCCAACTGAAAAAATCGAAACCGTCGGCACTCTATTCGACCTTGCTGAACCGCAATGTGGTTCTCAACGTGTTGGTTGCCGGAGTCGGCGACTGCGAACGCGGTAGTTTGCAAGCTTTGCCGATCCCTGCCCGAATTCAGGAAGGAGGAGTCTTGAGGTAAACGTCCAGCAGACACGGGAGGTGGTCGTTGCCCGATAGTTGGAAGCGGCCAATCAGGTCCTTGAATCGGCGCGATACCTCGATGCCGCCGGTGATGTAGCCCAAATTAAAGAACTACCGGGCGTCTAAAATCACTGGCTCCGGCGGTTTCACCGCCCCCCTGTTTAGGGGAATTGCCCGCGGTCATTTAATGTTTAGACTTGTTTTCAGACTTGCGCCACCGATGATGCGCGACTCCAAGATTGATGCATTTTAACTCGGTCGCAGACAGAGGAGAAAGTTAAGCCGTGCCGTTCGCCTGCGGCACTGTCGGCCATTGCGCCGGTTCGTGGCCGGGCGTGACAACTTTGTGGTAATCCGGCGGGGAAATAGATGCTTAACAGAACTGCCGACGTTTGAAGGAGAATGGTTATGAAGGGCACATGTATCAGCAAGAGCGGCGGTCGAAGGCAACGCGCACCTTGGGCCATCCTTACTCTAGCGGCAGCGGTGTCCGCAGCGGTCGCCGGGGTAACTTATGCCACAACAGCTAATTCGACGGATAATTGGACCGGTGCGGCCAGTGACGGCAAATTCAGCACTGTTGGGAATTGGAACACCGGTGCGGTGCCCACCGCTTCCGATATCGCTATATTTGGCCTGGGCGCGGCCCAGAGTTATGAGGTTACGCTGGGGGCTGCATCCCATTCCAGCCAGATGATTGTGGACAATAATGCCTTGACGCTGGCTTCCGCCGGGTACGGTTACACGCTGGGCGGGTCCGGAGCGGTGGGATCGGGAACGGAATCGCTGATTGTGGGCAACGGTTCGACCGATACAGCCGCCAATCTTACCCTTGGCACCGGCGGATTTGGTACGCTCACCGGCGTAAATGCCACCATCGGCGAGACCAGCGGCAGCGTCGGAACGCTTACTATCGGTAGCGCAGGCAGCATCTCCGGGACAAGTTCGCTGAACCTTTCCGGCGCTTTGGCGGTCGGTTACGGTGGTAATGGCACGCTGACCTTTAACGCCGGCTCCGCGAGTGTTGGCGGCGATCTGGATATTGCGGCACTATCCGGTTCCATCGGCAAGGTGGATATTGAGCTTAGCAGTGTCGGCGGGTGCAGCTTTGGCGGCGGCGCGGCAGCGCTGCAAGTAGGCGGCAATCTGCATGTGGGTGGCAGCGCCGCGGGCGCGGGTGGCACCGGCACGCTTTTAATCAACGGAACCAGCGCCCAATATGGAAGCGGCGGTTACGGCCTGCAAGTCACAGGCGCTGCCACCATTTACAGCGGCGGATCGGTCACGCTTAACAGCGGGTTGCTGGAGGCAGCCTCCATCAGTAATTCCGGTACGTTGAATTTCACCGGTGGTACTTTGAATTTAACCAACAGCGGCATGACGGTTGGCGCATCGGGTTTGCTGGGTGCCAATGTAACCCTTAGCAGCGGCCAGACCCTGCAAATTTCGGGGACAACCACCGTTGCCTCCGGGGGCGCTTTGACAATATCCGGCGGCGAACTGGACACCGGCGCGTTAGGTTCCGGCGGCGGATCCATTTCCTTTACTTCCGGTACGCTGGGTATTACGAATTCAAATCTGATCATCGACACCGGCGGCCCGTTGGGAAATGACGTTTCCCTGGCCTCTGGGCAGACCCTCAATGTTAAAAATCATGATATCGTTGTCGGAAATACCACAGCGGGGACGCTGGCGATCGGAAGCGGAGCACATGTCAATGCCTATAAGATGTTTATTGGTGCCCAAACCGGTTCCCAAGGCAGCGTGACCGTCGATGGAACACTAAGCGGGGCGATCTTTGTCGGCGGTAATGCCACCGGCGCAGGCGGCACCGGCACGCTGACCGTAAACTCTGATGCATTT
>JAJZGD010000129.1 GCA_021804985.1 Planctomycetota bacterium
CGGCCAACCGAAACGCCGCCGAGCGATTTGGTGCTTTCCGACGACCGGGAGCTTGATGTCACACCGGATAGGCCCGTCGATTCGGCCGCGGACCGGCTGCCCGCATCGCCGCAGCCTGAAGCATCCGCTGAAAGCATTGCCGCGCCGGCGATGGCGCAATTGGCCCCCCTACTTGAATCTTTGCGGAAGCTCGGCGGCTCATCGGCGGAAGTTATCGCCGAGAGCGTGATGGATTGTGCATGGGCGGCGGATGGGAGTTCGATGCGCTTTCGGATTAGCCGGAAGATGGAGAATTTTTTTCAAGGCCCGCATATTCGGCAGAAACTAAGCGATGCGGCGCGCCAAGTTGCGGGGCGCGAGGTGGCAATCGGCTTTGACCTTGTGGATTTGCCAGAGCCGGAGGCTAAACCGCAAGGAGCCACGCCCGGCGGAGGGAGCCCGGCAGTGGTAGCGGCGCCCGTGCGTGTAAGCCCGGAGCTGCAGCAGGCGGTACAATCGAATCCGGGTGTGAAATGCGTCATGGAAAAGCTCGGCGCTCGCCTGACGCATATCGAAGTGCTGGATGTGCCGGAGGAATCGCCGACGGTTCCACCGAACGGTTAGACACCCACTACATGGAGACAGGTACATACAATGTTTGATTCAATCAAAGCTCTGGGGCAAATAGGCCCGATGATGGCCCGTGCCAAAGAGATGCAAAGCAGGCTGGCGGAATTCCAGAAAACTTTGGTATTTATCGAAGCGACCGGGGCGGCCGGGCAAGGAGCGGTAACGGTGGTGGCCAACGGGCGGCTTGAAATCATGTCGTTTGAGTTCAGCGCCGATGCCCCATTTTCAGATAGTGCCCGGCTGGCGGATATGTGTCGTGAAGCATCCAACGCGGCGCTGGTGGCCGCTCAGGCGATGGTGCAGACAAAAATGCAGGAAGCGATGGGCGACATTGATCTTGGCGCCATGCGATCGATGCTGGGCCAGGCCTGACGTGGGGTTGTATGCCCGATTCAAAAAATGCCTATAGCGCAGCGGTTCGCAATCTTCTGGAGTTGTTCGGCCAGTTGCCGGGCATCGGGTCGAGATCGGCCGAGCGGATCGTATTCCACCTGCTCAATGGCAATCGCGATTCGGCGGTGCAGTTGGCGGGGGCGATCGTGGCGGTGAAAGATCAGGTGCGGCATTGCAGCATTTGCCAGCACCTGACTGAAAATGATCCGTGCGATATCTGCACCAATCCGCAGCGTGACCATGGGATCATCTGCGTGGTGGAGCAACCCAAGGATGTTTATCAGATTGAGGCGACGGGCGCGTACAACGGCGTATATCACGTTCTGCTGGGGCGATTGGCCCCGCTCGATGGTATGGGGCCGGAAACCTTGACGACCGACGCACTGGTGCGGCGTGTGCTTGAAACCGATGCCAACGGCCAGACGGTGGTACGTGAGGTGATTTTGGCCACCAACCCGACCATGGATGGCGACGCCACCGCATTGCTGGTTCAGCAATTGCTTGCGGCAACGGGGGTGGGGGTAAGCCGCCTCGCCCGCGGTCTGCCGGCCGGGGCACAGATCGAACATTCCAATCGGGCCATCTTACATGACGCCCTGACGGGCCGTGTTAAAATGTAGGCGGATGCCAAGCTTCCTTACTCGAGAACTGATCCATGATATTGCTCGGACGGGCTTCAATGCCCCCTGCGCGAAGGGGCGGGCGTGGGCGCGCGGGCGGCCGCGGGGCCCGGGGCTTGAGTCGGGCCGTGCGTGGGCGCGGGGGCAAAATAATTGTGGCCGTGCCTATCCTGCGATTTCGCTCTCGCGCCTTATCATTCTGCTGGCTTTAATTGGGATCGCCGCCCCGCAGGCCCTGGGGGCGGGCGCCCACCACAAGCAGGTGCCCAATGCGCAGCCCCATCGACACGCGGTGATTGTTACCATCAGCGGCCCGATCGATCTGGTGCAGGCCAACGCGATTGATCGCCGCATCCGGCTGGCCGAGGCGCAACATGCGTCGATGATTATTTTCCGCTTTCGCAGCTCTACCGGTTTAATCGGCCCAGCCATTTCGGCGGCGGCCCGCATCGCGAAGTGCAAGCTCGCGACGGTCGCGTATATTCGCACGGCAGCCATCGGGCCGGCACTGCTATTGGCCACGGCCTGCCACCAAATCATCATGCACCGGGCGGCGGTACTGGGGGATGGGCAGACCTTTGCGACGCGGCAAAACATTTCCCTTGGCGCCAAGCTGCCGGCGCCGATTCACAGCGCTGCGTTGCGCACCGTGCTGCGCAACAGCCGTGCCAACCACTACCCGACCGCGATATTTGCGGCCATGGTGGATCCGACGGTGGTGCTTGATGAAGTGAGCAATCGGAAAACCGGGGAAAGCCGACTGGTAACACCGGTGCAGCGGCGGCAGCTTATGCTTGCTGCGCTACCGGGAAAGCCCGCGGATCACCCGTGGTCGTTTGTGCGCCGGTTTAAAACAGCCGGGGCGCTGCTTACGCTTTCCGCGAAGCGGGCCCGTCAATTCGGCGTTTCCGCGGCGACGGTGCGGTCTCGAAAAGGGCTGTTTGCGGTGCTCAATGTCGTGGCGCTGCGCGTGCCTGTGCTGGGGCTGGACTGGCTGGAAGAAATGGTGCGCGTGCTGGTATCGCCGGGGGTGCGTTTTATTTTAATGCTGGTACTGGTGATCGCGGGTTGGCTTACGCTTACGCACCCTGGTTGGCACCTGCCTTTGCTGGCAGGCATCTTTGCGCTGGCGCTGCTGCTCGGTGCGCCGATGCTCACAGGCGTGGGGCAACTCTGGGAAATTGTGATGGTGATTATTGGTGGCATTTTGATTCTTGTCGACATTTTTCACTTCGGCGGGCTTGGGCTTCTGGCCATTCCCGGTTTTGTGCTGGTGCTTGTCGGCGTGGGCTTTTCGCTGGTGCCAATTGGCGAAGGGTTTACGAGTGCAGGCCCCATCGTTTCCGCGGCACAATTAAGCGCTGCCCTGCTGGCGGTGGCGCTGTTTTCCGGGATCATTTTGAGTCTGCTGCTGGTGCGGTTCATGCATTTGGTCCCGGGCGCTCGCCGTCTTGTGCTGATGCCCCCGCGAAGCTCGGCGTCGGTCGCAATGCAGGGCGATGGGTTGTTCATCGGGGCAGTGGGAAAAGCCGCCTCGAATCTGCATCCGGCCGGCAAAGGTATATTTGACGGTCACCTGGCGGACGTGGTCACTCATGGAGAATATATTTCGTCGGGTAAACCGATTGTCATTCTGGGGCGCGGGCAGAATCAGATTCTGGTCAAAGCGCTGGACTGATGATGATCTGTGCGGGAGTTAATAAATTTTGATGGACATGATCTTCTCCATATTTGCGATCCTGGCCGCCGGCATCCTTTGCATCTGGCTGGAATTTGTCGTGCCGTCGCATGGACTGCTGGCACTATGCTTTCTGCTGCTGTGCGTGGTGGCGATGGTGATGGCGGTATTTGTATCGCTGGAATTTGCAGGTTTGATTTTGCTGATTCTTATGGTGATCATTCCCACAGCGATGTGGATGGGATTTCGCTATTATCCGAAAAGTCCCATCGCGCGGCGAATATTTCTCAAGGCACCCCGCCCGCCGGTGCTTGAGGCGCACGACCTGAGCGCCTTTCGGAACAAATGCGGAATTTCCGAATCTGTACTGCGGCCGTCGGGTGTGTGCATTATTGAGAATCAGCGTTTGGCGTGCATCAGCGATAACGCGCAGATCGAGGCGGGCGAGCGGGTGTGCGTGGTGGGCATTTCAGGAAATAATCTGATCGTCAAACGCATGGATTAAAGCCGGGCATGGCACGAGCCAGTGGCGGCCGATCACATCAGGCGGGGAATTGCGCCCCCGCGAGGCGCCGCGGCGCGGGCGTTCAATTGGGCGTGTTGGGCCAGTAAAAGTACCAGCCGGTCCAAATGGTGTTCCAATTATTCGCCCAGGAGCGCGGGTCGCTCGGCGGAAAATCGACTTCGCCAATGCCGTTGGATGTTGGCGATGGCACGTGTGCTTCCGCCCAGTTGGAATTCGAGAGCGAATTCGAACTCTGATTCTGCGTATTGTAGAACACCGGGTCGTTGACGCCCTCCACCGATCCATCGGCATGAAGAATGTTTTCATATGCGGGGGATTGGGGATTGTTGTAGTGGGGGTGATTGATCAGATACAAGTTCCCCTGCATGCTGCCGCCGCCCCATGCCACGGCATCCGTACATAAAATATCGCCTGGGGGATCGTCGGTGGTGGTGGCGGGGGCGTTGATGTGGTTGCCCCATGTCGGGTAAATGCTGCCATTAAAGCCGCTGGTCAGGCCGATGCCCTGGGGAAAACCGCCGCCACCGTATTGGGTGAAGCCGCCGAGGGAGCGCAAGGTGGCGCATCCGACATAATCATACGAGGTGAAAATAAAATAACCCCATTGGTAGACCTGTTCGCCGGCGAAGAGATCGCTGGTAAACGGACAGCTCGGGCAGATCATCCAAGGGGGGAGATACATCTGCTGATTGCCACGGAAAGCTTGCGGCACGCTGTCGTAAACGCCCAGCTGCGTGGGATCCCATGATGTTTCATAGGGTACCTTAAAGCCACCGTCGGCACTGGCGATCGCGGTTCCGTCGGAGGCGTATTGAGTGGTTTGGCCCGTACCGCCGTACTGGAGGAAATCGGCGAACGGGGTTCCAAAGCGTTCCCATTCACTGCCATAGTTGGATGAATTTTCGTTGATGCTGTCATTATTCAGGATCATGGGGAATTGGGCGGCCGTTTGCCCGTTGGCATAGGGCGGGCTGGCATATTTGCCATAATTGGCCTGCCCGGGATTGGCATTGCTCTGATTGAGTATCTGTTGATACCAGCCGGCATCTTCCTGCATCAGTTGGGTGGCGATGCTGGCACCCTGTGGGGTTTGCGACCCTTCACCAAATCCGTATGCGGCCGGAAAATGCGATTTGTGATTGGCCGCAAAACCGAGACAGGCAGCGCCCCAGGTGTCGAGATTGGCGGAGCACTGGACGCGATTCGCCAATTCGCGTGCCTGCCGAAGCGATGGCAGCAGAATGGCGATGAGCACCGCGATGATGGCGATGACCGTTAGCAATTCAGCAAGTGTGAAGGCTGGCCGGGTTTTCCGCTTCGTCAATAAAAACTTCATCGCGCTACCTCTTCGTTAAACTCCCGCGGGGGTGCATCGGGCATTGGCCCTTTTGGCGCTGCTATGCCCTATGCGCATCGGATCGGTGAGTTGCATGCGACTACGGATAACTAGAAAAAGGACGCTCGAAGGGGGCGGAATTGTGCTTTTGGGACGCACGGTGGGATTGGATTGGGTAGTTGGGCGATGGGTTTATAGCATGGGAAGGCTCGGTCGTCGGCGGATTTTACGCGCGGATGGACGACGACGCCTCGCGGGAAAGCAGGCTGGCCGGCTTAGTGGCGCCACGCTGAACCACACGGCGGCCGCGCGTTTTCCGCCGGGGCCACCGGCTAAATGACGCGAACGCGCGGGGCGCTGCGGCGTCGTCGTCTCTGCGTCTCCCCTGCTCTGCGTGAGATATTAAATAATTGCATCATGCCGCAGCATGATTCCATATTTTTGCCTTTGGCAACAATCGCTCTCCCGCCCACCCGGAACGACCGATTTCTCACGCAGAGGCGCAGAGGCACAGAGGCTGCCTGCGGGCAGCACGCCGCCGACGCCTCGCGGCCAGCAGGCTGGCCGGCTAAATAGCGCGGGGGCGCGGGCATTGCGGTGTTGGAGGGCGGCCACCTCATCGCACCGGAAATGCTATTCAAACGCGCAATTACGAGCGGATGGGTTCATCGCGGCGGAAGTATTGTGCGAAGTCGCTTTCTACGGCCGATGGATCGAATCTATCGGAAAGTTTCTCTGCCTCATTGCGTGCGGATCAGTCACCACGGTATCCTAACGCCCCTTTACCGCGACAGCTTGCCGGCCCGGCGGCGCATCAGGCTCAGGCCGAGCAACAATCCGCCGCACAGAGCCAGTGTGGAAGGTTCAGGAACCGCCATGTCGTAACCAATCGCCTGCAGCGCGATACCCTCTGGAGATGTCGCGCTGATACTTGCCGCTCCCTGTGAGCTGGATGTAAATGCCAATTGAACATAATTACCAGTATTGCCCTGGCTGCTCCAATCGCCAAAATCACCGCCGGTCTGACCGTTGGTGCCGGGGTTCTGGTTAAAGTTCACCAGATTGGTCGCACCGCCATCAATGGAGAAATAGGATGTGGCAGTCGAGCTGTTGGTATAGCTTGCGGTATGCAGCGCGGAATAACGCATCAGGTCCAGCGGCCCGTAGGTGGTAGCAGCCGTTGCAGAACTCGTCAAGGTGGATCCGCTTCCGCCGATACCCAGAACTTCATCGACTTCATGTTGAATGACTCGACCGGCGCTGTACTTTCCACCGCCGCCAAAACCGGAAAGGTCGGCAGCATTCAGCGTGATGACCCCATCAACCGTTCCGGGGTTCCCAACATAATTTCCGTTGGTATCGTACCCGCCGCTGTAAACGGCGGAGCCGGTAAGCGCTCGCATATTCGGTGCTGTGGCGTCAATACTTGTCGCCCCATTACTGTCGTTGCCATATTGCAGATTGTTATACGCGGACAGTTCGATAGCGTTTGCGTTCTGCGTGGCATTGGTTTGCATAGCCGACGTGTACGTGGTGTACGACGGGGTGTAAATAGTGTTTTTGCTTTGACCAAGATACGAAGCGCTGGACGTGGTGGAGGTAACGGCAAAGTCGATACTGACGTTGACATTATTAAGGATGTTCTGGTTATAAAATGTCAGCGCGCTATTGATGTCCGAGGCGATGGTGCTGTAGCTGGCGCTGCCGGTAATTGAACTTTCAAAATGCGGGGTAATGGTCATGGCACTTGCTGCGCCACTAAGGGAGCCTGCCGCCAGGATCATCATCGCGGATGCCGCCAAAAGTTTGCGACCGCCGGTTACTCCAGGTTTTTCTGATGCAGCGTTAAACATACTCTGCCCTTTCCGCTCGTAACGTGTTCCAATAAAAGTGAAGCGACATAGCTCAACCATACTTGAGGTTAATCTATTTGAGGTTAATCCGCCTTATAATAAAGTCAATGAAATGATGGTCGGATTTATAATATGGGACGTTATACCGGCTGCGGCGAAGAAATGCTAGTCTTGCTGTAGAACACTGGTGGCATGGTCCAATAATCAATATAGACCCTGCGACGGAACGCGCGGTGAAGGTTTCTTTTGCGCAAGGATGCTTTAATGTCGCACAGACGTTATAACGATGCACAACTGCAAATACTTGATAAATAGCGGTTTTGTCAGAAGACCGATGCGATCAATCGTCGTGTCAATGCCGTCTATTTCCGGGGGCTGGGGATGACCCCATTGGAAGCGGCGCGGCTGGCGAACGTCAGCGTCAGTACGTTGCGCAAGCTTGCCGCCGCCTTCGAGTCCGAAGGCTTGGCGGCGGTGATAGCCGATGCCCGGGAAGGGCCGCCCTCGGCATTGGATCCGTACGTTGCAGTGATCCGGGCGGAATTCGCCGCCCCGTGCACCTCGCCGTAAAGCGATGGGACATTGCGTCTTGGGGCCCGCGGAGCCGCCGCCGAGGCAGTGGCTTGCCAAGCTATCGCAAGTGCCATAATCGCTACGCCCAACCTGTTAAATGCTCTGCACGCAGTCATTTTCCACCTCCTGCTGCTCCGGTGGCATGGGGTTGGTCCCGCACCGCTTTTACGGCACGTTCAATCGCGGATAGTTGCTGTTTGGCCGTTCCCCCAACTCTTATATACCGCCCGGTCGCCATGTCGTGCACCAGCGCTCCAGCCGGAAATTGCACCACGTAGCTTGCCCGCGTAATGCCGGGGCGGTTTATGACGGCCGATCTCACCCGGATCACGGCGCGGTACATGGGTTTTGATAAAGCTGGCCGGCCTGATTGGGGTGGCGGCGCGTACTGCACAAATCCAATGCGCTTTGGATAAAATATTCCCTGGCCGCAATCCCAAAACCCATCCACCGTTGCGCGGGAAAAAAGGACTGCTCCCGGGCCGAATTTGTATTTGCCGCGGGCATCTTTCGTCGCGTGGAAGCCGTAGAATTTATACTGGGCGATGGCGTATCCATGCCTTGGGTTCAGCAGGAACACCGTGCGGCCGGTGGGCGGGCCATAGCGGTCAACACGCAGATAGCTGTTGCCATGCCATTGAACAACCTTCGCGGAGATTTGGGTTTGGCGGGCGCCGGGGGTGATGAACCGCGAAAAAAGTGGGTGGTAATGCAGCGGCAGGGATCCGGTGAAACCGAACGTCGTCCAGGCCCAGCCACTTGCCTGGTCAAACTCGTGGCGGTACGCGGGCATCCCGCCGTAAATTCTTCCACTGTTAATATTCTCCCACCCATGGCCCGGCACGTAGAGCCAGACGCACAAATAGGTGCCGACGCGGCCATTGTAGGCGTCCTCGCAGCGCCGGTTGTAACGGAGCCTGGGATGCCGTGGATGTTGCACGCCGGTGAATCGTAAAACACGGGCCATGAAGCATCCGTCGGGTAAGCCGTCCAAGGTATCCGTGAGCCTGATGTCGGTGATTGGGTGGGCCTTAGGCACCCATACTGACGCACCCGAAGTGGTAATTACCTGACCCCAATACCTTTCGGTGGAATGCACCGTAATGTTACGGAGCGTCATCACTTCCCGACGGATTGCTTTGGCGGCAGTCGCCAACGGTGCATCCTTGGCCGGCGCAGGGCCAGCGTGAACCACGCCGCCGAAGAGAAGCGCGACCGCGGAGGCGAGGCTCCAAGCCAACGGGGTGGCCATTGATCGTTCAGCCATGAAAGCTTCTCCTGTCACGCAGCCTCGGCTGCGGGCCGCCACCAACGGCAGCGGCAGGATTGGTGCGGGCACCCGAGGGTGGCCGACCGCAACTTGGGCCGCCTAAATTGCGTCCGTCCGCAACGTTTGACAGTAGCTCGGGCCTGGCAAGCTATCGCAAGTGCCATAATCGCTACGCCCAACCTGTTAAATGCTCTGCACGCAGTCATTTTCCACCTCCTGCTGCTCCGGTGGCATGGGGTTGGTCGCGCGCCGCTTTCACG
>JAJZGD010000130.1 GCA_021804985.1 Planctomycetota bacterium
ATCGAGCCGACTCTGAATAACGAGTCAGCGAGATCCGACAACAAAGCAGGCGGGGCATTTCAGGCCCACCCCGCAGGGCGGCGTGCTTTTTGCCCCCCCTCTGCGGCGCGGCTCCTCGGTGTACCCTTCTGTGTCAGGTACGCCATCGTCGCCGCTGCTTGATGGGTGGCAAAAATCACGCCGTCGCAACCCGGCGATTACTTGGACAGGCTCCTGGTCGCATACTCGCATGTTGGCATATTAGTATGTTGCTATGATGGTATCAACGTATCGCCAAAGCGTCTGAAAAATCTGCCCCACGCTGCCACCCCGTTGTCCCCTCGGGCACTTGCTTAGCATTCCGCCCGCGATTAGGCTGAAGCTCGCCGGGTGAAATTCCCGGTGCAATTTTCCGGTGAAAGCAAGTGTTTGGAAATGGAAGGATCTGCTATGCGTGGGAAGACCATTGGCGTTATTGCCATCGCAATCATGGGCTTCGTGGGGTGCGGCGCATCGCTGCGGGCCGCACCATTGGCCGCACACGTGCCGGCAGGGGCCGCCATATACCTTGGGTGGGGTGGCAATCCGCAGCAATGGCCTGGCTATCAGGGAACGCACACGCAGGCCCTTCTCCTCGCGGGTCATCGGTCGGCGGACATCGACCCATACGTCGCGCACCTGCTCATCCATCTGGGTGAAATCCAGCCGAAGGCGGCGGTTATTGGGCGGATGATCTGGGGGCCGCTGCACGCGTTGTGGAACTCACAGGTTGCCGTATATGTCGGTGGTTGGAGCCCGGCACACGCCGGAGCGCCGGCGGGCGCGCGGGTCGGCTTGCTGGCCAGGGCGCCTGCGGGTGACAAAGCGATTCTGCTTCAGGCTCTTGAAATGGTGGGGCAGCAACTCAATGCGCAAATGCCCGCGCCGGCCGGGCATTCCGCGGTCGTGGTGGGTCATATCGGATCGCTGGTTTATTTTTTCATAAAGCCGACGCCCCAAATGCTGGCGCTGGCTGAGAAGGCGGGTGTCGGGTCATTGGGCGTGTCGCCTGCGTTCAAGGCCGGTATGCAGCAAGTGGGGCCGCGCGGTGGGGCGGTGGCATATGTTGATACCCCACGATTATTAGATTTGATTGATTCGCAACCCTTCATGCGGCAGCCCAAAGCCGCCACGATACTCAAGCACATTGAGCAGACATTACAACTCGACCGGGCGGGGGCGGTTTGTTTTGCGGGCGGCTTTTTTAAGCGGGGTTTCCGTTACAGCGCGTTTGTAGCCCTCAAGCCGCCGGCGGCGCCTGCCATGACTGGTGTGGGCCTGGAGGCAGCGATGCTGAATGACATTCCGGCGGGAGCCACCACCGTCAGCTATGCCCCGGAGCGGTCGGGAAAAGATTTAGAGGATGTTCGGTCGCTGCTTGCGGTGCTCAGTCCGGCAGCATCGCTGGAATACAGTCAGGCATTATTGGGGCTGAATCGCTCGCTGGGGTTCCACCTTCAAAAAGATTTTCTGGCGCGCCTGGGCAGCCATTATGTGGCATTTACCGACCCGGCGCTGGGTGCCAATGGGCGCCTGGGGATGGTGGTTGAACTGCGGCCGCCGCATCCTCATAAAATAAGTCGCGAGATTCCGGCGTTGGTTCGGGCCGTCAACCGGCAGATCCAGAAGCAGCTGGCGTCGGGGCAATCAGTGAAACTGCGGCTTAAGAGCGGAAGTTTCAGGGCGGATGGCCTGCTGATTCATTACGTTGACAGCCCCTACATCACTCCCGCGTGGTGTGTCGATGGGCCGCGCCTGCTGTTGGCGTGCTATCCGCAAACGCTGGTTGCGGCCGCAGCGGCCATGGATGGGCCACACCAAAGCATCTGCGTTGCGCCGGGCTTTGTAAGATTTGAGCATCAGATAGGCGGCATTGCCGGCACATCGTCGCTGGAATATGCCGATCTGCCGAAGATGGTGCAGTATAACTATATAGATGTATTGGCTGCACAGCGGCTCGCGTTTGGCCTGCTCGATATTTTTACGGTTCGCACCGCTCCCATGCTGATTCCGCCGCTGCCGGAGCTGGAGCAGCAGATTGACGTGGGGGGCGGCAAATCGTGGGTGGATGCAACCGGTTGGCATTGGACAAGCATCGAGCCATTTCCGGCCGCCAGCGTGTTTTCCACGAGCTCGTGGGCAAATGCCATGACAACCGTTTCGTTTTCCCAATATTCCATGCTCACGGCTATTCTTCTGCCGTCGCTGGCAAAAGCCAAAGAGCTCGCCAACCGGACGGTATCATCTGCCAATGAGCGGGGCATTCTTCAAGCCGCCATCGAATATGCAAATGTGCATCATGGCCATATGCCGCCGAATGTGGCGGTGCTGGTGGCGGAAAATTATATTACGCCCCGAGCACTTATTTCACCGGGCAGCGGCACCATTCAACTGCATCTTTCAAGCCTTTCGCCGGCCCAGCGGAAAAATCCGGCGGTGATTGCCGGTGCGCTCGTTGGGCATTTGGACTACTTTTATGCTGGCAGTGGAATACAGATGAGTAAGGTGCATAACCCCGAAAATCTTGCTGTGATATTCGATTCCGCCGAGCTGCGGCAAAAGCAAGGCTTCAATGTAGGATTTATGGATGGCCAGGTGTCGTGGATAGCGATGGCCGAGGTTAATTCGCTTCTGGCCGCACAAAACGCCTATCGGAAAAAGCATCACCTGGCGCTGCTGCCGTGATGCGCTAACGTTTTGATTCGCGTTCGCGGCAATACGGAAAAATTGGGCACCGCCCTGCGGGCCCGCTCTCAGCAACCGAAGCCGTGGACCCGCGGCCCGTGGCAGCTCGCGCAAGCCTGCGGCCGCCCGAGACACGGCCGCGCTTTGAAGGCCACTCTTACTGTTTATTGGCATTTACAAATTGCATTCGCGCTTCATAAAGGGCCATTTCCAGCATCTGCTTTTCGGTATCCGTCAGATTGCCACGGGTCTTCGTCTCTAATATTGCCAGGGTGTCAATATAAAACTTGGCGATGTTCATATCGCGTGTCTTCTTGCCATCCGGTGTTTCAATTAAACCCATGGCCATCAGCGCCGGTACCATTAACTGTTCAACGATAATCTCAAAGGATGGCGGGGGGATTTCGCCGGCGGCAGCCGCCGCATTTTCGTCATCATCCGCCCGGGGTTGCAGCGGTGCGACACCCTCAAGCTTTTCCACGAGCTGTTCTTTTTCGCGTCGGGCCTGGTCCTTAAAATCGCTGTCTACATGCAGGCCGGGATTTACATTATCGTAAGCGGGCATCAGGTGCTCCTTTCATACTGAGCATTTAACTCTTATGGTAGCATGGCGTCGGCGATTTCGCAGCCCGGTTGTTCGGGGGCGATTCTGCCGACCGCCCGGAAGTGCCCGGGTGTGCTCCCGGTTGGCAAAAGAAAGGAACGGGAAGAACTTTTCATGGATGCAAATTCAGCCCATCAAACCTATCAAAGTCCACTGTCCACGCGCAATGCGTCGCCCGAAATGCTCAGCGTATTTTCGGCCCAGCGTAAGTTTTCAACCTGGCGCCGCATATGGCTGGCCCTCGCCGAGGCCGAGCAGGAAGTGGGCCTGCCCATCTCCGATGCCCAGCTTGATCAGATGCGTGCCCATCTGGACGATATCGATTTTGAAGAGGCCGCTCGGCAGGAGGCACGCCTTCGCCATGATCTGATGGCTCATCTGCACACCTACGCGAAAGTGGCGCCGCTGGCCAAGCCCATTCTCCACCTTGGCGCTACGTCCATGGATATCGTGGATAACACGGATGTTCTTTTGCTGCGCGACGGTTTGGAGATTATCAGCCATAAATTGGCCAACCTGATTGATGCGCTGGCCATCTTTGCGGAAACATGGAAAACGCTTCCCGTGCTTTCTTACACGCACATTCAGGCGGCGCAGCCCAGCACGCTCGGCAAGCGAGCCGTGCTCTGGTGCTATGATTTTGTTCTGGCCCTGGGTGATATTGAATTGCGGCGCGAAACACTCATGCTGCGCGGCATAAAGGGAACCACCGGCACGCAGGCGTCATTCCTTCAACTTTTTGAGGGGGATCATGAAAAGGTGCGCCAACTGGAATATGCGGTCGCCGCCCGATTGGGCTTTAACCGGGTTCATCCCGTTTCCGGTCAAACCTATTCCCGCATCGTGGATGTGCAGGTGATTGCCAGCCTCGCAGCGGTCGGAGCGGCGGCTCATAAAATGGCGCAAGACATTCGCCTGCTCTCGGCATTTAAGGAAGTGGATGAACCCTTCGAGGAATTTCAGGTGGGTTCGTCCGCCATGGCGTACAAGCGTAATCCGGTCCTTACGGAGCGCGTCACCGGATTGTCGCGCTGGCTGATGGGCATTGTGCAGCAGCCGCTGTTTACCGCTGCCCAGCAGATGTTTGAGCGCACGCTGGATGATTCTTCCAATAAGCGGCTAAGCATTCCGGAGGCGTTCCTTTGTTGCGATGCGATCCTTGACTTAATGATTCATGTGACGCGCGGGCTGGTGGTAAACACGCAAATTATCCGGCGCCGACTCGATGATGAACTGCCATTTATGGCGACCGAAAATATCCTGATGGCGGCGGTTAAAACCGGGGCGGATCGGCAGGATATCCATGAACGAATACGCTCACACTCGCAGCTCGCAGCGCAGCAAGTTAAGGAGTTCGGAAAATCCAATGACCTGATGCAGCGCCTGAAAGGAGACGCCGCATTTTCAAAGGTGGATCTCAGCGATGCCGTCGCCCCGGAGAAATTCATCGGCCGATCGGTCGAGCAGGTGGATGAGTTTTTAGCCTACACCGTGGCGCCAATCCGGAAACGCTATGTGGGGCAACTGGATCATAAAGTTCGGCTTAAGGTGTAGGCACAGCGCCCGACGGGGCATGCGGTGCGACGTGGGCTTGGCCGCTCGCAAATTAATAATTGGGCACGCCGCGTCGGTGGCGGCCGGGGAACCAAAACAATGGATGTGCCGCTGATGGAGCTTTCCGACATTGGTTTGAATTTGCCGCAGCTGCCGGGAGAAAATTCCGGTCGCCGCGCCGATCAGCGTTCTTACGGGTCCGCCCCGAAATTGGCGATGACGTTTCGCGTTTTTGAAACCAGCGTCGGCCGGTCGTTGCCCAATGCCCGGCAGGCCTACCGCGATTTATTTGCGGGCGATCAGCCGGAGACCGTGCTGCCGATAGCGAAAGTTATTGGTGATGCCAATGGCACGGTTAAGCTTATCCTGACGGCGGCGCTTAAATCGCATCGGTCTACCGGCGAGATGCAGCCGCTGGAAATAGAATCCGTCATCATTCCGATGCGGAATTATCACGGCCAATGTTGGAACACGCTCTGCATTTCATCGCAGATTGGCTGTCGGATGGGATGCGACTTTTGCCAGACGGGGCAAATGGGACTGGTGGGGCAGCTTTCGGCTTCGCAGATTGTGGCGCAGGTGGTGGTGGCCAAGCGCTGGCTTGGACAGCACACAGCGGGCGCAGAGATAAAAAATATTGTGTTTATGGGCATGGGCGAACCGCTGGATAATGCCGATGCTGTATTTGCCGCGTTGCGCGTTCTGATGGAACCGCGTGGGCTTGGCTTTTCTGCGTCCCGCATCACGCTTTCCACGGTGGGGCGCGTGGACGGCTTGCGCCGTTTGGCTGGTGAAAATCTGCCCGGCATCCGATTGGCAATCTCGCTGACTTCAGCCGACGATGCGCTGCGGAGTCGGCTCATGCCGATCAATCGGGCCATGCCGCTGGCCGAACTAAAAGCGTGCCTGAAGGCTTTGCCGCGGTCATCTCGGGCGCGCTACCTCATTCAGTGCGTTCTTTTGGGCGGAGTAAATGATCGCGCCGAGGATGCCGCACGGCTTGCCGATTGGTGCGATGGTTTGCCCGTAATCGTTAACGTGATTCCGTACAATCCTCAGCAGCCGCCGTTGTTTAAGGCTCCCGCGGCCACCGCCATCGTGGGTTTTATGGAAGTGCTTAAGGCTCGGGGGATATTGGTGAAGCGGCGCGCCACGATCGGGCAATCGCTTATGGGCGCATGCGGCCAGCTGGGCAATTCGGCGATTGCTCGGACAGGCTCCGAGCGGGGGGCAAGGCCCCCGGGGGCGGCGGCTATACGATAACCAGATCGTCTTTATGGATGACGCACTCCGGCACGGCGCCACGATTTAATACTTTTGAAAATTGGTGCGATGCCAACCCCATTATTTTTTGCAGGTCTTCGCTGCTGAAGCTCGTTCGCCCGCGTCCCACCACTTGCCCGGCGGGATCAAAAATCTCAATGACATCACCGGGTACGAAGCGGCCTTGTGCGGCGATAATCCCTTTGGCCAGGAGGGATTTCTCATTTTTCAGGGCACTCGCGGCGCCCCCATCCACATTCACGCGTCCCCGCGGTTTGTGTGTCATGATCCAGCGTCGCCAGGCGGTCAGGCGTTTTTGCCCCGGCATAACCAGCGTGCCGAGCGGCTCGCCACGGAGAAGTTTGGCGACAATATCCGGCGTTTTTCCATTGGCGATAAGGACGGGGCGGCCCGCGGTTTTGACGGTGCCGGCGGCAATCAATTTGCTGCCCATGCCGCCGCTTCCGCGCGAGCTTTTATCCCCGCGCACCATCGATTCAACATCTTTATCCATCTCATGAACGATATCGCGCACCTGATTGGCGGAATCAAGAAGCCCATCCACCACCGAAAGCAGAATCAGCAGATCGGCCCCGAGCAGATTGGTCACCTGTGCGGCAATCAGGTCATTATCGCCGAAGCGAATTTCATCAACGGCCACCGCATCATTTTCATTGAGAATGGGGATTGCGGCGGTTCGCTGAAGTGCGTCGATGCAATTGCGAAGATTTAGGTATCGCGTGCGATCTTCAAAATCAGTTCGCGTCACAAGAATTTGCCCCGCGTGCAGATGAAATGGTGAAAGGGCTGCCGCAAAATGACTCATCAGCACGTATTGGCCAACGGCGGCGGCCGCCTGGAGCATGGGCATGTGTTTGGGACGGCTGGTGAGGCGCAATTCCGTTACGCCCGTACTGATGGCGCCGCTGGAGACCACGGTAACGCGGCTTCCGCCATGCTGAAGTGCGGCAATATTGGCGCAAAGATTGGCAATCACGCCTTGATCAACGCCGCCTTGAGGTAACGTGAGGGCATTGGAGCCGATCTTGATGACGACGTTCTTTACGCCGGCCAAAAATTCACGTCGATCCGCCATGGCTTTAACGCCGCTCCGCCAGAAATACCTTTGCGGGCGGTATTATGGCCGCAATAAGGTTTGGCCGCACCACACCGCGTAGCCGCCTTGGCCAGTGAAGAAAAACTTCGGCGGCCGACGGTGGGCGGAGGGCGGTGGGTAGAAAACTCCGCGTGGCCTGCGGGGGGCCGCTGATTTTCACCGGCGCGCCCATCCCACTACCATCGGCGCGTCCGCCAGGGCGTCCGTCGGGGCGTTTGCCGAGGCATCGGCCATGCTCGCGTTGCGGGCTGATCGGCGGCGCATTTCTGGCCAACCTTTTGGGTTGGCACTTGATAATCCTGTGTGGAAGATAACAATACACCGTGCAAAGGCTCACAAGCCGTTTCAGGAATTTTATGTCGCAAAAATCCAAAAATGATCCGACGCGCCCCACCGACTCGGTTGGCGGGCAGTTGGGTGTGCCGAAATATCGCATTGTTTACGATCGACTTTTAAGGGCAATACGGCGTGGCGGTTACCCGGCGGGGGGCAAACTACCGACCGAAACCGAATTGATGGAAGAATTTCAGGTTTCGCGGATTACCGTCGTGCGTGCCCTGCGCGATTTGCAGGCGCTCGGCGTGGTGCGCCGCCAACGCGGCTCCGGCACCTTTGTCGATGCGCCGCGGCGTTCGAGCCTGGCCGGCCTCGGATTAATATTTCCACCGCTGGAAGCGGGCAGCATTTTTGCCACCGTGCATCAATCTCTGCAGCGCGAAGCACAGAAACGCGATTGGCAGATCATCTTCCATGAGATTTCCGGCGACACGAACACCGCACAAGCCCATGCCATGCTCGAACAGCTGCGTCGCAGCGCTATTCGCGGCTTGTTTTACCTGCCGCTGCCGGTCTCCACGCAGGGCGCGGAAATCAACGAGGCGATTGCCGCGGAATGCACGGCCTGGAATATCCCACTGGTGTTGCTCGATCGCGATTTACGGAAACTCCATAATCGCAGTCCGTTCGATTTAATCGGCAGCGATAATGAATTGGGCGGCTTTCTGGCGGTGCAGCACCTGCTTAAACGCGGATGCCGCCGCATCGTATTTTTTACCGATGCCCGCGAACACCCCACGGCCGAGGCCCGTTTGGAAGGGGCCGCCAACGCGGTGCGGCTAACGCCGGGTGCGCAGCTTGCCGTGTGGGCCGGTGATGGGGACGATCGCGAAGAGCTTTCACGGATGCTAACAGCGCACCAGCCCGATGGCATTGCCTGCGTCAATGATATGACGGCCGCGCGGGTGATGCGGACGTTGCTGCGGGCGGGAGTGAAGATTCCAGAACAAATTAAACTTACCGGGTTCGACGATACCTCGACCGCAGCGCTATTGTCGGTGCCGCTGACCACGATACGCCAAAGCCCCGACGCCATGGCCATACATGCGGTCATGATGATGCAGCAACGGCTGGATCGCCCGGGTCTGCCGGCCGCAACACTTTCCATCGCCTGCACGCTGGTGGATCGCAGCTCGACGGCGCAAACGCCCTGACTGCCGGGGGTGGGGCGAGCGGTGTGGCCATTGCCCGGCAGCACCCAAATGGGCGAAATTCGGATCATCCTTCAGAATATTGCAGCAAATACGGGGCGGGTTGCACTTGCGGGAAAGCGTAAAATATTCAATAATCTCTCCCTGTTGAGGGAAATAAGGCCGTCAATCCTTGCCGCTGCCGCAACGCACAAAAAATGACGGCGAACCGGGTATTAAATTCATAAAGGCGCTATCGATGATATTAAAACGTGCGGGATTTATACTCCGATCGTCTCTCAAGGGGACAAACAGACGCTTGAATCTGTTGTACCGCAGGCATCTTGCCTGCATCGGAAACTTCATGAGGGCAGGTGGGACGCC
>JAJZGD010000131.1 GCA_021804985.1 Planctomycetota bacterium
TGGGTGGCGAGTATGGCGAAAATGGCGATCGCCGCCAAAACACCCGTTCGCCAGAGGACCGGAAGAAAAAGGGCTGCGACGGCGCCCGCCAACGGCAGGATGAGCCACGCGTGAGAAATTTCCACTGCGGGGCCGCCGGACGCTGCGGGAATCGGCGCCGGGCGCTGCGGGAGCGCGCGGCGCTCGAGAAAGTAAAAGATGCCCAGCAACCAGGCCATCCCGACGCACCACATTGGCCACGCGTGGAGAAGCATCCACCAGAAGGGAACGCCGTATAGGTAGCCAGCCATCAGGGGCGGATCGCCCATGGGTGTAAGCAGGCCGCCGATATTGGCTGCGATGGCGACAAAAAAATAAATGTGATAGCCGGAGATTCGGCCGCGATTGAGTTCCAGAAAAGGCACAATAAAAATAACCGTTGCCCCGCAGGTTCCGACCAGATTGGCGCTAAGTGCGGCCATGGCCAGGATGGCGGTATTAAGCAAGGGCGTGGGGGCGAGGCGGAGGGAGATTTTGAGATTGGCGCAAACGCAATAAAAAGCCGCGATGGCGGTCATGAATTGCAGATAAGATTCGCCGCTTTGGGCGACAGGGGCGATCGTGCGGTATCGCCAGCCGTAGGCCATTACCACCAGCAGGGCCAAACCCGCGGAGGCGGGAAAGCCGGCCCATTGCCAAATCCGTGGAAAGCGCCACGGGACTATGGCAAGGAGCAAAAGCATCAAAACAAATGGCGCTGCCCATGGCCACGTGGGCGGCGGTTCGGGGTGGGTGGTGTGCGCTGCTAAGTTACCGAGTGCCGCGGTTATGCCGGCGGCGAGCAAGCCCCCCATAGCCGCGAGGCCGACAGCGGCGACGGCGGATGGTTCAGGCCAACGCCGCGGCGGGCGGCCCGATGTTTCGGCGGCCGCAGGGGCCGATGACCAGTGAATGCGCAGTAAGGCCGTAAAGTGTTGGCCCACGTTATCCATGGAAAGCTATCATGGCGTGTTTGATGATATCCGCAAGCTTTTCGCTGATCAGGTAATATTTTTGCGGTGCGAACGGGTGCGGGCTGCATGGCGGCGGGCGGCAGGCACGGTTTCACAGCTGAACTTATTTATCGAAGACCTGTTCTATGAGCCGATCGATTTATTCCATCGGAAATCTCCCTTGTAATCACGCCGAGCGGATGAACGCGGCGGGGCGTGGTTTTTTATCGTTGCGTGCCGCGCATGCGATGGATTTTCACCAGCCCCCGGCCGAACGAGGCGCGGCCAGCAGGCTGGCCGGCTAAATGGCGCGGACGTAATTGCGCCGGCTAAATAGCGCGGGGGTGCCGCGTCGTCTCTGCGTCTCCCCTTCTCTGCGTGAGATATACATGAATTACATCATGCCGGATGCATGATTCGTTAAGTCACCCGGAACGACCAATGTCTCACGCAGAGGCGCAGAGGCACAGAGGCTGCCTGCGGGCAGCACGCCGAACGAGGCGCGGCCAGCAGGCTGGCCGGCTTAGGGGCGCCACGACGCGGGCGCTGTTCCATGGGCCGACGACTTTACCCAATCGAGCATCAGTCTTCGAGAACATAATTACGAGCTGATGGATTTATTCCATCGGAAGGTTTTTCTGCAGCGTTCGGGGCGGATAAGCCGCCCGCCAAGTCTGAATGCTTTCAGCTTTGGCCGCGCCATCAATTTACGGCGCCGGTGCTATCGCTTATGCTCTTGCGTTTCGATTTACGGCCCGGCGACAGGGTGGCTGAGGATGGGCTAAAAGAAAGATGGCGGAAAGAAAAACTCTATGTCTATGACTTTGATGCGTAAGTACAGCAAGCCGCTCATGGCGGTCTTCGGTGTGGTGCTGATGATCACGTTTCTGCTGGGGTACGCATATACGAGCGGGCTGGGTTCCAACCAGCCGAGCATTCTGCTGGGGCACGTTGCCGGCGAGCGGATCACATCCAAGTCGCTGATACCGTATCAAATTGATACGCGTGTACTGAAGGTACTGGCCGAAAATGATCCGGCCTTCGACCGCGAATATATGGGTTGGCTGGGGGGCAGTTCCCGCTCCAATACCACACTCAAGTTTTATCTGCTGGTGTATGAGGCGGAGCATTACGGTCTGGCGCCCGACCCCGATTTTCCGCAGGATTTGCTACCCACCAAGGCATTTCACCGCGCGGTTGCGACGGTGACTGCCAATTCAAATTTTGCCATTGAAAATGTCAC
This sequence comes from Planctomycetota bacterium, assembly GCA_021804985.1. Lineage (GTDB taxonomy): Bacteria > Planctomycetota > Phycisphaerae > WQYP01 > WQYP01 > JAJZGD01. The sequence goes on from JAJZGD010000131.1 coordinate 2,215, forward strand.
CGATGCGCTGGCGAAATTGAGCCTGGTGGATGGCATGGCGGCTTTGGCGTTGCAGAATATTTCGCCAAGCAAGCCGCAATTTCTGCATTACGTCACCCGGCTTACCACGAGCCTGACAGTACAGTATGTGCGGCTATCGGCCGCGGCGCAGGCGGCGGCCCACCCAAGCACCCCGAGCGCGGCGCTGCTGGAGAAGCTTTTTAATCGGTACAAATCGGTACTTCCCTGGAATTCGGCCGCGGCACGCAGGCCTCCCCTGATTGCCGGCACGCGATTTCCGTTTGGATTTAAGTATCCGGATCGTGTCAAGCTGGAATTTATTAAATTTAACGCGGTGGCCCTTGCCAGTACCATGCACCCGACGCTGGCAGACGTTTCCGATGCGTATAAATATTACCAGTCTCACAAGACAGACTTTCAGATAGCGCCGGCGAAAAAGGTAAAGGGCAAAATCATTACACCGGCCCGGTATCGGACGTTTGATGAAGTTAAGGCCGGTTTGGTGCGTCAACAAATACAGAAAAAGATTCAAGCGTTGTTTTCGCGCATGGCGGCTGCGGGCAATCATCTGGCCGACAAGCCATGGAAGGTATTTGATGCCACGGGATATTATCGACGGGTGGCGGCAGCGAAGTGGGTTACTTATCAGGCCATTGCGGCGAAACTGACATCGCGCTTCGGCTATCAACCAGAAATCGGAGAAGTGACGCATTGGAGTTCGGCGACGCGGCTATCCGCGTATCGCGACATTTCCAGTGCGCTCACGCAGCCGGGCGTTTTGCCACAATCGGAGGGATTAGCGTATTTGGCGATGCGTGTTCGCGGGCTGGATCCGCATTCGCGTGGTGATGGTTTGCTTTTGCACCTTCAGTTGGGGCGGCAGGGGCCGACATTGGTAAATCGTAAGACCGGGGATATGTATATTTACCGCGTTACTGCTGTAGATCCGGCGCATGACCCGGCAAGCCTTTCACGGGTGAAGCCCAAGGTTGTGGCGGCGGCGCGACTGTACGTTGCCTTTGCGCAACTGCAAAAGTTGGGCCATTCGATGGCGGTTGCGGCGGAGAAAGAGAGCTTGGCAACGCTGGCGAAAAGGAGTGGCGAAAGGCTTGAGGGGTCGGGCTTATTTCATCCGCTGGTGTCGCGGCCTTTGTATGCGAACGATCCGCATTCGCCCACCGAGGCGGTGCCATCGCCGATACGTGGTTTGCCTTTTACAAGCCGCCGGTTTGTCAGTTCCGCGTTTCAGATCGCCTATGAGGCGCACCTGAACGGGGCCAAGCCGACGGGCTTCTCCGGGTTAACCAAAGCGGAGCTATCTGCCATTGAGAAGGGCCGGTTGCTGGGGCCTGACCATCCGGCGACCCGCATTGCGCTGCACCGGTATTTATCGGTGATTGTGATGCAGTTGGGTGGGTACAGCGCGGTGCCCAAAAATGTGCTGAGCAATTTATATCTGTTGGAAGGTGCACAGGCATCGATGGAAAACGACAAGACACAGCACGCGTATGTGCCGTGGTTTGCGTTTAAACAGGTCGCTGCGCGGGTGGGATTTAAAGCGGCGCGATAGGGCTGGCCAAGAATGCCTGGGCCGCGTTGGGTCGTCTTGATCAGGTGGGTGGGCACCCCTAGAATCAGGCCGTTTGGCAAGGGATGATGTGCCGCCTGGATTTTGGGAGTTTTATCTGTGACGAGCGCAATGGAGGGTACGTCCGCCAACGCGTCGGTCGCGCCTGATTACTCTTCGCGGCGGGGCCAGATTCACTTTTGGCTGCGGCGAATTCATTCTTTGGCCGGACTGGCCTTTGGGGGGTTCGTTGCGGTTCACCTGATGATCAATGCCACGGGCATCAACGGTGTGATGTACCAGCAGGAAGTTAATAAGATTCACGACCTCGGGCCCAATCTGGCGTTCGTGGAATTCACATTCATTTTTTTGCCCCTGCTTATTCACGTGCTCTATGGCCTGTATGCCACCGGCGCGGGGGCACGTTGGAATGCCGTTCATTACAATTACGGCGGCAACGTGCGCTACACCTTGCAACGCGTGACGGGGCTGATTCTGCTGGTATTTCTGGCGTATCACCTCGCGACGCTGCACCGGTGGGGCCTGGCATTGATTTACGACTTGACGCACTGGCGAGCCTTATCGAGCTTCCCCTGGTTTCGCCCGCACTTTGCCTATGCGAGCACGGTGGATGCCATCAAAACACCGTATGGAAAAAACCCGTGGTTCTGGGCGAATATAATTTCCGTGGTGCTTTATCTGTTGGGGGTATGGGCGGCTGTATTCCATATGGCTAACGGGCTTTGGACGGCGGCGATCGCGTGGGGCCTGACGGTAACAGCCAGCGCGCAAAAGCGCTGGGGGAATGTTTGTCTGGCGGTGGGAATTGTATTTGCAATTGTGGGAACAATCGCATGGGCGTCGTTCACCATTTTGGGGCACCCCGCCCCGCTGCCGCCCCGGCATGCTCACGGCCACGGGACGATGGTTGAACGAGGCCCGGTATATTCAGCGCCGCTGCGGCGGGCGATACCGCAGCTGAGCGCCTACAGTTATGGAATAAGCGCCCGCACCGCCATTGAAACAGCGGGCGCGGCCGGCCGGCCGGTCTGATTCTTTCGGAGTTTTAAATTATGGCACACCAGCGTGTGATCGTTGTGGGGGGCGGATTGGCCGGGCTTTCCACTTCCATGAAGCTTGCGGAAGATGGTGTCGCGGTGGATCTTTTTTCGCTGGTGCCAGTCAAACGATCGCACAGTGTTTGCGCGCAGGGCGGCATCAATGCGTGCAATGAGGTGGCGCGGCAACAAGGGTACAGTGAATGGGAACACTTTGACGAAACGGTATTCGGCGGCGACTTTCTCGCCAATCAGCCGCCCGTGCTGGAAATGACGAAAATGGCGCCGGCCATTATCGATCTGCTCGATCGCATGGGCGTGCCCTTCAGCCGCACATCCGAAGGGAACCGCGATCTGCGCCTTTTTGGCGGCTCTTTGTATAAGCGGACCTTTTACGCCGGGGCCACGACGGGCCAGCAGCTGCTCTATGCGCTGGACGAGCAGGTTCGGCATCATGAAGTGCAGGGACATATAACCAAATACGAATTTTGGGATTTTCTTGCACCGATACTCGATGATGCGGGTCGCTGCGTGGGGATCGTGGCGCAAGATTTGCGAACCATGCAAATTCGCGCTTTCCGCGGCGACGCGGTGGTGATGGCCACGGGTGGCAACGGCCTGATTTTCGGCCAGAGCACAATGAGCATCATCTGCACCGGCTCGGGCACGGCGCGGTGTTATGCGGCTGGGGCGCGGCTTGGCAATCCGGAGTTTGTGCAGGTGCACCCAACGGCCATTCCGGGGGAAGACAAATGCCGACTGATGAGCGAATCTGCACGTGGTGAGGGGGGCCGGATATGGGTTCCGAAGAAAAAAGCGGACAGCCGCCATCCCAATGATATTCCGGAAAATGAGCGCGATTATTTTCTCGAGCGTTTGTATCCGAAGTATAAAAACATTGTGCCGCGGGATATTGCGACGCGGGAGATATTTTATATTTGCGAGCAGGGTTACGGCATCGGCGGCGGGCAGATGGTGTACCTGGATTTGACGGAAAAGGCGACGGGCATTCCCTATGAGGTTCTTAAGGGGAAGCTCGGGGGGATTCTTGAGATTTACGAAAAGTTCGTCGGCGTTGATCCGCTGATTGAGCCGATGAGAATTTATCCTGCGGTGCATTATTCCATGGGCGGCCTATGGGTGGATTTTGCGCGGGATGACAAGACGGGCGGAATGCAGAAGGCCAATCCGCGCAATCATATGACCAACCTCACGGGCCTTTATGCCGCCGGCGAGGCAGATTATCAATATCACGGCGCCAATCGGCTGGGGGCGAACTCCCTGCTTTCGTGCATTTTTACAGGGCTTTTTGCGGCCCCGGGTATGCGGGAATATATCAAAGGGCAGCGTCCGGTCGCCGAACTTTCACAGCGTCTTTTTGACGGCGGTGTGGAACAGCAGCAGGCGGCGCAGGCAAAATTGCTGAATTCCAAAGGGACGGACAATCCGTATTTGATGCATCGCGAACTGGGCCGGGCCATGAGCGACAATGTGACCATCATCCGCTGCGATTCCAAATTGCGGCAGACGCTTGCGCTCATCGAATCATTGAAGGAGCGATACCAGAACAACCTGGGCTTGCCGGATTCCGGCATGTGGAATAATCAGTCGCTGGGCTTTGCCCGGGCGTGCTGGGATATGCTTCTGCTTGGTGAGGCCGTGACGACGGCTGCGCTGGCACGGGAAGAATCGCGCGGATCACATTATAAGATTCCGGACGATCTGATGGATCGCCACGACATACCGCTGGAGAAGCGGTCTCTGCCGCGCGACGATGGGAATTGGCTTAAGACGACGCTGGTCACTTACGTGGACGGCAAAGCGCAGCTTTCCTACGAGCCGGTGGATACTTCGCTGGTGACGCCGCGGGCGAGGAACTACGGAAAAGTTGTGGCGCCGGCAGCCGCCAAAGCCCCGGTTCCGGAAGCGGCTGGTGCGGGCACCTGACCCGCGATTGATTTGAGGATTTCAAAATGATTTCGCCCGCGGAAAGCACGAAAAGCATCAGGCTGGAAATACTGCGGCAGGATACGCCGTCATCACAGGGATATTGGCAGACATTTGATGTGCCGATCACACCGGCGAGCAATGTGACAAGCCTGCTGCGAACGATATCGGGGCGTCCGGTGACCAGCGACGGCCGGAACGTTGCGCCGCCTGCGTATGAGGCGAGTTGTCTGGAGGAAGTGTGCGGCAGTTGCACGATGGTGATCAACGGGCGGGTGCGACAGGCATGTTCCACGCTGGTGCGACGGCTGATGGCAGAAAGCCCGGGGTCGCCGATAACCATAGAGCCGATGACCAAATTTCCGGTTATTCGGGACCTGATCGTTGATCGGTCGCGCATGTTTGAGAATCTCAAACGCATCAAGGCATGGATACCCATTGATGGATCATTTAATTTGGGTGCCGGGCCAAAAATTACGCCGGAGCAGCAGCACACCATGTATCCACTTTCTCGATGCATGAGTTGCGGTTCGTGCCTTGAGGCGTGCCCGCAATTTACACGGGACAATCATTTTCTCGGGGCGCAGATATTCTCGATGGCGCGGTATTACAATATGCACCCCAATGGAAAGCCGGATGCGGACGCCCGTATGGAGGTTCTGATGGGAGATGGGGGCATCACTGATTGTGGAAATTCCCAAAACTGCGTTAGGGTTTGCCCGAAGGATATTCCGCTCACGGAAAGCATCGGCGTGATTGGGCGGTCCGCCACGGTATATTCCATTAAGAAGTTTTTCAGCAAATAGCCGCCGCAGGCGTACTGCGAGCGCCCCTGTGCTGCGGTTGCGTCCCGGGAGCGGCCGCGACGGTTATCAGAGCCGGTGATTTTATTTGGAGGAACGCAACATGGCCGACACCGAAAAGTCTTCGCCGCCACAATTAAAAATTTCAACGGATCACGGTGATATCACTGTGGAAATGTGGGAGGAAGTAGCGCCCAAGACGGTTGCAAATTTTGTAACTCTGGCCAAAAAGGGTTTCTACAACGGCCTGACGTTTCACCGCATCATTCCGGGCTTCATGATTCAAGGTGGCTGCCCGCAAGGGACAGGCACCGGCGGCCCCGGCTACATGATCAAGGCGGAATTCAGCAAGCGTAAGCACAGCCGGGGTGTCATCAGCATGGCGCGATCGACCGATCCCGATTCGGCGGGCAGCCAGTTCTTTATTATGCATGATGATGCGCCCCACCTTGACGGGCAATACACGTGTTTCGGTGCGGTGACATCGGGAATGGATGTGGTAGACAAAATTGCCGCCGCACCGTTGAAAGACCCGGGCGCCGGACGCCCCGCGAAGGCTCCGAAAATAAATTCCATCAGCGTGCTGTAAGTCAGCGATTGCGGAATATCCAGCGCGATGGCGGCTTGAAGCATCAGGTGCCTCCGGACGTTGGTGCCACCGAGTGTTGGCCTCTTGGGCGTTGGTGCTACCGAGTGTTGGCTGGAATGGCGCTCGTGGTCCCGAAGCGACTGCCCCTGGCGATAAAGCTTTAGGGCCCGGGTGCACACCGGCGGCCAGCGCCCGGCCGTCACGCGTATCCGCCGGCCTATGCAAAGAGGCGAGCAATAATGAACCCTGATGGCGTTCCGACAATCAGCGTGCTGCTGCCAACATACAATGGCGCCGCATTTCTGCGGGCCGCGCTCGACTCGATTTTGGGGCAAAGTTTCACGGATTTTGAACTTATCGTTGTGGATGACGGCTCTGTTGATGCAACGCCGGAACTGCTTAAGGGCTACCGGGATGTAAGACTGCGCACATTCCGGCAGAAAAATCAGGGGCTTGCCCGCTCGCTGAATTTTGCCATCGCCGCCGCCCGTGCACCGCTTTTGGCCCGGCAGGATGCCGACGACATCGCCCTGCCGGGTCGTTTTGAAAAGCAGGTTGCCTATTTGCAGGCGCACCCGGACGTGGCGGTGGTGGGTACCGCAGCGCAGATATGGGTGGGCGATCGGCCGGACGGGCGTTTTCATCGCCATCCATGCGATCCCCTGTCGCTGGCGTTTGAAATGCATTTTGACAACTATATGGTTCATAGCTCAGTGATGATGCGGCGATCGGCCATTGACGAAGTGGGCGTGTATACGACGCTGGAAAGCCGGCGGCATGAAGATTTTGAACTTTGGTCACGCATGTCGCGCCGCTTTAAGATGGCCAATCTGCCG
>JAJZGD010000132.1 GCA_021804985.1 Planctomycetota bacterium
TTTGTTGTCGGATCTCGATGACTCGTTATTCAGAGTCGGCTCGATCCTCCGCCGCGCATTCGGCACATTTCAGACCCATCCCAATCCCGGCCATTACTCGGACAGGCTCCTAGCGTACTTCGAATGATATATGAATCAGGAGGCAACTTCCAGAGTTTTTGCCAAAACCGGCGGCATGTGCCGGAGGGGTGCAAGTGATGGAGCACTCGCGGGCGCGGCTGGTGAAAAATTCGGTTAATCTGCCGCACCATGGATGCTGCCGCAAAATCAACGCTCACCAATATCATCCTTATGGCCTCCGCATTGGCGGCGCTGGGCGCGCTGGGCCTGATGCTGCGCCCCACGCCACCAAATCCACCCGCAGGGGCAGCCGCTATCACCCTGCTCCAGATGCTGGTTTTGTCCGGTTTCGCAGCGGCAGTGGCGGGCCGGGCGGGTGCGGCCGCAGCGCTCCTGCGCAGTGCCGCTACGGTGCTGGTTGCCGGTGTTGCCGGTACGTTCATCGCCGTTGTCGGCATTTTGCCTGCTCAAACCATGGTTCGGGCCATGTCGATCCAAACCTGCTGGGCCATTTTTGTTTTTGGCATCTCCGCGTGGCTTTCGGCTCGCAGGCCGTTTCAATCCACGATCCCCATAACCGCCATGGCCATATCCGTCATTGCGCCGCTGTGGCCGATTCTTGGCTCACCCCTGATTCAATGGCTGGGGCAAATCGGGTTTTCATGGCCCCAAAAGGTGCTGTTGAGTTTGTGCCCGAGCATCTGGTTGATCAAAGCCACCGATTCTCAAACTGGTTTTAACACCATGGCTTGGTTTCATTCGCGAACGCTTTACCACGTGGTGCCGTTGGGCCAGAACGTTTTAATGCCGCAGGTTTGGCCATGGCTGCCGACGGCTCTCGCGATGGCCGGCATTGGCAGCGCCTTGATTTACTGCGTGCACCGCCGCAGATGCAAGGCAGCCGGAGCGACGACGGCATCTCTGGCCACCATGGGGGTGTGCCGATAGACTACTGCGGTTTTATCGCCCGCGGATAACGCCGCCGGCAGATGGCGAAAATGAAAGTTCGGCGTGATCGAGAGAATTGCAATAAACGAAGAAACCAGCGGTTGGCGCTGCGGGTTGGCAACCAGTTCCGCAGCCGTGGCCCTGCTCGCCGCCTGCGTGCTGACGGCATCGGCAGCCACGGTGCCTGCGGCCGCATCGCATGCGCCGCCCACCAGCGTTACGGGTGGCTATTCCCCGCTCGCGGGGTACACCGTTCGTAAGATCGAAATTGTCGGCAGCTCTCCGCAAGACACCAAGCGCATTGCCAATCAGATTCGGGTCGCCCCCGGCGAAGCGTATGACCGTGCAGAGGTGGCCGTCGACGTTCGCTCGATTGCGTCGCTGGGTCGCTTCGCGTCGGTGCAGGCCCAGATCATTCCGGAAGCGGGCAAGCAGGTCATCGTTCGTTATGTTGTGCGCGAGCGGCGCGTACTTAAGCGCGTTGAGTTTCAGGGAAACCGCCGCATCAAAACGCGCACGTTGCACGAACTGGTTCTTGCCCGTGCCGGAAAGCCCATTGATCCATTTGTATTCCGCAGCGATGTCAACGCCATCAAGCGTCTTTATCGATCCAAAGGGTATTTGTATTGCCATGTGAAGTTACGTCAATCGCTGTTGCGCAAAGATATCGCCGACTACGTCATCACGGAAGGCCCGCAGGTACTCATTCGCACGGTCCATTTTGTCGGCAATAATCTGTACCCCTCGTGGTATCTGCATTTTCAGGCGCAGACCGCATCGCGCTGGAAGCTTTTTTGGTTTTTCGTGATTCACAAAGGGGTGCTTTCCAAGTCGGATCTTCACACCGATTTGTCGCAGCTGCGCAAACTCTGGCGGAAGAAGGGGTACCTCGACTGCCGCACCGCATACACCCTTAAATTCACACCGGATTATCACTGGGTAACGGTGAATTTTATCATTCACCCGGGCGTGCGCTATCGAGTGGGAAAAGTTTTCTTTCGCGGCAACCATTTATTCTCGCAAACTGAACTGATGCACCTGGTGCGATTCAATTCAGGTGCGTATTACAGCCGGAATCTTATCAAGGCGGCGCAGCAGCGGATTGCCAATCTTTACGGCAAAGCAGGATATATATACAGCTTGGTTACACCCACTTTTGCCTATACGGAAAAGCCGGGAATCGTCAACTTGGATTTTCGTATCAGCGAGGGGAAAACCTATCGCGTCGGCAGGGTGATTATCCGAGGAAACACTGCGGTTCAGGATCACGTAGCCCGGCGACAGGTGCGGCTATTTCCGGGTCATTTGTATGACACCACCGCCGTGCGACGGTCCAATCAGGACCTCGACGCACTCGGGCTGTTTTCACATGCCAACATCACACCCATCGGCAGCAAGCCCGGTGTGCGCAATGCATTGGTCAATCTGACGCCGACGAATACGGGCCGATTCGCCATCGGTTTGGGCGTTTCAACCGACGCAGGCCTGCTTGGACAGATAAGCCTCTCGCAGCAAAATTTTGATATCACGGCACTCCCGCATTCATGGGGGGAATTCCTCAGGGGACAGGCGTTTAAGGGGAACGGCCAATATTTCTCCATTTCAGCCGAACCGGGAACCGTTTACCAGCTGTACAAAGCCACTTTTGCCGAGCCCTACCTTTGGGACAGCCCCTACAGCCTGCGCAACACCGCCTACTATTTCACCGAGATTTACAATACCTACAATCTCAACCGGCTCGGGAACCGCATCACGCTGGGGCGCCGCATTACCCGGCATCTGAACGTGACTCTGGCCTTTCGTTGGGAAGATGTGAACCCCAGCAACGTTCAGTCCGATTCGGCACCCGAAATTCAAGCCCAGGCGGGCAACCATTACTTAAGCAGCATCACGCCGGGCATTGAATACAACACCACCGTCGGCGGCATACTCCCCTATCGCGGCTATGAATTGGGCGCCACATGGGAACAGTACGGCGCCATGGGCGGCAATTACCAATTCTCAAAAATTGATCTCTTTGGCACCTATTACAAAACCCTCTATCGTGATCTTTTTGGCCGCCGCACCATTCTGATGCTTCGCGGCGACGTCGGGTTCATACCGATTGGTCAGTCGGTTTTCTTTGAAAGATTTTACGCCGGCGGTATCGGGTCGCTTCGCGGATTTACCTACCAGGGCGTGACGCCACGCGCCGGACCGCAATTGGATGGCGTCGGCGGCAACTTTATGTATGTGACGACGGCTGAAGTTAATTACCCGCTATATCAAAAAATTCTGCGCGGTGTGGCGTTTGTCGATGTCGGCGATGTGGAGCCCAACGTTCATCTGGGCCAGATACGGATGGACTTCGGCGTGGGCGTGCGCATTATTCTGCCCTTCTTTGGACGCGTGCCGCTGGGCATCGATTTGGCATACCCCTTGATCCATGGGCCGCAGGATCATATTTCATATGTAAGTTTTGCGTTAGGCATTCCCATGTGACGTAATGCCCGCTTTACGCGACAATGATTGAACTGGTTTGGTTTGGTTTGGTTTGGTTTTGGTAACCGTAAATTCTGATCGCTTTAAAGGAGCACAATAATGAAAAAGCAATATCAATGGCTCGCGGGTGGCCTCGCCATCGCCGCAGTCGCAGCGCTTTTGGCAGGCAACGGTTTGAGTCTTGCCGGGTCGGCGGTCGCGCCAGCGCAAAACCCTGCGCCCAGGGGACCGGTGATTGCCGTACTGAACGTTCTCACGCTCACCAACGAATTGGATGAGGAATTACACACGCAGCATATGCTTAAAAGGGAGGCGGATCAGAAACGTGCTAAAATCACGGCGCTCCGGGCGGCGCTAAAGAAAATGGCCGAACCCCTGGATCGCAACTCCACGCTGGCCCTGAAGGCGGGCACGCCCGACTTTGACCGGCAGCAGGCCAAAGTTCGCAAGGCGGAATTCAAACTGGAAGTGTATGGCCGCTTTTCGCAATTGCAGATGCAGGACGCTGCCTTAAATGCCCAGGAAGAAATCTACAGCAATATTCAGACGACGGTCGCGGCGTACGCCAAGGCCCATGGTATTTCACTCGTACTGATGACCACCCGCGTTCCTCCGCGCCTCGCCTCCCAACGTGGTTTCGTCACCATGGTCCAGACTCGAACCGTACTCTACGCCTCGCATAAATTAAAAATTACCAGCAAGATTGCCTCCATAATGAATCATGCGTGGCAAAATCACCATTAATGCCGCTGCGGCACTTATGCCCCGCAGCGCTTGGGCCGCCCGAGATGGCATGGGTCATCTTCCCAAACTTGCTGACACGGCCGCCCGCTTCGACCGCGGCCGAAGAACCACGCGGAGACTTCATCCATGAACTTTACCGCCGGAGACGCAGCTGAGTGGACGGGCGGAACGTGCCAGGGTTCTCCGCTGGTTTCGTTTTCGGGCATTGAATCTCTGGAGCATGCCCAAAGCGGCCACCTGACCATGGTCGCCAATAAGCGCTTTGCTAAAACCTTTGAGAACAGCCCGGCCAGTGGCGCACTTTGCACCGCAGGTATCCCGCTTTCGCGCCGCCCGGATCAAGCCGTCATCGAAGTACCGGATGCAGATCTGGCCATGGTGCGGCTGCTCGAGAAGCTCTCTCCACCGCATGATTTTCCCCCCATCGGCAGGCACCCATCGGCAGTGGTTGCCCCCGATGCCCGTATTTCGCCCACCGCACGCATCGGCCCCTGCTGCGTCATTGCCTCCGGGGTGCAAATTGGTGATCGCACCATTCTTGAAGCACACAATTTTGTCGGCCGGGATAGCGTCATCGGCGACGACTGCATACTGTATGCTCAGGCGGTGGTGCGCCCCCGATGCACGCTGGGCCATCGCGTGATCATCCACAGCGGCGCCGTGATTGGGGCGGACGGATTCGGTTACGTTTTTTCGGATGGCCGCCATATTAAAATCCCTCACATTGGGGCCGTTTTGATTGAGGAGGATTGTGAACTCGGCGCCAATGCGTGTGTCGATCGGGGCAAATACAGCCAAACCACCATCGGCGCGGGCAGCAAACTGGATAATCTGGTGCAGGTGGGCCATAATGTGCGCCTTGGCCGGCACACGATTCTTGTGTCTCACGTGGCGATCGGCGGTTCGGTAATCGCGGGGGATTATCTGGCGATCGGCGGAGGATCCGTTGTCACGGACCACGCAAAACTAGGCGCCGGCACTCAGGTGGCAGGATTTTCAGCCGTTTTCGAAGATGCCGCCGCCGGGTCGAGAATAGCCGGTGCACCCGGACGCCCCGCCAGACAGTTTTTTGCCGAGCTTCGGGCGATAATGCGTTTGCCGGCCACTTTGCAGTCGATCCGCGAGCTTCAGGAGCGGGTAACCAAGATTGAATCAACCACAGAAGACCATCGCACGTGAAGCGGTTGTATCAGGCCGGGGCCTTTTTACCGGTTGCGACAGCAAGGCGGTATTTCTGCCGGCGCCTGCGGGCCACGGTGTCGTGTTCGTCCGCACCGACTTGCAGCGCCCCGTCCGCATGCCTGCGGTGGTTCAGCACGTCACCAAACGAACCCGCCGCAGCACCTTGCGCAGCGGCGCAGATTCCATTGAAACCATCGAACACTGCATGGCCGCCGTCGCGGGGCTCGGCATTGATAACATTCAAATTGATGTTTCCGGTGGAGAATTGCCCGGCATGGATGGTTCGTGCCGCCCGTTTGTTGAGGCATTAGAAGCCGCAGGCATTGTTGAACAGAACATTGAACGGCAATATCTTCGGATTACCGAACCGGTTGAAGTGACCGACGGATCGGGAACGCTGCTCGCCGCCCCCCCCTCCGGCGATGAGTGTTATATCATTTTTGACCTCGATTATGGCACCGGCAGCCCAATCAAGCGGCAACTTTTCTCCTACACCCTCGGACCCGACTTCTCGCGCGAAATCGCGCCCGCTCGTACGTTTGTACTCGAAGAAGAAGCCCAGATGCTCCGATCCCGCGGCATGGGCCTGCATCTGGCCCCCGGAGATGTTCTCGTGGTCGGCGAAAAAGGGCCCATCGGCACCGACTTCCGCTTCATCGACGAATGCGTGCGCCACAAAATTCTCGACCTCATCGGCGATCTGTATCTGCTCGGTTGCCCGATTCGCGGCAGAATTGTCGCTTACAAATCCGGCCATACGCTCAATCAAGCATTGGTGCGGCGGCTGCGATCCATGCTTGAGGCCCAGCGCACCGGTGCCCTGAGCAAAACCGCACCAGTCATGGATATTCGTACGATTGCCAAAATTTTGCCTCACCGCTACCCCATGCTTCTCGTTGACCGCGTCATCGAAATGGACGGCGACCGAAGGGCTGTGGGAATAAAAAACGTCACCTTCAACGAACCATTTTTTCAGGGCCATTACCCGGGCCAGCCGGTGATGCCTGGCGTGCTCATTGTTGAAGCCATGGCACAGCTGTCCGGATTGCTGCTCGCCCATAAGCTGGAGCATACAGGTAAAATTGCGCTGCTGATGTCGCTCGATAAGGTCAAGGTCCGAAGACCCGTGGTCCCCGGTGATCAACTCGTGCTTGAAGCAGAGAATATCCGCGTCAAAGCCCGCACCGGGCACGTCCGAAGCAGCGCCCGCGTCGGCGACCAGCTCGCCGCAGAGGCCATCATCAAATTTATGATCGTTGACGAAGTTCAATGATCATTGCGAGGCGGAATTTAAACATGCCCCATGCTCAGTCCCCCCCACTCATTCACCCGACGGCCATCATCGAGCCTGGCGCACAACTCGCACCCGATGTCGCTGTCGGTGCCTATGCCTATATCGGCCCCCGCGTGAAATTGGGGCCCGGCTGCGTGGTCTTTCATCACGCCTGCATCGAAGGCGACACCACCGCAGGCAGCAATAATCAGTTTTTCCCTTTTTGCACCATTGGCGGCATTCCGCAGGATCTTAAATACCGCGGCGGCCACTGCACACTGGACATCGGCGATTCAAACACCTTTCGCGAATATGCTTCCGTGCACGTCGGTACCGAAGACGGCGGCGGTGCTACCAAAATCGGGGCCGGAAACCTGCTGATGGCGCACGCCCATATCGCCCACGACTGCATTCTCGCAGACCGCTGTATTCTGGCCAACAATGTCATGATCGCCGGGCATTGCCAAATTGATGACTGGGCCGTGATCTCGGGTGGATCCGGCCTCACCCATTTTGTATCCGTCGGGCAGCATGCCTTTGTCGGCGGTGTGCTCGCCATCCTGCGCGATGTGCCACCATTTACTATGTTCGGCGGCGCCCCAACCGCGGTTCGCGGCATCAATCGGGTCGGTCTCAAGCGGCGCAAATTTCCACCTGAAACCCTCGATGCCCTGAAAACCGCCTATCGAATTTTATACTGCCAAAACATGCCGGTTACCGCCGGTATTCGGCAATTGCGCGAAATGTTTCCGTCCAATGCTCAGGTCGGCCACATGCTCGATTTTATCGAGCGCTCCGCACAGGGAAAATCCGGCCGGTATCTCGAATCACAACGCGGCAAAACGCCTTGGACGGATCCCAATTCAACCGATGAAAAGGGCGCCGACGATGACGACATCTAAGCAGGTCGCCGGCCCCACCGCAGCTGTGGCCGTCATCGGAGCCGGACGCATGGGACGCCACCATGCCAGAATTTATTCCACCCTTCCCGCATGCCGGCTCGTTGCCATTATTGATTCCGACATCGCCAAAGCCCAGGAATTGGCCCTGGCTTACGGCTGTGCGGCATTTGCAGACATCGGCCAAATGCTTCAGGCCGGCATCCGCCCAAAGGCCGCCACGATCGCCGTGCCGACAATTTACCATCGACCGATTGCCGCAGCCCTTTTTGACCAGGGCATCGATGTTCTCGTGGAAAAGCCGCTCGCCCCCAATGCAGCCGATTGTCATGCGATTGTCGCCCATGCGCAGACCGCGAAGCGCATTTTGCAGGTGGGTCATTCCGAACGGTTTAATCCCGTGGTCCGTGCGCTAAGTGCGTATGACCTGATCCCTCATTTTATCGAAGTGCAGCGCGTCAGCCCCATGACCTTTCGCAGCATTGATATCGGCGTCGTGCTCGACATGATGATCCACGACATTGATATCGTCGGGCATATGGTGCGCTCGCCCGTTAAAACGGTGGCCGCCGTCGGCGTCTCCGTCATCTCCAATTTTGAAGACATCGCCAACGCACGCCTGGTTTTTGCCAACGGCTGCGTTGCCAATCTCACCGCATCGCGTCTGGCCACCAAGACCGAACGCAAAATGCGCCTCTTCAGTTCTGATATGTACGTATCGGTTGATTACCATAAGAAAGCGGGCGTCGTCATTCGTCGCACCGCCAATCAGGAACAATTGAAAAGCGTTAAGGCGAAGATTCAGAGCGGCGAGGTGGCGGAACTTGCCGATCTCAACTATGCCGATCTCGTCAATTACGAACCGTTGACCATTGAAGATCGCGAGCCGCTGCAGGTCGAACTCGAGGCCTTTCTGCACGCCGTGGTTCATCGCACCGAGCCCCCGGTTACCGGCGCCGATGGAATGCGCGCCGTCGATATCGCTGAAAAAATTACCGAATCGATTGCTGAGCACGCTTGGCGTGTAAAACCCCCGCTCTGATTCTGCCGGCGGCGAACCACCAAAACTCAGCCGGCAATCTGATCGCCAAAAAGCCGGCAGGCATTGGACGTTGTTACCGCAGAAAGCTGCTCGAGGCTTTGCCCCCGCAACGCCGCAATAAACTCTGCGGTATGCCGAACAAAAGCCGGTTCGTTAATTTTTACGTGTCGCATGGGCACCGGTGAGAGGTAAGGCGCGTCGGTCTCAATGAGCAAGCGGTCGTCCGGCACCATTTGGCAGGCCGCACGCACCTCGCCTGCTTTTTTATACGTGATGATTCCGGTAAATCCGATCCACGCGCCAAGCTCCAGCCATGCACGGGCTTCATCACATGAACCGGTAAAGCAGTGCACCACCAGCCCC
>JAJZGD010000133.1 GCA_021804985.1 Planctomycetota bacterium
CCCATGGCCGGCCAAGAAGCACACGATCCGGGCCGGTATTGGAAGTTACGCGGCAGCGATTAAACACAAAACCAAATGGGTGCGATGCCGGTGTTTTCGCCGCGGTAATGAACCCGGCACCAAGACAATGAATGATGCAGCGGCTGAAATAGCCGGTTCCGGCGCCAAAAATAAAATCGGTGGTGCCGGTAATCCGGCAATTTTGGAAATATGTTTTTCCGCGGTTCACCAGAAGCGTATCCTGCCAGCTGCTGAAACGGCAGTTGTAAAAGATATCATGCGTGCCATCGATCCGAATGGCCAAGGCCTGTCCATTCAAGCGGTTGTACCCGTTGCCCCCCTGCCCGCCATCGTTAACGAACGAAATATTGCAGGCGGCAAAATTATTTTGTTTGATCCATGCCGTGGCGGTATTCCACATGCCGACGGGCTTTTGCGCGGCGGTTTTGTCGTAGGCAATACGCGAGAATTCAATGATGGTATTGGCAGGATTTTCGCCAATCAACGAGATCGGCGGCTTGCCCGCCGGAATTATAATGCGCTCATGATAAATTCCCGGGTGAACCAAGATCACCACTGGTCTGTTCGCCCGGTTGGGTACGGCGTTAATGGCCGCCGTAATCGTCATGTAGTCGTGGGGGTTGTTGGGGGACACGACGAGGGGTGTGGCTGGACGCGAGACGGAGAGCGCGACGGGGAGCGTGGCCGAATTCTGCGGCGGCGGGGTAACGGAAGCAGCAATGCAAACGGCGGAGGAAGCCGTCGCGGAGAGAATTCCCACGGCCAAAAGCCGCGCCGCTGTGCGGGCATGTGCGGAAGAGATCATTATGCATTTACTCCGCGAGTTTCCGTTGCGGTGATGGGCGGTAAAGTCAGCCGCATTTGGGGTGGCGCGATCAGTGGGCCGCGGACACCAAGCGCTTGCCATGATTCGCGAGCCGCTGCACCGTCAATTCAGGATTCCAGTGATCGCTGCCACCGAGCACGCTTCCGATGGTAATCGCCGCCGCTTGCGCCGCAGTCAATTGGCTTATCCACGCCGGTGTTTGGCCCGACGGCGTGCCCGAAGGCCCAACGGTATCGGCAAATTCCGCAAAGCGGGCGGTCTCCGGTGATCGCTTGTCCATCCAGTGCTGAAAAACGGCCGCATTCAGAGAAGCTGGCAGGCGGCAATGCAGGAAGATCGACGATGCAAAAGGTCCCCATGGCCGCCCAAGCCACGTGTCGTGCGCTTTGGCGTACGATGATATTTTGCAATGGGAGAAGACGAATCCATAAGGGTGGTCGGCAGGCGTTCGCGGAGCGGTCAGGCAGCCGTAGCCGAGCGCTACGATATGGCACCGATTAAAAAAAGCGGTTGCATTTCCAAATATGAAATCGACGGCGCCGAGGATTCGGCAGCGATCGAAATATTGTCGGTTTTTATTGAGCAGAATCGTATCCTGCCAGCCGACGAAGTGGCAATGATAAAATACGCTGCGATCGCCATCGACGCGGATCGCGAGGGCTTGGCCGTCGTAGCCATTGCCGGAGATGCCGGCATCATTGGCAAAGGTGATATTCGCGGCGGAAAAATTATTGGATCGAATCCATGTGCTTTGGGTGCTGAAGGTACCAATGGGTTTTCCATTGGAGCCTTTTTGATACGCAATGCGGGAATCGACCAAAATGGTATCCGCAGCGCTGACCCCCATAAAGGTGATCGGCGGGGCGTGGCGCGGCACAATGATGCGCTCATGATAGATGCCGGGGCGAATCAACAGCGTGACGGCCGTGCGGCTTCGCTTAGGAATTGAGGCGATGGCGGAATCGATCGTCTGAAAATGGCTTTGCGATTTATCGGGAGAGACGATAATGGTGCGTGCGGCGGCGAGCGCCGCAGGTGCATGGTATATCAGGCCTGCGGCAATGCCCAAAGTGATGGCCAGAAAGCCCATTGGAAGCTTGAGCGTGCAGGCCGCATCAAGATGAAGGCGTAGCCCGGTGTGGCGGGACGCGCCCGATCCAATTGTCCGTTTCCCGTCTATTTTCCACCGCATTAATTTATCTCCAGTTTGATGTTAGGCCGCCAGGGGAGTGCCCTATGCGCCAGCCGTTATCGCATGACCGGCGGGGCCTGCTACCGCAATGCTGAGCCGCAGCGCCTTTGACCGCAGGCCCTTGTGCGCAGGGAAATCCAGCAACGCGAGGGGGACGGCCAGCGGGGCTGGGGGCGTGTTTG
Source organism: Planctomycetota bacterium (assembly GCA_021804985.1). Classification (GTDB taxonomy): domain Bacteria; phylum Planctomycetota; class Phycisphaerae; order WQYP01; family WQYP01; genus JAJZGD01. The sequence goes on from JAJZGD010000133.1 coordinate 2,222, forward strand.
CCCCCCCCGGTGCGTGGTCAGAGCGATCCACGCCAAGGCGGTTTAGCCATCCCGACCGTTTACCAGTGCGGACCGCCAGGCTTGGAAATCTCCAACTTGGGCACCATGCAAATGTCGAATGGTGCCGCCGTGGGATTGGTTCCCGCCAGGGCATAGGGGCCCGGATGGCCACCGCCGTAGCCGCCGAAGGCGTTGGCTTGAAAGGTCAGTCCATCGCGGCCGAGATCCGTGGTGCTGTCATAGCACCAGATATTGTCATGGGCCTGGCCGCAATAAGGATTGGTTTCCCAAACGACGTGGCCATCGGCAAAGCCGACGTTTTGGCCATCGCCGGAATGATTGGGCGTGTTGTAGATATAGGGTCCATAAGTGTTGGCCGAGGGAAGGATATTGGTGATCCGCTGCGCGGTGCTGCCCGCACCATTGCCATTTTCATTGCAGGGTGCGATATCGCTGGCCACTGGCACGGAGGCGCCGGCATCCGAATTCCACCAGGGGCCGGGCTGGCCGTTGGCAAGCCACGGGTCGGCGATGGAATAACTTTCGCCCTCCCCGGCGGGAGGTCCGGGGTTTCCGCCAGCCACACCTTGCTGAGTGTTGGAAAGGAAGCCAAAGCAGACATAAGCGGAGGGAGCAGTGCCGGCATTGGAAACCGTGTTCGAATACTCGAGGGATGGGGCCATGGCGTACGGATCCGAGGGGCAAATAAAGTTTTTGGGCGTCATCATGCCCTGCAATACCAGCAGCCACATGCACTGCATCGGATCGGCGACGGGGTTTGTCAACGCGGCGGTGGTGTAATAGTACTGCATGACAGAAGGCCCTGAGTTGCCGGGCGCCGTAAGGCCGACGCCGGCCACGCCGGTTGGGGCATTGTAAATCAATCCGCTCGGATTGCCGGGGGTACAGGGAAAGATGCCGGCGTTGCTTTGGGCATAGACGGCCATACCCTGCACCATGCTGCGCACGTTTGAAGAGCAGACCACGCGGTTGGCCAGCTCTTTGGCTTTGGCCAGCGCCGGCAGCAGGATGGCGATGAGCAAAGCGATGATTGAAATGACAACCAGAAGTTCAATCAAGGTGAAGCCCGCAGATTCGCCGGGGCGACGGCGGGTACCGAAGCGGTCAGCCAACATGGATGTATCCTCCAGTTAGAACTTAGAACCTGCATCGCCAATCACTTGACATGATGCAAACATTTCATAAACGCCAGGTGCCGCAGGCAAGCCACCGCACCGCAAATTTATTCAAACCCAAAGCATGCCCGTATTCGCTGATGATGACCACGGAAGTTGAAAATCGATTTGAGGCATCAGCAATTACATTAGCGAGCACTTGTCTCGACAACCGCAAGCATATACCAAGGATGAACACGTGTCAACTATATTTTTGGAATTTTTTTTATTTTATTACGGGCAATGACAGGGCAATTTGTGCGCATAATTTATTCCCCTTCGCAAACCACGGCCAAATGGCGTCGCTTCTGGCTACGGCGATGCCCCACCTTGGGCGCGACGCGGGGCGAAAACCCGCTTTAGGCTTTAAATACGGCTTATTATTGCCACTGCGGATGAGGAACACGTGGCTCGGTTTGCCAGCCAGCGGCGGCACCGATAACGTTTTTTCTCACAATTTTATTTGATATTCCGACCAATCGATCGTATTATTCAGGCATGCGATATGGGTTATGTGCGATATTTTATGTGCGCATATTGACGGAGTTTTTCACTTTTCGATCGGAAATTTTTCTGAGGGAAGCCCATGCCAATTGATACGACGCCAAAGCCGACGGCCCGCCCGGGCCCGCTGAACGATCAACGCATCGACGCGGCTCAAATTCGTCAGGTTGTTGGCCGCGCGGTGCAATCACAAAAGATATTAGATATGCACACGCATCTATATCCGCCGGGATTTGGCACACCGGTCGCGAACAAAACCGGGCGGATAGATCCGACGGGCCTAATGCTTTGGGGTGTTGATGAACTCATCACCTATCATTACCTGGTGGCGGAAGTTTTCCGCGTTGTTCCAGCGACCGAACTGCCCTATGAAACCTTTTGGACCTGGCCGAAAGATCGGCAGGCCGATCATATATGGAGACATCTATTTGTCGAAAATACACCGCTCAGTGAGGCGTGCCGCGGCATTCTGACCACGCTGACCCGCCTGGGCCTGGATCCCGATGAAAAATCGCTCTCGGCCTACCGCTTCTTTTTCAGTCGTCAAGATCCAAGTCAGTTCATCGACCGGATCATGGAGATGTCGAATGTTGAAGCCATCGTCATGACGAATGCAGTTTTTGATGACAACGAACGGGCGCGCTGGATCAAAGAGCCGGCCATCGGCAGCGATCCGCGATTCCGGGCGGTGTTGCGCATTGATCCGCTGGTGCGGAATTTTCCCGCGGCGGCCGAGCACCTGTCGCAATGGGGTTACTCAACGGGCAGAAAGCTGACGGCGGCGTGCCGGGGTGAACTCATCCGATTTTTAAATGACTGGATCGATCGGCAGCAGGCCATCTATATCGCCATGAGCCTGCCGCCGGAATTTACCTATCCCGCCGCCGCCAGCGATCCGATCGCACAAATCGGTGAAAGAATTCTTCAGGAAGTTATTCTTCCGGTCTGTCGCGATCGGAAACTGCCGCTGGCCATGATGATCGGATCAAGCCTGCAAACCAACCCGCTGCTTCGTGATGCCGGCGATACGTCGGGTCGGGCCGATGTTTCGAGCGTCGCACGATTATGCCGTGATTTTCCAGCGAATAAATTTCTCGTCACCATGCTTTCACGTGAAAATCAACATGAGCTATGCGTGGTGGCCCGAAAATTTGGAAATTTGATGCCGTTTGGATGCTGGTGGTTTCTCAACAACCCCAGTCTGATCGACGAGATCACGCGGATGCGTTTTGAACTGCTGGGACGAAGCTTTATCCCGCAGCATTCCGATGCACGCGTGCTGGAGCAATTAATTTACAAGTGGGAGCACAGCCGCGAAATTATTTCAACCGTACTTTCCGATATGTATATGCGGACGGCAAAGACCGGCCGCAGCATTTACCTGCGCGATGTGCAGCGTGATGTTGAGGCGATCTTCGCTGGCAATTTTAAGGCCTTTCTCGCGCGCTAACTGGGGCGCGGCAGACGGCGCCTATTGTGGGCAATCTCAGCGACTTGAATACCGCGAGCCGAATTGGCCTGCGGGCCCCCCTTCTGGTTACGCCCTATCGGATGGATGCCCCGCACACGCTCCGCCGTGCGCCGGAGAATACATGCCGAAAAGCGATGTGCTTTCATTGCGGCCGGCCGGCTGGATGTGGCGTTGCCCTGCGGAGGGGTACAATCTCCCTGCTGATTTTATGGCCCCGGCGGTATGGCCAGGCGCGGCGTTTTCCGTCATAGCGTTTCGCGCCGGACGCTTTTGGATACCGATCTATGCACGAGAAACATCATCATGGCCGCGGCACCAGCGAAAAGCCGCCCAACCGGTTTGAAGCACAGCGCTATGAGGCAGATGCCGACAGCGAACCGGAGCCCGAAGCCAATCCGCATACCGAATTGCTCGCCGATAAGTCGCAATCCATCATTACGAAAAACAGCAGCCCGGATTTGGGTTTTCAATACAGCATCAATCCGTACCGAGGCTGTGAGCATGGCTGCATTTATTGTTTTGCGCGGCCCACGCATGAAATGCTGGGCATGAACTGTGGAATCGATTTTGAAACCAAAATTATGGTCAAATATGATGCCGCGAAACTGCTGCGTGCCGAATTGATGCGTCCGAGCTGGAAGGGTCGGCGGATCACCATGTGTACGGTCACGGACTGCTATCAACCGATCGAACGAAGATTGCAGCTGACGCGGGGCTGTCTGGAGGTATTGGCTGAATTTCGCCACGCCGTCACCATCATCACCAAAAATCACCTGGTAACGCGCGACATTGATTTACTGCGGCAATTGGCAGCGCATAACGCTGTGACCGTGTGCCTCTCGATTACCACGCTGCGCGCGGAGCTCTCTGCGGTTATGGAACCGCGAACCAGCGCTCCGCGCAGGCGTTTGGAGGCAATTGAAGAATTAAGCGCTGCGGGCATTTCCACGGCCGTGCTTTTGGCCCCGGTGATTCCCGGGCTTACCGATACAGAAATAGCGGCAATTATCGCGGCGGCCGGCAGTGCCGGGGCACGGTTTGCGGAAATGGCGCCGGTGCGTTTGCCGTATCAGGTCAAGGATTTATTCAAGGTGTGGCTGCAAGAAATGATGCCGGATCGCGCGGACAAGATTCTCCACCGGATCGCGGAAGTTCGGGGCGGTAAGCTTAATGAATCGGAATTCTTTCGGCGCATGAAAGGTACCGGCGTTTATGCGGAGCAAATGGATGGGCTGTTTGCCGCGGCGTGTCGCAAAGCGGCTGTTGCGGTCGGCGTTCCAGCGCCGACAGAGCAGCACTTCCGCCGGCCCGGCGCGATTCAGCTAAAACTCTTCGGCGAGGGTGATGGCAGGTCGGAGGCATAAGAGTCTTTCCACGCGAGGCCCGGCGGGTTGAATTTGGCCAGTAAAATTGCCGCCACCAAGATAAATGAACACCAAATTACCACGTCGGCGCAATCGGTATAGTGGCGGCCGTCGTGGCCGAAAATTTTGGCCAATTCAGATGTCAGCGGCATGAGCAGGGCCACGGCGATAAGTGCCCACCATGCGATTTTTTGACTGCGTACGGTGGCAAGTTTGTCACTGGCGATCATTCCCACCGCCATGAGGGCAAAAATCAGCGTCACATAATGAGGCACCCAAGTTCGCTCGGAAGCCCAAAGCATAAAAGCGCCGATGCAGGCAATTTCGAGCGGATAGCGGCGGCAGTAAAACGAGGGAACGGATTTGCGCGCCCAGAAAATACCGGCCAGCGCAATAACACCGAGAATCAGTCGGCCGATGAGGTGGGCGAGTTTGGGCGAAATAGCCATGATGTTGACATAATGCCAAACGACGTGGCCATTGTGGAAGGTCTTCCATGCCGATTCATGGGAAAAGAATCGCAGTACCAACTCTGGAATGGATTCGCCGTTGGGAAACTTGATGACATCGTGGAAGATGTACGGCTTGATCATGAGGCCGGTCCATTGGTGCATCCAGAGCATATTTTGTGCAAATCCAAAAAATATTCCCGGCACGACAAAAAGCCAGAGGGCCGAGCCAAGGACGATAAAGCTCGACAGCAACCAGCGGCGACGAAACAGGAAATAAGCCAGGAAAGCCAACGGTGTCACTTTGATGCAGATGGCCATGGCCACCAACAGGCCTGCGGCAATCTGGTGGGCAGGCCTGGGGTTTTGCGCCATCCATAGTCCGATGGCGAGGGGCAGAAGCATGAGCAGATTCATCTGCCCTTCCTGAATGTCGCCGATGACCGGAAAGAACCAGCCGGCAATAATCAGTGCGATGGCTGCGGGCACTATGGGGCCACAAGATCGCTGCACAATGGAGCGGGCGAGGAAAAAAATGGGGATAAAGAAAAGCGGTTTGCAGAGCACCCAGGCGGCCTGCGCATCCGGCCGTGAAAGCAGGGTAAACGGAGCGACAAAAAGCATGGCAAACGGCGGCAGTGGAAAGCGATCCGAGCGATAGGGCTTGTGCTGGTGGATGAATTTCGGGACGACCTTCATGTAGGAATCGAACGCGTCAATGTGCTTTTGCCGGGTCATTTCATGGGCAACCTTGTTGTGGGCCTGAAACGCCAGAACCACCGAGGCAATCAGAAACACGGCAATAACGACGGATGTAATGTGGCGTTGCATCAGAAGGTATTGCCCCTGCAAAAAGCGGTATTGTTGGGCGAGATGGTAACGCAAAGCGGTGATGACTAAAACCCGCAGCGGCGCAAGGGGCAGCCCGCAATGGGGTTTAGCGGTGATGATGATGATGATGGGAACGCTGCCGGCGCCACCAAGCGACCGCGCGGCAAGTTACCCATCTTGCCAGGGATGGGACAAACTGATATCGTTGATATCAGTTTGTCCCAGCGAGGTTTCATTTGGCTGATCAGCTTCTTATCCGAAACGTTCCTGAACGCGTCAAATCGTGGATCGACGTCAACCGCCGCGCGGAGGGAATGAGCCAGAGGGAGTTCGTGATAAAGACGCTCGAGAAAGCGTGCGACGGCGGAGCTGTTCCCACACTGTTCGATGAAATCATTGCCCGTCCGCAGCCCATTCCTGAGAGTATTCCATTCACCTTCATCGACCTGTTCGGCGGTATCGGCGGACTCCGGATCGGCCTCCAGCGGGCAGGAGGCAACTGCGTGTTCACGTCTGAATGGGACAAGAACTCCCAGAAGACCTATCGCAAGTGGTTCGGCGACCTGCCGCACGGCGACATCAGGCAGATAAAGGCCACGGATATTCCGCAGCACGACGTGCTGGCAGCGGGCTTTCCCTGTCAGCCGTTTTCAATCGCCGGCGTATCGAAGAAGAACAGCCTGGGGCGTGCGCACGGCTTTAAGTGCCTTACCCAAGGGACACTTTTTTTCGATGTGATCAATATCGTTGAGATCAGCAGGCCGCCCGTGCTTCTGCTTGAGAACGTCAAGAACCTGAAGTCGCACGACCAAGGGCGGACATGGAAGGTGATCCTGAATAACCTTGAAGAGCAGGACTACTGGGTTTTCAACGAGGTACTGGACGCATCAGATTTCGGTGTCCCGCAGCATCGGGAGCGCGTATTCATCGTGTGCTAGATCGG
>JAJZGD010000134.1 GCA_021804985.1 Planctomycetota bacterium
CCGAAGCGAAGCAGCTCGCCGCCGTTCGGCAGCTGTGTTCCACTGGGCCAGCGCGGCACCTGCGACACAAAGGCATTTTCCAGATGATGCACATCGACGGAGCGCATGCGCTAGGTTAGATCGCTTGCCAGGTACATCACACGCCCGGCGCCAAGGGTCATGGTCGATAATAGTGCGTTGCGATGGGAGCGCGAAGTCATACCGGATGGCCCCGCCGCGCCACTTCCAATAACCCACAGCACCTGTGCATTCGGCCGCGCGTTGGTGTATGCGCTGTGCCAATACCAGCGTGTCATATCGCGCCACAGATGGGCGTTTTGCGAGCGATCCATCCCCAGATTGGACAGATCAGACTCCGCACCTTCGGCGGAAAGGCCCGGGCGGAAGCCCCGCCGCTCCTGCCGCCGCAGCACGCTCGGGGCCCAGACGCGCTTGAGATAAACGGGCATCAGCGAGGCCAGATCACTGCCGGCCCAGGCGCCGGGCATATACGATTGGCCGGCGATGAGCATCAGCGCGCTGCCGCGGGTTTCAACGGTATAGGCCAACGCCTGTTGATCCGCGGGGGGAAGCGCCGTCGGCGGAATATCTCCGAGAATGATCAGATCAAATTTGGCCCAACCCGCGTTGCCACGGGGCAGTGCGCTGGCGGTGTAAAGTGAATTTTTGGGTGAGGCGCGTACCGGCGGCGGAGGTGCCACGCCGGCTATGGTTGCCGGGTGCAAGAGAACGGCCTGCAAGTGCACGCGGCCACTCCGCGAAAAATAATTGACCAGATATTGGTATTCCCAGCGCGGCTGATTATCAATTAATAGCACTTGAAGCTTATCCCGCCGCACGGTTACACGAAACGACCGAGTAATCGGGCCGTGATACATGGCGCCGGCAATGTGCCCAAGGCGTATTTGATAATGGTAAACGCCGGGATTATCCAGCGCATCGCTGAATCGGACGGAGCGGGTGGTGTGGGCGGAGGTGGCGAGCAGGGTGCGGTTCGCTACCAGCGTTCCGTTGCGATACAAGGAAACTTTTACCGGATGATTGGCGAGATCGGTCAGATCAATCAGGGCGACGGCCCGCATTTTTTGATGCTTGAACACCCATGAGGGGGCGTTAACCGCCTGTATTCTGGCGCGGGGGCTGGTGAAGCCCGAGCCAATGCACAGGGCGAAAGTTGGCGCGCCGCGGGCACGCAGAAGCCGCGCAATCGGCCCCGGGTCTGGCCCCATGTTCTGCCGGCCGTCCGAAACAACGATCACCTGAGATGAATCCGGCGACGACATATGACTGGCGGCCGTGAATAATGCGGTGGCTGTATTGGTCGCGAGGCCCGTCGGATTCATCGCGCCTTTGAGTTTAGCGGCAAGATTTCCGGCGGAAGCTCTGCCCGCCGGGTAGGCCCGTGCGGCAAAACTTACGACGTGCAACTGCTGATGAGAGATGGCTCGGAAAAGGCTTTTGCCGTAGCCCGCTTTCTTAACCGTCAGCGCTGCCAGCGCCAACTGCGCGCGGTTCATTTGCCCCACGCGATTGAGTGCCAGAATCACCGCCGCATCAGAGCCGTGTCGGGCGAGAAAGGCCTTATCTGCAGATTGGCCAAGGTGCTGCGCCACCTTCACCGCGTTTTCTACGCCAGCGATCAAACTCGATAAATCGGGCGGGGAAAGAGCCTGCGAGGAAGCCTTGCGTGCAAGTTTTGTTTCCAAATGGCTTATCGCTTGCGCGGCGGCAGCCAAAGTTTGCCCGGCCGATCGGCCGCCACTGAGATGCTGCAACGTGTTGGCTTGTGCCGCAGCGGTTTTCTGCCACCACGCCAAATCCTTTAAAAGCCGCCGGCGTTCCGAGTGGCTTTGCGCTGCGCCGTTATCCAGATCGCGCTGATAAATGGCGAGTTTTTGTCCCAGCACCTCGGCCCAGGCCGCCGTTCGATCCGCTGAGTCGCGATAGATATCCGACGGCAAATACCCAAGAGAACAAGCCCAGCGCAATTCCATACGTTTGGAGTGTTTTCCGTCTTTTATCGACATCGATTGGCTGTGATCCACCACCAGCCAGATTGACCCCGCCGAATGACGCTGCCGCACCCACGAAACGGCCGGCGACAGCAGACACACAAATATCATCGCCGTCATCGCGAGCCGCAGGGCCAGCACCAGCGCCAGTGCGCGGGCGGAAAGCAGTGTTCGCTGCCCGCGATACCAATAAATCAGCGCTGCGGCTGTGCCGGCGGTAACCAGCACAATCAGCCAAATATTTACCACCGGGTGGATCGATGCGTGCCACGCTGGATGCACCAGAGGTCGCTTCATCGCGGCACCTCTGGCAGGAATGCAGCAGTCATCCCGGCTTCAGACATCGCGGCTGGATCGTCATCGGTTTGCAGCTTGCCCACGCGGCGGCACATCCAGCCCTCAAGCACAAGGGCCAGCAGCATGAGCAATGCCATCAAAGGCCAGAGCGACATGCCGCCCCCGCCACTGCCAACAACGCCCCCGATGTCTTTGAGGGTGATGGTCTTTTTCAGGTACCCCTGGCTTACCAGCCAGTGAAGGTCGGCGGCCGAAAGCACCGCAGGATCAAGCTGACGCGGATCAATCCCCACCGAATAATAAATTGGTTCGCCGCGGCGCTTCGGCGTGAAATTCAGCTGGTAAAGCCCTGGTTCACCCGTGTGGTTGGATGTGACAAGATAATGATTCCCCGGCTCCAACTGCGGATGGACGGCAATAATTCGATGACTGGGAAGGGTCAGTTGCGCGGAAGTGATTGTGGGTGTGCTTGGCCCGGACCACACCAGCATCCCGCCGGAGTTCAGATCCCTCTGGTCGGCAAGTTTGTCTGCGGAAAGCGCCAAGCTGTATACGCTTTGGTTTACCAGCGGCACAAAACTGCCGGCCGCCGTCGGCCAGTCGTTGAATTGATTGTCCACGCCGGTTGTCCATACCAGCAGATTTCCGCCGGCGGCTCCGATCGGTCGCTCCACCACAATCGGCGCCCCCGCGCCCGTGGCGATGATGATGCGCGTTTGATTGGCCTCGGGCGTAAGCTTCCACCAGTGTTTAAGCGTGACACCCACAATTTGATTATGCCCGATCTGCAGCAGTGGTTTGACGATGGAGCTCTCGCGGTCGCGAATCACGAGCAGGGGCGGGTGCCGGGCGGATTCCGGCGGCCCGAACACCCCGACGGAAAGGCCATGCGCCCCCAACTGCGAATTTAAAAATTGCAGGTTCGTCCTCGATCCGGCAATAATCCACACGCCGTGCCCCCGGCGCGCAAATAAATCGAGGCGGGTGAGCAGTGCACCCGGCAGCGTTGACGGGTCGTTGACGATCACGACATCGTAATGCCGCAATCGCATGGCGGCCGCCCCGGTGATGCTTACAACCTTTACCGCGGCCAGCGCCATGTGTGAACCGAGGCGGCTCGAGGGGTTCAGGGCCGCCGCCAAAAAGCGGCTCGATCTAAATCGCCCTATTTCCCCCGGCTGATGGTCGATGATCAGCACCGGCAGTTGCTTCCAGACGTGCACGGCCGCCTCAGACGCGTTATCCGCCGCGAGGCTATCCTGGAAGTTGGTACGCACCTGAATCCAGTGCGACCCGGCTTGCTCAAAACGATATTTAAAATCGGCCGCCTCGCTGCTGCCGGCCGCAAGATGGGTAACTTTTCGCACCGCCACCGGCTTGCCATCAATCAACAATCGCAGAGAAATATTGCTTACCGGCAGTGGCCCGGAATTGCTTACGGTGAAAAGAATTCGCGCGGGATGGCCGGCGCCAGGTACCGCCGGTGCCACGTGCAGTGGGCCCACGGCAACATCCGATTCCGAAACCATCACCGGAATGGGCAAATTGTAGACAGGTATTTTTTCGCCGCTGCTTTGCGCCAAGGTTGATTGCCAAAGCCCGCGTTGGCCGATCTTCCACGAAACCGAACGATTATTGGAGATTACCACAATGACTTTTTTAAAATCGTTGCCGCGCTGCGCCACCCGCATCGCGTAACCGATGGCTTCGGGAATGGAACTGCCCGAAAGGCCGGCATGCAGGTGCTCCAGCGGCGTGATCAGGCGGCGGTGGATGGTGGAACGATCTGCCACCAGAATTCCGTGCGTTGTAAGGCTGTATGGTCGATGCCCCGCGACCACCACACTCAGGCCGTCGCCGGAACTCAAATGCCGCACCAGATGTTGCAGCGTCGCGATTGAATGTTGAAATACCGTGCGGCGGCCGCTGACCAATCCGGAGGATATGGAATGATCCATGACTACTACCACATCGGTCGGTGTATTGCGGCCGATGGTCGCCATGCCGCCAGCGGGAATAACCGGCATCGCAAGCAAAAGAGCCAGCAGCAGCAGCAGCAGGATGCGCAGGGCCATGAGTATCCAATGATCGGGGGTTTTGCGTTGTTTCCGGTGCGTTTCGCTGCTTTGTAAAAACAGCATGGCCGCCCAATCCAGTGGAAGGGTTTTCCGCCGGTTCAGCAGGTGGATAACGATGGGAATGACGGCCGCGGACAAACCCAGCAGCATCATGGGCATTGCAAACATCAAATGCCGCGCTCCCGTAATCGGGACGATAAATAGGCGGTAAGCGCATTTTCGACGCTGCGGCTTGTATCCATCAATTGATAGCTGATGCGCAGATCGCTGCAGGTTTTTTCCAGCGCCCTGCGATGAGCGGCCAAGGCATCGAGGTACTGCCGACGAATGACCGCGGGATCGAGCCGCAGGTGATGGCCCTGTACTTCCATATTTCGGAACAAAGTCCATTTGCGGAAGGGGAACGTTATTTCATCATGGGCCAAAATCTGCAACAGCAGCACTTCATGCCGCCGATGGCGCAAATGATGAAGGGCGCCGAGCAAGTCTTGAATGGGTTCCAGCATGTCGCTGATGACAATAACCATGCTGCGCTGTTTGAGGCGATCGGACACTTCATGCAGGCTGCGGCTCAGGCCCCCCTCGGTGCCCGGCGTTCGCTTCTCGAGTGCCTTGATAAGCGTAATCAGATGCGATGCGGTGGAACGGGCGGGAATAAAGTCGCGGATTTTGTCGTCGATGGTGATCAGGCCGCAGGAATCCTGCTGGTGCAACAGCAGGTAGGCGAGGCAGGCGGCAGTGAACTGCGCGTAGCGGTATTTGCTCATCGCATCCTGAGCGCCCTTATACGTCATGGAGCCGCTGGCATCGAGCAGCAGGTGCGCGCGTAAATTGGTGCTGACTTCATATTGGCGGATGAAAAAGCGATCTACCTTGGCATACACCCGCCAGTCAATGCGTTTAAGATCGTCGCCGGGCGCATATTCCCGGTGCTGCGCAAAATCGGTGGCAAATCCGAGATGCGCCGAGCGATGCATGCCCTGCACATAGCCATCCATCACCTGACGTGCAACCATTTCCAGCCGGCTGATGCGTGAGAGCATTTCCGGTGCCAGCAGCCCGCTCGTCGATGCGTTCGTATGTTCCAATGCGTGCGTAGAAATGCCTTCCACCTGCCTTCCAGGACATGGCCTTGTCTCAAGCCGCCTGTTGCGCCGAATTTACCAGTTCGGTCAGCAGCCGATCGATAATTTTATCCGTGGTGATGCCGTTGGCTTCGGCACTGAAGGTGGTCGTAATGCGATGGCGGAGAACGGGTTTGGCGATTTGCGCGATGTCTTGAGTGGTCACGTGCATGCGCCCATGCAGAATCGCCCGGGCCTTGCCCGCGAGCACCAGATAAATCCCCGCCCGCGGTCCGGCGCCCCACTGCACAAGGTCCGAAAGCCACGCGGGCGCTTCGGCCTCGCCCGGGCGCGTGGACCGCACGAGTGCCCGCGCAAATTCATACACATGATCCGCCACCGGCACCCGCCGCACCACATCCTGCAAATATTCAATCGTCGCCCCGTCCAAAACGCGGTTAAGCATGGCAACGTTTCCGGAACTCGATTGCTTCATGATTTGAAGCTCTTCCGCGGAGCTCGGATAGCGCACCACGGTCATGAACATAAAGCGATCCAATTGCGCCTCGGGCAGGGGGTAGGTTCCCTCCTGCTCAATGGGATTCTGCGTCGCGAGAACAAAAAACGGTTCCGAAAGAATATGCGTATTTTCGCCGGCGGTAACGCGGTGTTCCTGCATCGCCTCGAGCAAGGCAGCCTGCGTTTTGGGCGGTGTGCGGTTGATCTCATCCGCCAACAACATGTTGGTGAACAGCGGCCCCCGTACGAAGCGAAAGGTGCGCGTGCCGGTCGTTTTGTCTTCCTCCAATACGTCCGTCCCGGTGATGTCGGAAGGCATTAAATCCGGCGTGAATTGCACCCGGCGGAACTGCAGGCTCAGCACGTCGCTAAGCGTTTTGACCAGCAGTGTTTTGGCCAGCCCCGGCACGCCCACCAGCAGCACATGGCCACGGCAGAACATCGCGGTGAGTACCTGCTCAATAACCTCCTGCTGGCCAACAATCACCTTGCTGAGTTGATCGCAAAGGGTGCGATAGCATTTGGCCAGGTCTTCAACCGCGGCCACATCGGAGCCGGTCACGCGCTGTGCCGCCGCCGTGGGCTGTGGTGTCGGCGGTGGTGTCGTTTGCGATGTGGGTTGCGGCGTGGGATGGGGTGCGGGGGCAGCGTCCGCGTCCGGCGTGGGGGCGCTGTCAGGTTGGGCAAACCGCCCTAAAAAGTCGCTCATGCTGAAAAACTCCGCAAGAAAGACCACCCGAATATCTGCTTGTGGGCGGAGCATACAAGTCTACAACGTTTCGACCCGGCGGCAATTGCCATGCGTATCATGTTGCCACCCGCCCATTTTGCGCCGCCACAGTGAAAAATTGCCACGCCCGGCGGGGCGGCGCCTCGCCGAACGCTTGAACATACCCGCCGGGTTCCGTAGAGTAGCGCTATTAGCCGGTGTTTACTCAGGTGTTCAAGCCGGAATTCACAGCGTAGGACGGTCAATGAATATTGCAGATTTTCTCAGTCCGGACCGCATCAAGGTGCCGCTGGTCGCAACCGAAAAAAAAGCGGCCATTGAAGAACTTGTCAGGGCGCTCACCGCGAGTGCGGGAATGAAGAATGCCGATGCGGTGCTCGCCAGCGTATTGGAACGCGAGGCCACGCGGACCACCGGTGTCGGCCACGGTTTGGCGATTCCCCACAGCAAATGCCCCGGGGTAAAAACCCTGTCGATTGCGATCGGCAAACCGAGTGAACCGATCGATTTCCAGTCGATTGACGGGCTGCCGGTATTCCTTATTGTGCTATTGGTAAGCCCGCCGGAACAAACCGGCGCCCACATCCAGGCCCTTGCCAAAGTCAGCCGACTAATGACGATCGAGGCATTCCGCGGAAAGCTGCGAAACGCATCCACACCGCAGGAACTGTACGACACGATCTGCAAACAGGAAAAGCTTCTCGATTCTTCTGCCGCGACCTGAGCCCGCTCGCGGATGGCATCTGCGAAACCGCACTGTGCCCGCTTTACGCGTCTTTGGTTATAAAGAGGCTTTTGAGAATATGGTTGCCATCCACCTGTTCGCCGCTTAATGCCATGGCCAGTAGTTCCCCACCGAGAATATCCGGCGCCACAATAAGATCGGGTGCCACCCGGCGAACCCGCTGAAGGTTATTGGCGTTTTTCACGGCCGCCACCGTTTTGGCCTGCCCGCTTAAGTCTTTCGCGGCCATCACGATAAAGGCATTTTCGCTGTCATCATTCCGCAGGGCCAGGATGGCAAGTGCGAATTCACCGCCGGCGCGGCGCAGTACGTCCGTATCCGTGGGGTCGCCGATCACCAGATCTTCATCGCGGATCCATTTGGTGGTGGGGGCCGTCGGCAGGATCACCGTCACATCAAACTTCCGATCCTGCAATTGCTTGTAGGTGTTTTGTGCCAGCGGATTCTCGCCGACCACAATGTAATGATTTTTCCGCATACGCCTCTTTTCCCCTGACAGCAGCCGTTCCATTCGGTTCCCGACCAGCGGCACAATAACCGTGGAGATGGATGTGGCAAAAACCGTGATGCCGAGAATGATCAGCGAAATCACAAACAACCGCGCATCGCTCGTGTGCGGCACAATATCCCCGTAGCCGACGGTTGACAATGTAACGACTACAAAATAAAGGGCGTCCGTCCAGGTCGTTATCGGCGGCGAAAAGTCTTTGCCCATCACGTAAGATCCGCAAAGGGCGTAGCCAAAAAGCATCAACAGGCTGATACCGGAAAGCAGAGTGCCGGCCGCGAGCGATGATTTCGAAAAGGTGCGAAAGAAAATGATCAGACAAAAGAGGAGCGCGGCGTTGAAGTAAATCACGCTGCTCCAGTGCAGCCAATTTTGATGGATGGAAAGCGCCAGCGTTCCGGCGGACAACAGCACCGTGATCGCCCAGGCCAGCCGCGATCGCAGCGCCAGCCCCAGCGACATAACCATCAGCAGCAAGCCCGCCAGCGCCGGCATCAGCCCGTGAGGCCATTTCAAGCCCTGCTGCAGCGTCTTTACCTGCATGATCGCCGGAATTTGCGGCATCAGCCGCTCCACGCCGCCAACCAGATTGCTTAATCCGAGCAACGCGAGAAACAGAGCCAATGGATAATGGGGAAACCAGATGTCGGCGTGCAATTTCGTACCGAGCCGACGCAGCTCGGCCTCTGTCTTTTGTCGGAATGAAAGGTTATCGAAAAACTTTGCCAAACTGCATCACCCGCTGTATGTCGCCCCGCCGATGGCCTCAATGATATCACCGCCGTGCACCAAAATGTTAACCCAAAGGCCAGGAGCCTGTCCGAGTAATCGCCGGGTTGCGACGGCGTGATTTTTGGCGCCCATCAAGCAGCGGCGACGAATGGCGTACCTGACGCAGACGGTACACCGAGGAGCCGCGCCGCAGAGGGGGGACAAAAAGCACGCCGCCCCGCGGGGTGGGGCTGAAATGCCCCGCCTGCTTTGTTGTCGGATCTCGCTGACT
>JAJZGD010000135.1 GCA_021804985.1 Planctomycetota bacterium
GCAGGCAGCCTCTGTGCCTCTGCGCCTCTGCGTGAGACAACCGTCGTTTTAGTTAATTTACGGAATCATGCCGCCGGCATGATGTGATTCGTTTTTATATCACGCAGAGAAGGGGAGACGCAGAGAACGACGGCGGGGCGCGGCCACGAGGGTGGCCGGCTTAACGACGCCGACAAGCAGGCGAGATGCCTGCGGTACGCATGTTTCCGATGCAGGCAAGATGCCTGCACCACAACGGCGGCGGCGCGCCCCGGCATGCTGCCCGCGGGCAGCCTCTGTGCCTCTGCGCCTCTGCGTGAGACAACCGTCGTTTTAGTTAATTTACGGAATCATGCCGCCGGCATGATGTGATTATTTAATATCTCACGCAAAGAATGGGAGACGCAGAGATGACGACGGCGCGTCGCCACGCCTTACGCCGGCCAGCGGGCAAGATGCCTGCGGTACGCCTGTTTCCGATGCAGGCAAGATGCCTGCACCACAACGGCGGCGCGCCCCGGCGTGCTGCCCGCAGGCCGCTTACAACACGCCGGCAAACAACATACGTATCATTACATCTGGCCCACTCATATTATGCGCGACAATCTTTCCGCGCAGCGCTGCCGCGAGATGCTCTGCGGTTCCGCCAGCCGGGCGGCATGCCTGCGGATCGGTAATCAGCAGCGGGGCGATGTAGACATGCGCCTCATCCACGGCCTGGGCATGTAAAAAAGAGCTGAGCAAGCGCCCCCCTCCCTCAATAAGCAGATGCGTTTTTTGCTCCGCCCCAAGATCATTAAGTATGGCCCCGATTTCCAGCCCCGTGTTGTCGCCGCCTGCGGCGCGGCACGCGACGCCCGCAGCCAATAAACCCTCCCTGCGCTCCGCGGCTTGCGGATTGAGCTCTATGGCGTGATAAATCCGCACCGGCACCTCGCGGGCGGTGCGAACCAATTGGCTTTCCAAAGGGAGCCGGCAGTGCGTATCGAGCACACATCGCACCGCCGTACGCCGTACATCGGCGGGGTTTTCGGGCCGGGCCGTCAGCAGCGGATCATCCGCGAGCGCTGTGGAAATGCCCACCATGATGGCATCAACGCGGCCGCGCAGCCGATGCACCTGTTGGCGGGATTCCGCGCCGGAAATCCATTGCGATTGGCCGTGTCGGTCGGCGAGGGCGCCGTCGATGGATTGGGCCCATTTGGCGAGCACGTAGGGGCGCCGGCGCGTGATGAGTTTGAAAAATGGGGCATTGATGCGCGATGCTGCGGCGGCCTGGGGGCCTACCGTCACCCCGATACCGCTGCGATGCAATTCCATGATCCCTTTTCCGGCGACCAGCGGATTGGCGTCGAGCATGGGCGCAACCACCCGCGCCACCCGCGCGGCAATCAGCGCCTTGGTGCAGGGGCCGGTTTTGCCGCTGTGGCAGCATGGTTCAAGGCTGACATAAACGGTGGCGCCGGCGGCGGCTGAACCGGCGTTTTCCAAAGCGATAATTTCGGCGTGCGGGCCGCCAAAGCGGGCGTGATACCCTTCGCCAATAACCACACCATCCTTTACCACCACCGCGCCGACCACCGGATTGGGCTCGACGCTTCCGCGGGCAAGCTCGGCGAGTTCCAGTGCACGGGCCATTGAGCGAGCATCATCCGCGAGATCGGGCGCCCCGCCGGCATGAGGATGCAAAACCCGGTGCGTCGGCATGTTCAAAGCGCTCCGTATCGTCAGACCAAAAGCGATTTACCCGACATCTCGGCGGGGGCTCCAAGGCCCATGATGGCGAGCAGTGTCGGGGCGACATCACACAGGGCGCCGCCGGTGCGCAGGGTGCGGCCGATATACCGATCATCCACCAGTATTAATTCCACATCGTACGTGGTATGGCTGGTGTGCGGGCAGTTGTTAATCGGATCCCACATTTGCTCGCAGTTGCCATGATCGGCGGTAATGATCAGCGATCCACCAAGTTGCTTAACCTTATCAACCACTTGCCCCACGCACCGATCCACCGTTTGAACGGCTTGGATGGCCGCCGGCAGATTGCCGGTATGGCCGACCATATCGCCGTTGGCAAAATTGACGATCAGCAGATCATAGTTGCCGCTATCCAGCGCTTTGCACACCAGTGCGGTAACTTCGGCCGCGCTCATTTCCGGCTTCTGGTCATAGGTGGAAACCCTGGGGCTTGCGGCCATGCCGCGGTCTTCCAATGGGAAGGGGGCTTCACGGTAATCATTAAAAAAGAAGGTGACGTGCGGAAATTTTTCCGTCTCGGCGGATCGAAACTGTTTCAGGCCGCACGCGCTCATGTACATGCCCAGAATGTCGTGCATTTTTTCGGGCTTTTCAAAGATAACCTTTACCGGCAGGCCCTGTTCATAGGCGGTCATGGTGGCGTAGTACAAATCCTGCGGAACTTTACCCCGCGCAAAACCGCCGTTGGGTTCCTTCGAAAAGGCATTGTCATCAAGCACAAAGGCCTTGGTGATTTCGCGCGGGCGGTCGCCGCGATAATTAAAAAAGATCACGGCATCATGGTCGCCGATGGTGACGGGTTGGGTACCGATGACCGACGGGGTAACGAATTCGTCGCCATTGCGCGATGGTTCCGTGGGGTGGGCGTAATAGTGTTCCAATGCGGCCCGGGCGGAATCAAAGCGATCTCCAATGCCGTGCGTCAGAAGGTCAAACGCTTTTTTCACCCGATCCCATCGGTTGTCTCGATCCATGATGTAATACCGACCCATCACCGACACGATGCGCCCCACCCCCACCTGAGAGATTTTGTCTTCCAGCGCTGCCAGGTATTTGATGCCGCCTTGCGGCGCCGTGTCGCGGCCATCGGTTATGGCGTGAATCGCGAGGCGATCCGGGGCAAATTTCAGCTTTGCTGCCAATTCTAAAATGGCGTACGCATGGGCCTGATCGCTATGAACGCGCCCATCGGAACATAGCCCGAGCAGATGGACGCGGGAATTATGTTTTTGGGCATGTTCAAAGGCGCCGAGCAGTGTGGGGTTTTTAAAAAAGCTGCCATCCCGAATGCGCCGTGTGATGCGCATGGTTTCCTGATCTACCACGCGTCCGGCGCCGAGGTTCTGGTGGCCCACTTCGCTGTTTCCCATGACGCCGGCCGGCAAGCCCACCGATTCGCCGGATGTATGAATCAGCACATGCGGGTAACGGGCCATCAGCGCATCATCCACGGGGTGGGCCGCGAGGTGGATGGCGTTATATGAATTCATCTCCGGATGTGGATTGCACCCCCAGCCATCGCGCACAATCAGCACCATGGGGTGGTGAATTTTATTTCGGTCTGCAACGTTCATCGCGTTAATCACTCCTGCTTCATGCGCGCCTCGCGCTGGGCCAAAGACCGAGCAGCGGCGTCGGCTTTTTCACCGCTTGATCCTGAAAGATTATTGCCAATTTCGATTGGCTCGCTAGGCTAGCAGCGATGATACGCAAGCCCACGCGATGTTCTCACTTTATAACCTGCGGTTGGCGCTTTGCCATCCCGCTGCTAATGCTGCTCGGGGCGGCCGCCTGCCGGGGGCAAACGACGGCGCGTGTCATCCCGCGAGATCCGCGCGTTAATTCCTGGGTGGCAGTGAGATTTTACGGCCTGCGCGCCAGCGAAACATCGGGGCAGATCATGGTGCAGGATGCGGCGGGCGGCCCATCCATGCAAATGCCGCTTCGGCCTGGTATGCCAGTGATTATTCCGATGGCCTTCGTCGCGCCCGTTGCCGACAACCATTGGCGCCTCAAATACCGAATCCTGCCGGTGGGCAAAACACGCACGCCGTGGAAAAATATCACCGTCCGCATTACCCATGCAAAGTTGAATCGCACTGCCCTGCGTTATTTCATTGTCGGCACTGCCGCAGCGGTTCGCCGCGCACGCCGCAAAGGCATATCCGGTTTACACCTGACATCCCGTGATATGGGTATTATTCCGGCCCCCGCCCTGGGCGCCATGGGGCGATGTGTATTCGTGGGCGCTGCCGCGATGGATTTGCGGGCGGCGATCGTCCGGCGGTTGATCAGCGCCAATGTGCCGATCTTCGCCCTGACGCGGAAAAAGATCCCGAGCATGATGGGCTTTATATGGCAGCGTTGCCGCCTCGCCCACGCGGCAGCCCGGCGCCTTGTTTATCCAGCGGTGATCGGCCGCCCGCACCCCATTTTGGCCCGGCTTACACACCTGCGACTGCCGCCGATTGCTGCACCCCGCCGATGGTGGCTTGTCGCGATCATCGTTGGGCCCGCCACCATTTTGATCATGTCTTTGGTTTGGGTCGCGGCCGGAAGGCGAAGACAAAAGTGGGGCCTCATGCTTTTGGTGTTCACGAGTGTCGCCATTTCCGGCGTTGCGGTCGGTTGCCTTGAAAAAGTGCCAGGCATCGATCGGGTCAATTATCAGTGGAATGCTTCGCGGTCTGGTGCATCCATCGGTGCGAGCTTTCATTGCACGATATACCGAGCGCTCAGGGCGATGCACCTTAAGGTGCGGGGGCAAGCGCTTTTACCGGCGGCGTGGAGCATTAAAAGCTGGCGGCATCTTAATCAAAGCGTCCACTTCTCCGCGGATGGCAACGGCCGGCGGCGCATTGGATGTCGGTTGGTCAAGGCGGGGGCGGCGGTATTCCAATCCGAAACCCTGCTCTTGCATATGGCGGGGAAGGCACCCGCACGCTTGGCCACCGTCGTGCTAAACCGCGGGCAACTGCAAAGCGGAGGAACAACTAATTTAAGCATCAGCATGAATACATGGATTGGTCGGCAGCCGCCGGGGTTGCAGCCGTCGATTCGAGCATGGCTGATTCTTCAGAAAAACCCACGGGCCAAATATCGGCTTTGGACCGCCCATCACTTTTGGGCGGTGCAATTGCGGAAATAAATTTCTTCCCGAGTGGTGCAGCGCCGCCGTCGCCCGCGCTGCCATCGGGCCGCCCGGCAAGGTGTATAATAAATCTTCTGCCGCCTTCGCATGCAAGGTGTCAGCTGTTTTAAGGAACCGCCGCCATCAAAGACAAAACCTCCGACACCAAAACCTCCCCAAAAGAAAACCCGCCGCCAAACGATGCGCCAGCCGTGTCAACCGAGCGCATTTCTAGCGCGGCCAATCAGCATCGGCTGCGGCTGATTCTTCTGGTGCTGTTTCGCACCAGTCGTTCGATGGCGGGCGGCATGATTATGGTGGCATTGCCATATCTGGTTTTAAATACGCTGCATCAAGGGGCGCTGATGCTCGCGTCCGTCTATGTGGTTGGCGTCATGGCGACGGCGGCATTATCCATTGGCGTCGGGCAACTCGCGGATCGCTGGGATTACCGCGGGGCATTGCTGATTACCGGCTTGATGGTGCCGCTGAGTGCCGCCATGGTTTTTGGGTTTCCGAGCCTCGCCGTGATTATGGTTGCGTCGGTCATTGGCGGTTTTTCGGCCAACGGCTCGCTGATAGGGGGCGGCGTTGGGGGCGCGGCGCAAAGTGTTTCGAGTGCGGCTGTAGCGCGAATTACCACGCCGGAAAACCGGACAACCTATTATTCCGTGCTCGCCTTTCTCAGTGGTATTGCGGGGGCGGCCGGCGCGCTGCTGGTGCATTACTTTTCCGTGCGTGAAGCTTTTTTGGTGGCCGCCATTATCTCGCTTCTTGGTTGCCTGGCGCTGCTGTTTTTACATCTGCCGCAGGATGAGCCGGTGAAAAAAGTTACGCGCGAAAATTCCACTCGGGCCATCCGTCATTTCGGCATCACGGGCACGCTCAACGGACTAAGCCAGGGTTTGATAACCCCTTTCTTAATTCCATTTTTTGTTTTGGTATATCATCTCTCTCGATCGCACATGGCCATTTTTGCCGCGCTGGCCAGTCTGCTCGCATCGATTGCGCTTTTAGCGGCACCGGCTTTGGAGCGTCGCTTCGGATTTGTTCGCGCCATCACCTTCACCCGGGCATTGGGCGTGGTGCTGCTGATCGTTATGGCATTATGGCACAATCTTGCTGTGGCGCTGATCATTTATTTTATCTATCCTGCCTTGCGGATTGCGGCACTTCCCGCACAGCAGTCGGCCTTAACCCAGCGCGTCGAACATGGCAGCATGGGCCGGGCACTCGCCGTCAATCAGGTCGCACGCCTTTCGGCTTCATCGGCGGCATCCATCTGCACCGGCTATCTTTTTGACATATCGGCCATTGAAGTGCCATTTTTTCTTTACGCCGGAATCATGGCTGCCAACATATTTCTCTACTATCGCTTCTTTGGCCACGACAGCCGGAAATATGAGGCCGAGGCCGCCACCCCCGCTTACTCCGGCGAATATCAGGGGCCACCGCAGGCCAACGGTTGAATGTGCGTGTGGCATTTGGCTGCGGCCAAACCGCCGGTGCCCGCTCCGCTTGTCGGCGCATCCCAAATTGCTATAACATTTGTTAAAAGCCTTTTTGCTTTTGACCCCTGATTTGGAGGCAAACATGCCCGAACCTGAACCCGCACCCCTCGGCGTTGATGCCGGCCATTCGCGACGCGACTTTCTTAAGGTATTAACGGGTGGCACGGCAGCCATGCTGGTGGCGCCGCCGCTTAGCGCCGCCGCCCTGGCGTACGCCGAGGAAATTGGCGTTCCACTCCGCGGGCCGGATGGAAAGGTCATCGTGTTTCATCCGCCGATGGCCTCGGGCATTCCGCTCGGCGGCATGGGCGCCGGAACATTTGAATTGCGGGCCGACGGTGGCCTGTATGAATGGCAGATTTTTAATAATTGGGGCCAGCGGCTTATTTTGCCCGACACATTTTTCGCCGTTCGCGCGGCGGAAAAAGGCAAAGCTGCGGTTGTCCGCAGACTGCAAACCATTCGGCACACTTCCAATCCCGGGTTGCCGGTTCCCAACATCACCTATGAAGGTCGCGCCCCCATCGCGCGCTTGCGTTATCACGAGCCAGCGCTGCCCGTCAACGTATCACTGACCGCATGGTCGCCGCTGATTCCGCATGAACCGCGCGATTCAGGCCTGCCCGCCGCCGTGTTCACCTTTGAATTAACCAATCCAACATCATCGCATGCAGAGGCCACCTTACTTGCCTCTATACGCAATGGTGTGGCGCTCGCCAATGGCTGGACGGGCACGCAGAATCGCCTCGAGCGCGGCCCCGCCATGACCGCCATTCACATGGAAAGAAGCGCTGGTTCCCAGCTGCCGCGCATGGCCAAACCCGTGCGGGTGCTTGTGCTGCTTGAATCAATGCCCAGTCACGTTCGGGCAGCTTTTGCCAACACGGACAATTTAAAGCTGGATGTCAGCGTGGATGTAAATAATGCGCCCATCACGCTTCCATTTTCCACCGCCGATGATCTGGCCAAACATTACGATGTGATATGGCTTGGCGAGATACCGCACGCCGCCGCCACGCTGGGCGATGCCAATATGGCCATGATTCGCGATGCCGTGCATAAAGGTGTCGGGCTGCTGGTGACGGGCGGATGGGATGCCTTTTATGGCAACAGCAAAAATCGCTGGGGGCATCTGGACGCCACCCCCATTGAACAAGCGCTCCCCATTGTGTTTCGCCACGCGGTGGATACCGTCAACCAATCCACCGGCATTCACATCGTGGAAAAGACCGATTTTGTTTTGGGCATGCCCCAATTTCAAACCATTGGCGGATACAACCAGATCGGCGCGCTGAAAGCCGGCGCACAGGTTTTGTTGAAGGCAGATGATGGCGCCCCCCTGCTTATCACCGGCCAATATGGACAAGGCCGCACCGCCGTGTGGGCCACTTCCGTCGGCGGCGGCTGGCCCTCGGCGCAATGGCTACAGATACCGAGCTTCTACAGCGGCTTACTCGCCCACTTATCTCATACCACTTTTACCCCCGGCTTTGGCGTCCATGCTTCGGAGGCATCGAGCGGTGATATGACGCTGGCCATCCTCGCCCCCGCCGCGCTGGCTGCCACCCAATGGCATGATGTGGCCGCATTCTGGGATGAATTTCAGAAGCACGGTTCACTGCTCGAACAGGAAGTACCACCGGAAATGCCCCGCAATGCCGCACTGGCTTCCACGGTTCACCTGGCACCCGGCGAAACGCAAAAAGTAACCTTTTTGCTCACCTGGTATTTTCCGCATCAATACGCCTATTCCCCGAAAGCCAATTTGCTCGGCCACATGTACAACAAATGGTTTCATCATTCGCGCGATGTCGCCACAGAATTGCTTAACCGCGGCGAAGACCTGTTCCGAAAAACCGCCGCATTCCAAAATGCGCTATACGCCGGCACCTTTCCGCCCAAAGTAAAAGATGCCATCAATGCCCAGCTCACCACCCTTACCAAGGAAAGCTGGTGGGTAGCCGATGGCACTTTTGCCGTCTGGGAAGGGATGGTGTGCTGCGGTTTGCAGACCCTCGATGTCGCATTCTACGGGTCGAGTGTCATTTCGCTTTTATTTCCGCAGCAACAGAAAACCTCGATGCGGCTGAGCGCCCGCCATCAGAAGCCGGACGGCGAGATGCCCCACTTTTTCCCCGGCACCTTTGATCATCCCGATGCCTGGTTCAAAATCGACCTCATGCCCGCTTTCGCGTTGATGGTGTACCGCGATTACCTTTGGTCCGGCGACCACACCTTTTTGCGGGAAATGTGGCCGGTCATTACCAAAGCCATGGCGTATGATCAGCGCACGGATAAAGATGGCGATTTTCTGCCCGACAGCAATGGCGTGGACAGCACCTTCGACGGTTGGCCCATGAATGGCACCACTTCATACATCTGCAGCATCTGGTTGGCTGGCCTGACCGCATGCATCCGGATGGCCCACATACTCGGCGATGAAAAACGCCACGCCAATTACACCCTCTGGCTGGAAAAGGGCAAAACAAGTTTTGAAGCCGA
>JAJZGD010000009.1 GCA_021804985.1 Planctomycetota bacterium
GAACAACTGCCGACGGAAGACCATACGACGGTGGCGGCATGGCAGCCGAATCCCGCACAGGGGCCCAGGGCGGGTTATTTATGGCTGGGCCATTGGCGGGCGGGTTTGGATGTTTGGCAATACAACGCGGATGGAAAAATTATTCAGCGTTGGCATATTCACGAGCCGCAGGTGGGCAATTATATTGCATCATTGCAGCCGCTGAAGGGCAAAGCGATGGCGGTGGGATGCTACGGCAAAGGGGTTTTCATCATCACCCTGCCGGGAGAAAGCAAAAATGCATGGCGGAGGCCGCCGCTGCCAACCGGCGCCGCCGCCGAAACCAACCGCAACAATCACAGCGACAACACGGGCACAGGCACGCCGGCGTATGTCCCCGAACCGCGTGGCGCCCGGCCACCCAGCGTTGCGCAAATGGAGCGACTGCGTGACGCGCTCTTACTTATCGCACGGTGGAAGCCCAGGGGGTCGGTGGTCGTTCCGGTTTGCGATGACTGGCGGACAGAGGGTAATTGGATAGACCATTACGGCAAGATGTGGGCGTTGCTTTATTCAATGACGGGCTTGGACGAAATGGGGGGCTATGAAGACCCCTGTTTCGTAAGGTCCTACACTTGGGTCAACGCCCATTGGCGCAAGGGTGAGGCCGCGCGCCATTGGCTGGTCGCAGGATGGCGGAATAGCAGCAGCCGGCATGCCTTACAAGATCTGCTGGACGGTGGCCGAACCCAAGCCTCTGTTGACGACCATGGCGAGGCCTACCCCACAGCGGTGGCTGGCCCGAACCTCTACCAGACGGTCGACCTACCGGCCGGCAACTATTTTGTCTCCGTCTATCTTGTCAACCTCAGTGCGCACAAGATTCCCGCCAATAGGCATAGGGATAGTGTGGTTGAGATTGCCGCTACGCCGACGCTCGCGGCCGGGATTAAAAAGATCGGCCGCTTCCCTGGCGATATCCAGCCAGCGGAAATCTTCGCCCATAGCAGGCCCATCGCCCGAGCCCGTTGCGAGAACGATTTCGGAGGCGTCTACAAGCGATTCTTTTTGCACCTCGCGCCTGCCGGTTTCCGATATCGCGGCCTGCCGATGGGCTGCATCACGGTTTGCATCAAGCGCAACCATTCGCTGAACGCCGCGTGCGAGGGGCTGTTCGTCGACCCTCTCGGGAGAATACCAAGGATCGGCTACCGCACAGTAGCCATCGGAAGCCGCAGGGCTCCAGGCATCATCCTCAGGCCTCGGCAGCCCATACCGGCATACTTGCCCGGCGAGCCGTACATCCCTTCGGAAACGGGCTTTCCAACGCCTGCCCACCCATTTTATTCAATACCCGTAGTGCACATGCCACCAGCCGGTGAGTTGGGCGGAGCGTTATTGCAGCAGTTGCTTCACCTCCGCAGCACGAATTCGCAATGGTTCGCACGGCGCGTCTCATCGGAGGCGCTTTTCCTTGCGCGGTACATGATCGGGACTCAACCCGGTGGGCGGCCGCCCGTCACGTACCTCCTCAAGGCGCCGCAGCAGGCAATCATGTCGAATCGGTTCTTCGCGGGCCTCCTGAGGGATGTACCAGCCCAGACACTCGCTGATTCCTTTTACCCGCCCATGTCGATTTACGCGGGCGGTGATGACGAGCTTTGGGCTTGGCGGACCCATAAGGCCGCACGGAATTCCGACTCGCGGCGTCCGCTGCCGTTGGCACAGACGTACAGCCTTTACCACGCGTGGTGGGAAGGCCGCTTGAAAAATTGCTCTAACTAAGGGGAACCCTATGGCAAGTTTGTTTGGGAAATTCCGCTCGCGCCTGTGCGCCTGCCTGGTGTGTTTTTCGCTGGCGTGGCTGGGCCTCGCCGCAGGCACGTCCGTTGCCGGCACGACCGCTACCGTCACGTCTAATCCGTCCATGGGAGACCCATACGAGGTGCAGGTGGGGCAGGCATCTACCCTGAGTTACCTCCTTACCTACAAGCTCGGGCCCAATGGGGAAGGCGTGACGCCATCTGTGGTTTCGATTGTGGCCACCTTCAGCGTCGATAATGGCGGCACCATTGTGCAGACCGGCACTTCCACCTACAAGGAGACCCTCGGCCCGGGGGCGTCTCCGATGTCGCTCTCATGCACAGCGGAGGGGCCGAAGGACGGCAGCTACGGCGTGACATGTACGGCGACGGTCAAGCTCAGCGACGGCGAATCTATAAACGCGGGATCGGCGGTCGATTCGTTCTTCGTGTCAGCAATAACCTTGAATATAAGTGGGCCGCCCTACGTCATATTTGACAATAGCGTACCCTACGACAACGCGCCGGTTGAAAGTAAGTACACGGCGTCCGCTGGCGGCGAGCCCGCCGGCGTGCAGTTGAGCTACCAGTGGAGCGTGTCGCCGAACATAGATGACCTTTCCAGCGGGGCCACCAGTCCGCCCAATTCCATCGAGACGGATGGCGCAACCTCGAGCCCAACGGGAAGCCCCGGCCTGATCGACTGCACCGTCTATCAAGGGGTCTACCCCTACATCAGTAATGGCCAACCGGGCACAAAGCCGGTCACGGTCCAGAACGAGTTCGTGGTGGTGACGAATTCGACGAAGACGCAGACGGACGGAACAGCCCAACCATTGGGGGCGATCTTTACGGTTAATCCTCCGGGTGGAACCAGTTCGATCACACAGGGCAGCGCATATTCCGTTTCGGTCACCGAGGGGCTTAGTACCAGCGCGGGCGGCGGCCTGTTAGGCTTTATAGAGGCCAGCGTTTCAGCCAGCATTTCATCGACCCAGCAATGGAGCTGGACCCAAGCCATAACGGACACCCAAACTCTCGCCCCCGGCTCCTGGCAGTGGTGGCAAACTCCGATCATGGAAGCGGAATCCGGGACGGCGCAACAATGGGGAGTTAATGGTAAAATTTCAACTATTCCATGGTCAGACCCCATGCCAAGCACCGTGGACTTGCAGGTGCGGTCCGAGCCATGAATTCTTTAAAGAGGAATGTTGCCATGGCGGGATTATTCCCAACGGAGCCGTGCTTGAGGATCCGGGCAGGCGGTCACGCTTGCCGCCCTCAACTTTGGATTGTCGCACTGTTGGTGCTCGGGTTATCGCTGCCCGCGGCGCGGGCTCTTGCTGCTGGCTCCGCGGCAAAGGTGCCGCCGTCGCGCAGCGAGTACCTGCTGTTCAAGTTGCAGCGTGATCTGTTTACCGCTCAGCGCGACTTCCGGCGTGAGCAGTTATCTCAAACCGTTTACAAGCAGCAATTGAGATTAAACCCGCGGCAGGTCTTTCTCCTGTATACCAGATCAAAAGCGCAGGCTGGAAAGTATTTCAAGGCGGCGTTGCACCACCTCCACCAACTCGAACGCCTGCACGCGGGGATTCCAGGTTCCTTGGAGGCGGATCTGCTTGTCAACTATGCATGGTTCATTTATCCCAATAATAAGCCAGCGTTCACATTCCAACTGGATGTCTCGGACCGCACCAAGGTAACCAATCTGCTCAAGGCGGCATTAGCGGTGGACCCGAGGTACCCTTTCGCGTGGATAGGCCTTGCTTACCTTGATGGTTTAAACCTGCGGGCTAATAAAGATACGGCCCGGTACGCAGCGGCGCTTGCCCAATTCGACGCTGATACCCTGCAGGCCGTTAAGCTTGCACCCCATAATCCAAACGCGCTATTTTTGCGGGCGGGATTCCTCAGACTCTCCGGGGCCGCATCCGACCAGGTCTGCCACCTCTATTTCCTGGCGGCAAAAAATTTGCCAGAATTTTCGTTGCGCGCCGTTCGATACCAGACGGTGGTGTACCAGGATACTTGCCAAATTGCGAGCTTTTACCTGCGTGATCACGAGGCGAATCCGGAGGCGGCAAGTGCCATAAAAATGCTGCCCCCACTGATTCCCCTGCTGCCAGGAATAGTTGTCCGGCAGTTCCCTAGCGCCCAAAAATAGGCTGAAACGGCAAGCAGCCACCGAACGCATCGGATATGTCGGCGGCAGCCGCTTTTTGAATATAGGCGGAAATACCGGAAATCGGCCGGGGGCATAAGCGGTTTCCGGGCGAACCGGGCCATCGGCGGTCCGGTAACTTGCGTGTCGCTGTGAGATTCCTCAGATAAATCCCGGTGGTAACGCTTGCCGAGCCAGCAACGGGCCACCATCCGCTGCCGAGTAGCAATCGGCGGATAAGCGGTACCTTGGCTTATCGGCGTGAGGCCCATTTTTGTGGCAGCAAACAAAGCGGAAGGGAATTTTTATGTTGGCGTGCAAAGGGCTCACATTCACATGTCTGGCGTTGTTACCGGTGGTGGCGGGTCCAGCAATTGAGCATGGCTGCCAGGCGGCACGCGCCGGCCCGCAGCGTGTGATGCAGGGTGCCCCCGCGAGCCAGCCCGCAGGCCCCACTCCCACCGCCCTGGTGCACAAGCTCCTCCTGCATCCGCGGCGGTTGCAACTGGCGGGATCGGCCAAATCAAGACAAACGTTCTTCTTTCGGCTCTTCATGCGCGAGAAGACGCCCCCTCTCGCGGCAACCGCGCTGGTGGCCTCGAAGGCCGGCCACGTCGCCGTGGTAATTTACGACGCTCAGGGCAGTCCGTACGCGTATTACGGCGGCGGAATATTTGTACTGGCAAACACCTTGCACCCCGGCGGCCTGACCGTAATACTGGGCGCATCACCGCTGTTTGTCTTCGGCTCGCTGAAGGCGGATGGGCCGGGGCCACCACACCGCGCGAAGTTTACGCTGGCCTCCTTTGCCGGCAGCAACGGGGCGGTGGCTGTTGACTTTTCTGGGCCCATCTGGAGTGCATTTAAAAACGCGCCGCGAGTAACATATTCTCCCAGCGAACACATGCTGGCCTTTGCCGGCCGGGCCGCCGATAATTACGTAACCCTGTGCGCCGGCGGTGCGGCATTTCCGATTAAAGCGTGGTCCGTGCGTGAACCTGGCCGCGCTGCGTCCTTTTACGATATCACTTCCGGCGCGCAGCCCGTTGAAAGGCTTTTCGCGGTGACGCTCGCCAAGGTCAGGGCTTTGGGCCTGCCGCTGACGATCGTGCATTACGTGCCGGGGCAGACGGTAGGATGGCTTCCGCCAGCCGACTTCGGCTCCAATCCGGCAGAAGCCCGCGCCATGGAGGCGCTGGGACAGCTTATACCGATCTCCCGCCGTCGGCTTTTGCTGCGCCGGCGCCAGCTATTCCTTCAGGCGTTGGATGGCGTCGCCCTCGGCGGCCACGCCGGTCGACTCGCATTTCTGCGCGTATACACGACGATGGAATGGGGCCCCGGGCCTTCGGTGTTTCATTACGCGGGCCGCCTTTGTTCACTCCCCCCGCGCTTGGCTTTCAATTATTACTGGAATTTCAATCGCGCCAAATACCACACGCTTCTTGTTCACACTTGGGGCAAAGCAGTCATGCGCCGACTTATGCAAACGCTGGAAAGGCTGGCGTTGCGCAAAAAATCCAGCCCGGTTCAAAGGTTTGCCGCCATCGATCTGTTGAGCGACATTGGGCCCGACCCGAGTTGCAGTGATTGGGTGCGAAGTGATGGGCCGTTGGCCAAGGCGCTTGCGGCGGTCGCTCCTGACACCTGGGCAAACCGGGTGTTGGTCGCCATGCTACGCGTCCGTTGGGGCATGCCGCTCCGACCAAAGGAACTTGCGGCCATACTGCAGGTGTTGCCAGAGCAGAAGGTGGCACCGCTTCTGCGAACCAGAATATTGGAAGCGCTTTGTTTTATCCACGAGCTACCCTACAGTCCGAAGGTTATTGTCCCCTTGGTTGTGTACAGTCTGAAACATCCGGCGGCCTGCTTGTCAACGGGGGTCCCATATCGGTACCTGTACGATCTCTCGTTATGCCGCATCGGCCGGAGAATCCTGTTGGAGCAGTGGGAGCATCCCCATTCACCGCTGAGCTTAGCGGGACAGCAGCAGTTGGAGTTGGCGGCTTTTGATCGCCTCTGGCCGGGCTCGCCGGGGTATCACCTCGCCATTGCGGCAGCGCTCAAAGTTTTCCATGGCTCCGGCTACGACCGCACCATGCGGAGGCAGGCAATCAGTGCACTCTGCCACGCGCCGCGGCCGATCTTTCTCATTGTGGCCAGGCAGATTCTAAAGGGCAGGTCGGATGGCACGAGCATGATAGTGGATACCATGGGGGCAAGAAAAATGGCTAAGGCCTTGATGCCAGCGGTGATGGGGCTATTTCCGCACTTGGGGCATGGCCGGCTTATCAATTTGATGAGCAGCGTGGCCTTCGGTTTCCCAAAGGGCGCGGACGCACGCTCCGCCGTACCGCTTATACAAATGGCGCTGCGGGCCAAGCGGCCCCTGGCGGTGCGGATGGGAGTTAACGCCATAGAGGATATGAATTATACACATGTTCATTTGCCCTTCGCGCGCCTCTATCCGGCGTTGTTGCGCATGGTGCGAGCCGGGGCCAAATACCGATTGTGGATGCGCGCGCAGGTGGCGTACTGCTTTGGCCTGGCCACACTCGGCCAATGGTCGCTGCCCGCAGCCGGCCTCGCACCGCCCGAGGTGGGCGGCCCGGATGTGAGTACGGCTGGGAGGGCCTGGTGGCGGGTGCACTATGCGGCCGTGCGGTCGAGTGCCCTGCGCTGGGCTGCAGCTCATCCGGATTACTCGGCGGCAAATAGGCACAAGCGCTGACGCCGCATCAAAGATACCGGCATTGAACAGCGCCGTTATGGAGCCGCGACGTTTCGGCGAAACCAGAGTCGCATCCCCGCGCCAGGGCCGATGCCAGCGGCGCAGACGATCCTGCAGTCGCCGTATACTTCACCGTGACCCGGCGACGGGTTGCGGCGTCGGGCTCGTTCGGTGCCCTGCAATATTACTGGGATACGCCGCTGAAAATGGTGCTTGCACGGGGCAGGCATGGTCGAGTGCGTGCATCCCGGTAAAAAATGCGACCAGCGCGTGGCGCTGCATTTACACAAACCCATACGAGCCGAGCGGTTTACCCCGGAATGACTGCAACGAGTATTTCCGATGGAATAAACCCGTTAGAAAAAAGCGGCTATAGCACAACCTTTCGCTGCGATAAATCCATCGGCCCGCAAAAGCCCCCACATGCCGCGGCACATCGACCACAAAAATGCGATCTGCCCGTCGGCCGCCCCCGCCACCATTCACCACGCATTTGAAATGCAGGCCGAGGCTCCGTATTCTTTACCCCTCATTGGGATCATGGCAATGGGATGTGTCATTGAATATATCTGTTGAACCCGGTGTGCTTGAAAAAGCCGGCGCCTTGATTGAGGCCCTTGGCTACATCCAGCGTTTCAACGAAAAAATCGTCGTCGTGAAACTCGGCGGTTCATTCATGGACAGCCAGGACGAATTCCGCAAGGTGCTCAACGATATTGTCTTCATGCATGCCGTCGGCATGCGCCCCGTGGTGGTTCACGGCGGCGGCAAAGCCATCACCCAGGCGATGGCAGATGCCGGGCTTCAGGCCCAGTTCGTTATGGGCCGCCGGTACACCGATGATCACACCCTCGCCATTGCAGAGCACGTGCTGATCAATCAGATCAACGTGTTTATTGTCGAGACGATCGAATCGCTCGGGGGCCGCGCCATGCCGCTGCATTCACTCGGCAGCGCGGTTCTATTCGGACAGAAATTATTCCTTTCTTCCCCGGACAATCGAAAGATCGACATTGGTCGCGTGGGTGAGCTTACCCGCGTGAACAGCACCCTGATTGCCGCGTTGGCCCGTGCGGATGTGATACCGGTCATCGCGCCGATCGCCTTGGATGGCGCGGGCGGCAAGCTGAATGTTAACGCCGACACGGCCGCCGGGTTTGTGGCCGCCGCCTGCGGGGCCGAAAAGCTGGTGCTTGTTTCGGATACCCACGGCATCCGCGAACGCAAAGACGATCCCGATTCTCTGCTGCGCAGTGTCACGCGCGCCCGGATTGACAGCCTGATTGCGCAAGGCCAGATTGCCGAAGGCATGCTGCCCAAGGTTGAATCATGCCTGATTGCACTCGAGGCCGGCGTGCAGAAAACCCATATTATTGATGGACGCTTCCCCCACGCCCTGCTGCTGGAAATCTATTCGGATCGCGGCGTGGGCACGGAAATTATCAGAGGTTAAACCATGGCTGCGGTATCCAATGGTGCGCCCACGGGCGCCAACCCATTTGATTTTGTCGACATAATGTCATCAAGCCCCCAAACACTCGGGCACCTATTATCCCTTGCCGCCCGGCTCAAAAGCGCCCACCGCCAGCTTGGCCGCAACGATCCCGTCTGCGCCGGAAAAGTGCTCGCCATGATTTTTGAAAAGCCGTCGCTGCGCACCCGCGTCAGCTTTGATGTCGCGATGACCCATCTCGGCGGAAGCGCCATTTACATCTCGCCCAATGAAATCGGCCTCGGCTCGCGCGAGGCGGTGCCCGATGTGGCCCGCGTACTTTCCGGCATGTGTGATGCCATTATGGCCCGCACCTTTGCGCACCAAACCATCGAGCAACTCGCGGCCTTCGCCTCGGTGCCCGTAATCAACGGCCTTTCCGACCGCAGCCATCCGTGTCAGGCGATGGCCGATCTGCTCACCGTTCAGGAGGAATTTGGCTCACTGGAAGGCCGCACGCTTGCATACATCGGCGATGGCAACAATGTGGCCCGCTCGCTGCTCGAGGCGTGCGGCGTATTTAAGATGAACTTCGCCATTGCCACGCCGCCCGGCTACGCATTGCCGGCCGCGGATTTTCAGGCTCTCCAAAGCGTTTACCGGATCAAAACCCTTATCACCAGCAGCCCGAAGGAAGCCGTCGTTCAGGCTGATGTAATTTACACAGATACATGGGTAAGTATGGGGCAAGAGGATGAAAAGGCGGCCCGCATGCCCATCTTCCGCCCGTATCAGATCAATTCACAATTGTTGGCGGCTGCACCCGCGCACGCCATCGTCATGCATTGTCTGCCGGCCTATCGCAATGTGGAGATTACCGACGCAGTCCTGGATGGTCCGCAAAGCCGGGTCTTCCAGCAGGCGCACAATCGGCTTCATTTTCAAAAAGCCCTTCTGGCCTTCCAGATTGGCGGGATGTAAATCTGCACGTTGCTGCCCGCGTGGGCACCGCGTGCCAGCCTTGGAGAATTTTTCGATGAAAAAAGCGACCACCAAAATGCCAACCAAAATGCCGGCCAAAACCCCGCGTGCAGTGGCCCCCCGCGCTTCGGGCCGCCGCAGCAATCAGTTGCGCCCCATCAGCTTTGTCCGCAATTTTACCCGCCATGCCGGCGGCGCCGTCCTGACCAGCTTTGGCGATACGCGCGTCCTGTGTACCGCCATGATCGAAAAAGGCGTACCCGATTGGCTCAAGGGCAAAGGCACCGGCTGGCTGACGGCCGAATACGCCATGCTTCCATCGTCTACCCTCGGGCGAAAGCGCCGCGATACCGCCAAGCCCGACGGCCGCAGCGTTGAAATTCAGCGGCTTATCGGGCGCGTGCTGCGAAGCGTCATTTCACTTGATCGCCTGTCGGAACACACGCTTTTCATTGATTGCGATGTCATTCAGGCCGACGGCGGCACGCGCACGGCCGCCATTACCGGCGCTTACGTCGCGCTTTGCGATGCCGCCGCAACCGCCATCGCCAAAGGGCTGATTGCCGCATCACCGGTGACCGGGCAGGTGGCGGCCGTCAGCGTGGGGATTGTCAACGGCACCCCCATGCTGGATCTCGATTATTCCGAAGATTCTCGCGCCGATGTCGATATGAACGTGGCGATGCTCGCGGACGGAACCTTTGTGGAAATTCAGGCCACCGGTGAACATGCAACCTTCTCACCGCCGCAGTTGCAGGCCATGCTGGCCTTGGCTGCAGATGGCATCGCGCAGCTGCACAAGGCACAAACCCACGCCCTCCGAGAGCCGCGGCCCGCATAACACCGCCGCCTGAAAATGGACCCGCCTAAACCGGCAGCCACGCATAATCTTCCACGGTGCTGTAACTTGATAACACACGGTTGTATATATCTTCATCAGCAAGGGTCAGTTCCACCTGACGCCGATCCATGGTGGCCCGTGCGATGGCCAGCATCTTATTAAAATCCAGTCGGCTGATCCCCTCATCGGTGACCCACGCATAGCTGGGCGTAAATTTTGGTGGTCGCGCCATCATCACATGGCTGGCAAAACCCACCACCGAACCCGTGCTCAGCATCGTTCCGATTCCCAGCTTCGCATGATCACCAATCACCGAACCGAAAAACGTCATTCCGGTGGATCGCGGCTTACCATTGATGGGAACCCGCACCTCGCCCATCGTGTTTTTAAGATTGCTGGTCGTGGTGCCCGCCCCGATATTCACCCATTCTCCCACCACGCTGTTACCGAGAAATCCCTCATGCTGCTTATTGGCGTACCCGAGGAAAATGCATCCCGACACCTCACCGCCCACGCGGCAGTGGGGGCCTAAGATGGTATCCTCGCGAATATCTGCCCCGGAACGAATGACCGAATGTTCGCCGATATACACCGGCCCCGTAATCACCGCGTTGGGCCGGATGATCACATGGTTTTCAATCCAGATCGGGCCTTTGGTAGCATCCAAAACCACGCCGGGAAATATCTCCACATCGGAGCCGACATAAATGTTTTCGTCTTCCAGGGCATAAACGCCCTTCATCGGCTTGCTTCGCTTGGTGTTGCCGCGCCGCTTAAAATCTTCCAGCAACAGCCGACGGTGATGCCGAAGCAAATCCCACGGAAAGCGGATCATGGTGGCGTCAATAATGCCCGGATTCATCTGGTGGCTGATGTCATCCAGCATCCGTGACCGCACGATCCGCTTAAGGTCGATGGTCTTAAGACGGTTGCCGGAAATATGCATCCAGGCGAAATCATCTCCGGCGATGCCTGCAGTGTCGGGGGGTGGTTCGACGAATGGCTCCGTCATCAGCCAGCGGGCATTGACAAAAACCGCCCCACGCCCTGCCGTCACCGGTGGATTGATGGGAACGCCCAGCTTATCACGGTATTTGGTCGCCAGCGTGTCGCGGATGAGCAGGCCATCCGGCGGGTGGGGCATATTGCGCAGCATCCGGTCGAGCAGCAGTTCGCCACCGCACCTCAGCAGCGACGCCGGCCGGCTGTAAGTCAGGGGAAATAAATCGTCAACGCGGTGATCTTCCAGAATGTAGATCGGTGTGGCCATGAGAACCTTCCAGTTGGCTTTCCGCCGACCCGCGCCCGGATTGGCACGGTTGGCATATGCTTATCCCAGCCGGAAGTCCTGGGATATATAAAAAACCTCCACCGTTATGTCGTGAGGCGGTGACGCTCGAACCCTTTTTACAAGGGCGGACCAGCTCAAGTGACGGCTCGGAGCTTCCACAACTGTTCCGATTGCTCGGAACCAGGCTTGCCCGTTCTCGCCAACTCGGGGTCCTTTTAGGTGCTCATCGGTCCGAAGCATAAAACCGCTCTAGCTCGAACATGGCAGAGGTGCATCCGTTGTACTCGCGCCGTCGGCGAATTGCAAACGCTTCACACGTCGAACTGGCAACCCGACCAAACCGCCGCGCCCGATAACCGCCCCCACCAAAGTCATCAACGGGGCAAATGGCGGACATCAGCGGCCACGATCCCGGCAATTATTTCCGCTGCCGTTATTTGCGCTGCAATCCCCTCGTAATTGAAAACCAGCCGATGGGCCAGTGTTGGCACCGCGACCGCATCGATATCCGCCTTGGCCACGTACGCGCGGCCACCCGCCAGGGCGACCACGCGCGCACAGGCCAGCATATGCTGCCCGGCGCGGGGGCTGCATCCATATTGGACGTATTGGCGCACTTTATCGGCCGCCCATTTTGATTGCGGCTGCGTACTTTCCAGATAGCGCGCCGCCACGGCCAGCATCTCCGGTGCGATGGCAATATGCCCCGCGAGCTCCTGCATCTCCTGCAATTGGGCCGCAGTACAAACGGGTGCAACTTCAGTGCGTTCCGCATGGCCGCCAATCACCCGCATCAATTCATTGCCGCTTAAATGCCCAACCTCCAGTTTCATTGTGAAGCGGTCAAGCTGCGCCTCCGGCAGCGGATAAGTACCCTCCATCTCAATCGGGTTCTGCGTTGCCAGAACAAAAAATGGTGATGGCAATTCATGCTGCGTTCGGCTTACGGTCACGGTTCGTTCATTCATGGCTTCGAGCAGGGCGGATTGCGTTTTCGGAGTGGCCCGATTTATTTCATCGGCCAGAATAAGATTGCCGAAAACCGGCCCCGGCTGAAATTGCATACTCCGATTGCCGCTCTCGTCGGTCAAAAGAATGTGGCTGCCAATAATGTCGGCCGGCATTAAATCGGGGGTAAATGATATGCGCGACACCCGCAAACCCAGCAGACGTGCGAGCGTTTTAACCAGCAGCGTTTTTCCCAGCCCCGGCACCCCCTCAAGCAGCACGTGGCCGCGGGCGAGCAGACAAACCACCGTCATTTCCACCGCTTGCCGATGGCCCACAATCACCTGCGCTACGCCGTCGCATAGGCGCCCATAGTTTGTCGCGAAAGCCGCACTTTGCTGCTCCAGTGCGGCGTCATCAGCGGCGCTCGGTATTTGCGGCCCGGTATCGGAGTTGGTCATGGCGTGGCCTTTCTCATCGTGGGGGCAGGCAGCGGTGCGGCCGCCGGAGTGGGCCGCGGTGTCGCAAGCGGCGGGGCCGGCGCAGCCAGCGGTGTCGCGCGCTGCGGGGTCTGCCGCAGTGCAGCGGGCGCCGCTGCCGATTCCATTTCCATCGCCTCTAATGGGGATGTCGATACCGGCGCCGCATCCACCGGAATAAAAAACAGGTAAAGAGTAAGCGTTAGAAACAGCAGGATCGCCACCATGATCTTCAGCCAATACGGAATAATCGCGCTGGTTAGCTGACTGAATCCACCTTCAAAAATACCGGCCACAACAAACATGTGGGCCGACCCGAGCAGCAGATTGATCATATCGCGTCGCTGAGCGCGGATCGCACCCATCACCGAACCCCAGCGGCCACCCCGCGTCCACTGCGCCCGGGAAATGATCAGCCCCGCCGCACTCGCCACGCATATCGCGGGCAATTCAAACGACCCGTGCGGGCCAACCCATGCAAATAAATAGGTTCCCACGCCATCGGCAATGTAGCGCTGGGCGAGGGAGCCAAGGATCAGGCCGTTAAAAAACAGCATCGCCACGGTAAAAACGCCATAGAGTGCCGCGAGCGCAAAGCACCCCACCCCCACGAGAATGTTGTGGGTAAACAGGTAAACCGTAAAAAGCAGATTCTCTCCGGGTCTGTATGAAAAGCCGGGCAGCGATTGCGCCTGATAGCGTTTCTCAACCCGCTGGGCCGGTTTCTGCCGCCAGAATTCACCCGGCACGATCGACACCGCCACCGATGGGCGAACGCTCGTCGCGATATAGCCAAAAAGGGTGCCGGAAAACATGACGGCGGCGGCAAAAAATAGCACGGCCCACTGCCGCCGGGCCGAGGCCGGAAAATCATGGCGCAAGAGCCGCCACCACCCCTTCCAAATGGAATTTTTTGGCTGCGGAGCCAGGCCCTGATACGCCCGAGCCACCAGACGTTCGAGATAATCTCTCACACCGGCGCTTCCCCCGGCCGTTTGCATCAGGTTTAGATCGCTGGAGACCAATCGGTAAAGAGCAAATAATTCTTCCGATTCATTGCGATTCAAGGGTGGCTGAAG
The DNA here is from genome assembly GCA_021804985.1 of Planctomycetota bacterium. GTDB lineage: Bacteria > Planctomycetota > Phycisphaerae > WQYP01 > WQYP01 > JAJZGD01. Next base: position 13,725 of record JAJZGD010000009.1, read on the forward strand.
TCCCCCTTCCAGCCGATCAAGCAGGGCCGTAAGCCGCCCCCAGCGGGTTCGGCGCGATGATATAAAATCATTGAGATTCATGTCCGGTGCTCCGCAGAGACCGACCCGCCGCCTATTGGGCGCACGGCCAACCCGACTCAACAAACCGGCCCGCCTCAAGAATGGTGCGGCCGTCCACCTCGAGCCGGCAACCCGGCTCGCGCAAATCGCAGACCATATCCCAATGCAGTCCGCTTTGGTTCTTGCCGCCTGTTTCCGGATACGCCGCCCCAAGTGCCGCGTGACAGGTTCCGCCGATCTTTTCATCGAACAGGGTGTTGCAGGTGTATTTCTTGATGGAATAATTCGTGCCGATGGCGAATTCGCCCAAAATTCGGGCACCGGGATCTTGATCCAGCATGGCAGTCAGAAAGTCCAACCCCTTGGCCGCCTGCAGATCGACCACACGCCCATTTTTAAATGTCAGTTTGATCTCATCGCATTGCCGCCCATGGTGCACCGCCGGAAAGCTGTATCGGATGTGGCCGTTGACCGCATCTTCCACAGGGCCGGTGAAAACTTCGCCATCCGGAAAGTTTTCATGACCGCAGCAGTTAATCCACTTGCGCCCCTGCACGCCCACACGCAGATCGGTGTCTTTGCCGATGACGCGCACTTCCGAAGCCTTGTCAAGATAATCGGTGAGGCGCTGTTGCCGCTCGGCCATCGCCTGCCACGCCGCCACCGGGTCCGGCAGATGCAGCAATCCGCCGCGGAAAACAAAATCCGTGTATTCATGCAGCGACATCTCGGCATCCTGCGCCGCCGACTGCGTCGGATATTGCGTGCCGACCCACCGCAACTCACCCTTGGCCGCCCGCTCCAGAAAACGTGTGCTGATCGGCCGGCGTGCCTGCGCCGCCGCCGACTGCTTCCGCGGATCGACACCGGACATGCTTTTGGTGTTGCTTTCGCCCCATAGCCCGATGGACACATCGATGGTGTCAACAATATACCGGCTGATGGGGGAGAGGTAAGCCAACTGTTCCGGTGTGGCGACGCGGTAAAAGGCCTCGCTCATCGCATCGCTCGCGGCCGTTACAAAGGGATGGCCGCCCGCGATCAGCACCCGCTCATAAATGGCCTCGATCAGGGGCAGGCCCACCACATCTCCCTGTATACGCACCAGATCACCCTTTTTCACCCGGGCCGAATACCCCACCAGAATTTCAGCCAATCGATCCAGCCGTTGATCATGCATGTTTTACTTTCCTTAAAAAATGCCTTTAATATTTACTGCCGACCGCCTTCTCCCGCCGCCGCACTAACTTCCAGATCGCGCAGGCTCGTGTCGATGCGGTTCATTTCAGATTCATAAACCGCCAGCTGATCGCGTATGCCCTGCACCACTTTTTCCGGGGCTTTGGCCACGAAAGCGCCGTTGGCCAACTTGCCCTGCCCGCCCGACATCAGCTTTTCGAGTTCCACGCGCCGAGCCCGCAATTTTTTTACTTCCATCTCTCGATTAACCACACCGGCCACAAAAACCGTCGTGCCCGCTACCACCGCGATGGCGGCATCTTTAGGGGCTGCGATTTCCCCACCGACGGCTTTAATCTCGCACCCCGCAAGGCTTTCAATCACCGCTTTGCCCCCGGCCGGTATCGCCAGCGCCTGCGGCGAATCAACTTGCAGGTGTACCTCCAGCTTCGCTCTGCCGTCGATGTTGTACTCATTGCGTATATCGCGGATGGCCCGCGTTATCCGCTGCACCTGGGCAAACGCTTCGGTGATGTCCGCATCGCTGTGGGTGCCCGCAACCGGAAATTCGGCCACGACCAAAAGCCCCGCGCTGCCGGGAACTTTTTCCCATATCGCCTCGGTGATGAACGGCATCAGCGGGTGCAGCAGCGCCAAACTCGTCCGTAGCACATGCGCCAGCACTGCCCGCACCACCGGGTCGCCATCGCGAATGCGGCCCTTGGCAATTTCCAGGTACCAATCGCAAACGTCGCCCCAGAAAAATTGATACAGCCCATTGGCCAACTCTGCAAAGCGAAATTCATCCATTTGCCTGCGGGCCTGCGTGATGGCCTGATCCGTGGCGGAAATCATCCACCGGTCTACCAACTCCCCCGAGCCCGCAATCTGCTCCATGTTTATATGTTGATAGTTCGTAACATCCCCCAGATTGCTGAGGATAAACCGCGCGGCATTCCATAGTTTATTGGCAAAGTTGCGCCCGATATCAAATCGGGGGCTGGTGTTTCTTCCTGTCCCGGCATCTTTCACCACGGGCAGACGGATATCCTGCGTTTCCGTCGCCATCGATGCCAACGTGAAACGCAATGCGTCGGCGCCATGACTTTCAACAATATCCACCGGATCCACACCATTGCCCAAAGATTTTTTCATCGGGCGTCCATTCCCATCCTGAATCACCGCATGGATGTAGACTTTTTTAAACGGCACCTCGCCATGGCAAAACAGCCCGAACATCACCATCCGCGCCACCCAAAGGGTCAAAATTTCTCGCGCCGTGGACAGTACACTGGTCGGGTAATAATATCCCAGCAGTTGATCTTCCGCGGCCGGACTCGTTCCCGTTTGCGGCCAGCCCATGGTGGATAACGGCCAAAGTGCTGACGAAAACCATGTGTCCAGAACATCTGGATCGCGATGTATTTCTATCGCTAGTCGCTCGGCCATATTCTCGAGCAGCCGATCGGCTGATTCGGATTTGGCGCATATCAGCAGCGATCCATCCGGTTGCGGGCGGCTCGAAAACAACTGCTCGCCACCATCATGCGCCGCAAGCACACTGCGCAGTTCGCCGCTGGCCGCCGCGGGCGCCGTCCATACCGGAATCCGATGGCCCCACCATAGCTGCCGGCTGATGCACCAGTCACGCTTCTGCGCCAGCCAGTCGGTGTAGCCGCGGGCGTAGCGATCGGGAAATATTTTGACGGCCCGTTCGCCGTCGCCATCCGGTGCCACCGCATCGATAGCCGCTTGTGCCATGCCGCTGCATCGGCGGCCATCTCCCAAAACCACGCCCCCCTCCACATCCCCCATTTTTAGAAACCATTGCTCGCTTAAATACGGTTCAATCGGTGTTTTGCTGCGATCGCTGTGCCCCACCTCATGTTCATGCACGCGCACTTCAGCAATCAGGCCGTGCGATTCCAGATCCGCAAGCACCGCTTTACGCGCATCGCTCGCAAATCGCAGACCGCGATAATCATGTTGGCGGCCGGCAAATTCCCCCACGCCGTTCTCATTCACGCGGCCATCGGCGGTGAGCAGATTGATCTGTGGTAAATGATGCCGCAGACCGGTGGCGTAATCATTGGGGTCGTGTGCGGGCGTTACCTTCACCACACCGGTGCCAAACGCCGGATCCACCAGCAGTCCGTCGCCAATAATGGCGATTTGTCGGCCCACCAGCGGCACCGTCACATAGCGCCCGATCAGATCGCGATAGCGCGCATCTTCCGGGTGCACGGCGATGGCTGTATCGCCGAGCATCGTTTCCGGCCGCGTGGTGGCCACCACTAAAAATTCCGGTTCGCCGGCCTGCCGATCGACCAGCGGATAGCGAATGGAAGTCATTTGGCCGCGCAGGGGTTCAAAGTAAATTTCATCATCCGCCACAGCGGTTTTCAGATGCGTATCCCAATTAACCAGGCGCAGGCCGCGGAAGATCAATCCGGCGGAAAAAAGGCGGAAAAAGGCCTCGCGCACGGCCGCGGCGCACTGTTCGTCAAGGGTAAAGCGTGTGCGCGTCCAATCGCATGACGCACCCACCGCCTGGAGCTGCTGCAAAATGCGGTCGCCGAACTTCTCTTTCCATTGCCATATCCGCCGAACCAATTCATCGCGCCCCAGATCATGACGCGACTTTTTTTCCTGCTCGAAAATGGTCTTTTCAACCACGGCCTGCGTGGCGATGCCCGCGTGATCGAGGCCCGCCATCCACAGCGTATCATCGCCGTTCATGCGATGGTAGCGAATCAGAATATCTTGAATGGTCGCATTGATCGCGTGCCCCAGATGCAGAGCGCCGGTAACATTGGGCGGCGGAATTACAACGCTGAATCGCTTTTCCGGCGGCTTTTGCCCCGCCACGCCGCGAAACGACCCCGTCTCCTGCATCCATCGTTTCCAGATTTGAAATTCCGTTTTCCCCGGCTCATATTGCGAGCCCATTATTTCACTCACGGGTTTCCTCAATATTAAAAATTCAATGCGGGCTGCCGAAGCCGGCCCTACCGGGGTTGGGCGGCGCCGCTGCGGTCCGGCTCGCCGCGCGGTTCCAAATCATGGATCAAACGGTATTCCACCGCATCCACCAGTGCCTGCCAGCTTGCCTCGATAATATTTTCCGACACACCAACCGTGCCGAAAATTCCCTCCGGCGAGCGAAACTGAATCACCACTCGCACTTTGGCCGCGGATTCCGCACGCGAATTAACCACGCGAACCTTGTAGTCAATCAGGTGCAGATTAGCCACCGCGGGGTAAATTGGCTCCAGCGCCGAACGCAGCGCCCCATCGAGTGCGTTGATCGGGCCATCCCCATCGGCCGAGGCATGAATCTGCTGCCCTTTGGCAAGAATGGCGAGCGTGGCTTTGGTTGTCGGGGGCGTACTGCCCGCCCGCGATACGGCACACCGATAACTTTGCAACTCAAAAAATTGCTGGTACCGCCCAATCTGCTTTCGCAGAATCATTTCAAATGATCCTTCGGCGGCCTCAAATTGAAATCCACCGGCCTCAAGCTCATTGACCTGTTCCAGAACCTTGCGCAGCGCCACGCGATCATGTTCAATATTAAATTTTCGCCCGGCCTTGGCCGCCACGTTGGATATGCCGGACAATTCCGACACCAAAATCCGCCGCGTATTGCCCACCGAATCCGGCGTCACATGTTCGTACGAGCTCGCCATTTTATTAACCGCATGCACGTGCATGCCCCCCTTATGGGCAAACGCGCTCACACCCACATACGGCTGATTGTTGATCGGATTGAGATTCGCCGTCTCAAATACAAACCGCGATACCTCCGTCAGGTGCACCAGCGAATCGGTACCCAGGCAGTCGTAACCCAGTTTAAGCCGCAAATTCGCAATCACCGTGGTCAGATCCACGTTCCCGCACCGTTCGCCGATGCCATTGATTGTGCCCTGAACCTGCTGCGCACCGGCCGTAACGGCCGCCAGCGCATTGGCCACGGCCAGCCCGCTGTCGTTGTGCGGATGCATGCCCACCGCCACATCCACCGTCGCAATCGCCTCACGCACACAGCTTTGAACCTGCGGTGGCAGCGTGCCGCCGTTGGTGTCGCATAGACAAACGACGGCTGCGCCCGCCTGCGCCGCAGCGGCAATCGTCTTCAAGGCATAACCTTGATCGGCCTTGTAGCCGTCGAAAAAATGTTCCGCGTCGTAAACCACCTTGCGGCCCCGCTCAGCGAGGTACCGCACGGAGTCGGCAATCATGGCGATATTTTCTTCCAGCGAAACGCCCAGCACTTCGCGTGCATGGAGATCCCAGGTTTTGCCAACCACTGTTACATACTGCGTTTCAGCAGCCAGCAGCGCGTTAAGCCCCACATCCTCACCCGCGGTGATGCCCTTGCGCCGCGTCATGCCGAACGCTGCCAATTTGCTGTGCCGAAGGTCCAGTCCCCGCGCCTGCGCGAAAAACGTCGCATCCTTGGGATTGGAAAGCGGGTAGCCACCCTCAATGATATCGACGCCCAATTCGTCGAGTCGGCGGCATACCTGCAGCTTATCTTCAACTGAAAACGAAACTCCCTCACCCTGACTGCCATCCCGCAGTGTGGTGTCATATATTTCAATGCGTTTCATGCAACTTCTCACATTCTGACTGAGGTGCCTGTCCGAGTAATCGCCGACGCAATCCCAGCCAGTATTCGGACAAGCTCCAATGAATCATAAGGTAAAATCCACCACCCCGCGATATTTTTACGCTCGCACCGCCCCGGGCATATTTACCCAATCCGGGTAAAAATAATCGGCGATGACGGCGGCTTATCTGGCAGGACGGTACGCGGCAGGCTCAGGATCAAATCTTCGCGCGGACAGATGGCTCGGCCGTTATTGCCACGCCATATTGCAGCATGAAATGATTGGCTGCATCTGTCCGCACGGAACACCTCAAAAAGTCATCTTCTAATGTACCCACCGCCGGCAAAAAAGCAATGCGTGCCTGAAAAAATTGCCGCGCCCGCGTTCATCCGCTCGCAATGCATTGCACCGCCCGCGCCATTTAGCCGGCGCAATTACGTCCGCGCCATTGAGCCGGCCAGCCTGCTTTACCGCGCCCCGGCAGAAAACGCGCGGCCGCCGCGCCTCGCACGCAGCCGGCCACCGCGCGCGTGTCCAACCATGTTTAGCCGGCCAGCATAGGAGCCTGTCCAAGTAATCGCCGGGTTGCGACGGCGTGATTTTTGGCACCCATCAAGCAGCGGCGACGATGGCGTACCTGACACAGAGGGTACACCGAGGAGCCGCGCCGCAGAGGGGGGACAAAAAGCACGCCGCCCCGCGGGGTGGGGCTGAAATGCCCCGCCCGCTTTGTTGTCGGATCTCGCTGACTCGTTATTCAGAGTCGGCTCGATCCTCCGCCGCGCATTCGGCACATTTCAGACCCATCCCAATCCCGGCCATTACTCGGACAGGCTCCTCGTGGCCGCGGCGCGTCGGCTGGCGGTTTATCCGCTCGGAATGAATGCAGAAAGTATTGCTCAGGAATCATGCTGCGGCACGATGTGATTATTTAATATCTCACGCAGAGCAGGGAAGGCGCAGAGAGCGACGACGGCGCGCCTCCCCGCGCACCCCTGCGTCATTTACCCGGCGGCCCCGGCAGAAAACGCGCGGCCGCCGCGCCTCGCACGCAGCCGGCCACCACGCGCGTGTCCAACCATGTTTAGCCGGCCAGCCTGTTGGCCGCGGGGCGTCGGCTGGCGGTTTATCCGCTCGGTCGTTGATGATGCTCGGTTGCAAGGACGGGAAAATGAAATGTGATGCAGGCGTCCCGCCTGCCTTTGTCATGTTTCCGATGCAGAAAAGGTGTAACGCAGGCGTCCCGCCTGCACTCATCATGTTTCCGATGCAGGCAAGATGCCTGCACCACAACGGATTCCATCGGTGTAACGCCGGCGTCTCGCCTGCTCTCATCACGCTTCCGATGCAGGCAAGATGCCCGCACCACAACGGATTCCATCGCCTGTTTGCCCCATTGAGCGACGACGGCGCATATCAACACCCCTGGCATTTCGTGTCACGCACCCCCTAAAAGCCGCCCGCAAGCCTTTTCACTTGCCTACGCCAATGCTGGCGCCCATAATCGCGCCGGCAACTTTAAGCCGCCCCTGAACCGGTGGCCTTTTGGCTCCAATCTCTTCAGCCGCCGCCACTCGATGCGCTTTGCGCAGCGATAGCATCTGCTGCCCCTTCTCAGGAGGAACACCCCATGATGAAGCGACGCGAATTTCTCGCAACCACCGCATTCGCCATCGCCGCTGGCGCTTCGGCGGTATCAGCACCCGGCATGGCGTCAGCCGAACGAACGCCAGAGGTGGCCCCATTGCGTTCCCATCGCCCACCCCCTTCACAGCGCCGCTTTGTTTCCCAGGCGGTGGAAAAGACCATTCGTACGGTTTCAGCAAAAATTGCCGATCCCGAACTCGCATGGATATTTCAAAATTGCTATCCCAATCCGCTGGATACCACCGTCGATTTTACCGTTGCCAACGGCCGGCCCGATACATTCGTCATTACCGGCGATATACCCGCCATGTGGTTGCGCGACACCATGTATCAGATGTGGCCGTACCTTCCCCTCGCCCGCCACGACCCGCATCTGCGAACCATGATTCAGGGCGTCGTTCATCGCATGGCCCAATGCGTGCTCATAGCCCCCTATGCGGAGGCGTTTCTTAAAACCACGCGGCAAAAATCCATCTGGCAAACCGACCATACCCATATGGCCCCCGGCGTTTGGGAACATAAATGGGAAGTGGATTCACTTTGCGCGGTGATTCGCCTTTCCTTCGGCTATTGGCAATCCACCGGCGATACATCGCCCTTTGACGCCGACTGGCTCACCGCCATGGATCGAATCGTTGAAACTTTTCACGTTCAACAGCGCCTCACCGGCCCCGGCCCCTATCGCTTTCAACGTGCCGCCTGGAACAGCACCGACACCCTGCCGCGCGGCGGCCTCGGGTTCCCCGCCAAACCCAACGGCCTCATCTACACCATGTTCCGACCTTCCGATGATGCCGTCATCTATCCACTTCATATTCCGGATAATCTGCTCGCCGCCGCTTCGCTTGAACACCTTGCCTCGCTCTACACCGTCCTGAAGGTAGATGACAAAAAGATTGCCGCCTGTCGCCAATTCGCCGCTACCCTGCGCACCGCCGTGGCTACTTTTGGCGTGCATCCGCATCCCGCCATTGGCAAAGTCTACGCCTATGAAGTGGATGGTTTCGGCAATGCCGTGTTCATGGATGATGCCAATTGGCCCGGCCTGCTTTCACTTCCTTATCTCGGCGCCTGCCGGGCCAACGACCCCATTTATCAGGCCTGCCGGTCGCTGGCATGGGGATCCGACAATCCCTATTTTTTCAAGGGAAAATTCGAGGGCATCGGCAGCATTCACACCCCGAGTGGCAATGTGTGGCCTTTGAGCCTGATTATGTACGGCCTTACCGCCGCCTCCCCGAAGGAAGTGGCCTGGGCCTTGCGGCAGCTGAAACTCAGCAGCGCCGGTACCGGCTTCATGCATGAATCTTTCAACTGCGATAACCCGGCCAGCTTTACCCGCCCGTGGTTTGCCATGGCCAACGTCATGTTCGGTGAATTAATACTCCACGCCGCCCAACATCATCCCGACATTCTGCGGCAAGCACGCATCTGAGAATGTTCCGCGGCAAGCGCGCATCTGGCATAATCGGATAAAATTTCTGCATGCCCAGCCTGGGGGCATCCATCATCTCAGCGCGGCCGCCCATTAAATCTGCCGCGCCGTTATTGCCGCGAATCCCGCTGCGTAATCTCCTGCAACGCCAATGCCCGATTTAATGCAGGCGCGTGGCTGGCCGTAATAGGCATCTGCGCCTTGCGCACCGGCTTGTATGATGCGGATGGCACAGGCGCTCGGCCGCCTGGCGTGTGGCCCCGCGACAGAACCGCAATCAGAATAAGCAATAGGATGCCGCCGGCTGCCCGCAATCCGTTGAGCATCCAGTAGCGGCGCTCACCCTTGGATATTTTCCGCTTAACTTCCGCCACGCGCTCCGGCGTTTCATCCTGCGATTCCGCCAGCGCCTCAAGCCCCCACGCCAATTCAATATCTTCTGCCAGAATGGCCGTCTGGGCCTGCATTTCCTCCAGCACCGGCAGACAATAATTGTAAATGCCAACCGCTGTACGTCGCACTTCCCTCAGATTGTCCGATTGCGTCACCGGGGGCGGCAGCACGCGGCCCAGCGCGGCCTGCTGATCGATAATCTCGCGGTGCTCGGGCCGATGCCCGAATTCACGCTGAAATTCCGCAATGTCCGCCGCACTCGCAGCCGTTGCCTCCCGAACCTGTTCCGCGAGGATCGGCCGCATAAATGCCGGATAGGAACCCGTGAGTATGTCGCTGGTGAGCGTCCGTTCGCGAATTTGGGTCGCCAATCCGATAATTGGCTCGAAGGCCCGGCAACGCCGCAGCAGCACGGCCGCCCGTTGCTGCAATGTCGCCATGTGATTGGTGTTCTGCCCCGGCGGGGCACATAGCAACAGTGAAAAGCAGAACGCCAGGCGTCGTTGCGATATCCGATCCAGCGTATCGATCACCTCTTGCAGGGCGGAAAGCTTGTCCTGAATCTTCTCCGCGTCGCGGGTCATCCGCCGGCGCAAGCGAAGCAGGGCAGGTATTCTGGCGTGCGGGTAAGCGCGCAGGATCGCAGCGATAAATGCATCCATAGCCCGGATGTTGGCCCGAAGCGCGGTTCGCGCCTGAATCAGATCTTCGTAATCATCGCCGGTGGAGCGATCCAATTTGTCTGCGAGCGCCAATACAGAGCGGCGGGCATCTTCAAGCTGCGTCACAACTTTGCGGGAATCGGCGGGCGCTGCAAGCATGCCTTGGTCCGGCAAAATGCGCCGCGTCAGCCCCACGCTGGTTCGGAAATACCGCTGCACCCGAAATTTTCCCGCGCGGCGTTCGATCCGTGCATCGGCGAGCTTTTTGGCGCCGATCACCGCGATCCGTTTACGCATATCGCCAAATTGCGCATCATAAAACGCCCGGCTCGCACCGTGGCAAACCTCAAAAAAATTCGAAATCAGGCGCGTGCTCCGCACCTCCCCACGCATCACGCCCGCATCGTCGATATGCTCAATATTCGCCTCGCGATCGGTTAGTGAAGGATGGGTGCTGTCCCATCGCGTGAGCTCCGTTCGCGCTGCGCTAAAAATCTTGTCACGATAACGGGCCATGGAGATGGCATCGGCCACAATCAATTGCACCATATCATCGGGCAACGCCCGATCAAATAATGCCGCGCCGGCATCCCCCATCGCATGCTGCGTACCCACGCCCAAAACCTCGAGCACCTCCAGCGTCCGACACATCTCCGTGCGGCCTGCAATGCGGGCACCGAGGCGGTCGGCGTCAAATTCCATCTGGTGCCGAAGCCGGCATGCCAGCCAATAGCCCATAATCATGATGAGCCACAATAGACCACGCGTGCACTCCACCGCCAGCCACACCACCCACCCGATAATCTTTGGGATCAGTTTTCTCGATTGCTGAAGTTTCACCACATAGGCGTCCACCTTGTCGCGCTGGTAAAGCACCCGCGCGAAGGCATGGCCCGAGCGGTACACGAGGCATGAGGCCCGCAGGCCGTATCGCTGCCTGAAATGCCCGAATTCATGAGCCAGAATCGCCGTGAAAGTTCGCAGTGGAAAAACCGCAAACAATGGCAGCCCCAATTCAAGGTCCACCCGCCCCGTCACTAGATTCGTCATCGCGGCCGCGGCATTCGCTTGGATGCTTACATGAATGTTGCGTGGAACCGGCGCTCCAAGGCGGTGGCAAAGCTTCTCTACAAATGCATAGAGCAGCGGTTCATCCTCGCGCGTCAGCAGGCGTTCTGTGCGCGGCGCCGTCTTTTTGGTCGGACGCAGCACCAGGGGCTTGAGTATAAAAATCACCACGCCGAGATCCATAACCACCAGCATGGCAAACGCGGGCAGACTGCCACCCGAAGCCGTGGCCGCATGCAGCAGCAGCCATAGCAGCGCCCCAAGCAGCGCCAGCAGAAAGCCCCACTGAAAGAGAAGAAAGCACGCTGCCGCCGCCAGCAGCAACTGGTATTGGACGGAGACCACGTCAAATTCCGGCAATTCAAAATCCAGCGATGCAAGAATTGCTGCCGCTTCGCCGGTGGGGTCCTTTTCTGACTGCAGATCCATCCGATGTCCCTTCGCCCTGCGGATACCCATTGTGGCCGCGGCATTTTTGCCGGCGTTCAAAGTTTTCACGGCAGCCGAAATGTATAGATGCTGATGGCATGCGGCGCCGCCGCCAACAGACCGACTTTGCCACTCTTGTGATAAATCATGAGCAGATGGGTATGCATCATTCGGCCAAACTTTTTCCCGCTTAACCGAAACCCTTCCAAAACCATATGACGCGTGGATGTTATGTGCAGGGCGGCAAGCTGGTAACCGCGAACCAGGCGGATGCCGGGAACCACCGCCGCCAAATTGGTGCTCAGAATCGCCCGGGCTGATCCGCCGCGATTGATCACCGCAAGCCGCAGCATGTGGTCCGAGCCCAGAAATGCATAACAATTCAAATTGGCCCGCGTATGGTAACTCAGCGCTATCGGGCGACTGCCGGCTTGCATAACGTCGGCCGCAACCAGCATGCCGTAATAAATCGGCATTCGGTGTAGTTTTCCACCCGGCGTGTAAACCAGCGGGCCATAGTAGCCGGGAAACTGATCGACCCCCTGCGACATATGTATATTCACACCCGCACCGCCCGCCCGGCCCACCGCGAGCAGTGTGGAGGCCCCCCACAGAGCGGACGCCAGGGTGTTGCTCACCCCGAGCTTTCCGCCGCCCCACGCCGAATTCATTTCGCCAAAGCGCACCGGCAAATGGTAGGGCTGCGCCGCCCGGATCACGGGGCGTATCTCACGGGCGTAGTCGGCGGCGGCGGATGCCTTGAGCAAGTTGGCGATGCTCGCAAATTTGGGATTGGAAGGGCTTTTGATCGGTGCGCCCAGCGCATAGCGATGAAGCGATACGATGGCCAGCCGCGCATGCTCCTGCCGGATAAAGCTCGGAATCTGCGCCGCCCAGCCGCCGCCAAATGCCGGGCCTTCAATTTCATTGGGGGCTTTCAGCAGGGGCTTAATGGCTTGGTAATAGCGCGTCCAGCGCCGCAGATACAGCTTGTAATTGTTGTGCTTCCAGATGCCGCCGAAACGCCCGAAAAAATCCGGTTCGTTGCCGATTTCAAACGCGGCGATGGAGTGCCATCCGATGATTTTGCCCGCCTCCTTCACCAGTTTAACCGCCAGCGCCGGCTGATTAACACCCAGGTTCAGCCCGATCACGTATTTGCATCCCGTGGCCACCGCCAGGCGGTGCAATCGAACCAGGCAATCGCGACTTATATTGATATGAACAAACTTTTGCATATGCCGCAGCGTTGGCAGGTTATACGCCGCCTCATCCTGCGAATTGCCGCCAATGCGCAGCAGCATCGGCCCGCTAAGCCGTTCCAGTGCCTTGACCGCACCAACCATCTTTTGCAGGCGTCCATGCTTTCGCTCCGTCAAATGGTTGATCAGCCCCCATTCAATGGAAAATCCCATAAACATCTGCGGCACGCGCGGCCCAGGATGCAAAAAATCAAACCGCAGGGCGATACGCAGCGGTCGCACCGGCTGCGGCGCCGCCGCAATACATGCCGCAGTCCACAATCCGCCTGCCAGCGCCGCCGCGAGGCCCGCAGCAATAATTCCCTTCCCCCAAACCCCCGGCAGAAACGTCTTTTTATGCATTGTCATTTCCCTAAAAACCATCACGAATCGCAGTCGGATGTATGGACGCGGGGCTTCAAGTGCGCAGGGCTTTAAGTCCCAACGACCGCCATTTTTCCGATCGCCATCCGATACGCATGCGAATAGTGCGATATCAAATTGGCCCAATCAAAATATTCGCTCAGGCGTTCCACACGGTTGCGCAATTCAATGCGGCCGCGGCGATCTTTAATCGCGAAGTTGAATAGTATTTCCGTTAGCTGATTGGCCGCCGCATCAAAATTGTGATAGCGCCGGCCGACCACAAACAGCCCGTGGGCGCCCGGGTCGGCAATGTTTTCCAGCACATAGCTGCCGAAACCGGCCAGATCGCTGGTAACCGCCGTCACACCGCTCGCCACGCATTCCATCGGGGTGTAGCCCCACGGTTCGTAATAACTGGGAAATACCCCCATGTGGCATCCGCGCACAAATTGATCGTAATCCAACCGGATCAGCGGCGAAGTGGCCGAGAGAAAATCCGGATGGAAAACCACTTTCACCGGATCCTCGCGGGAGTTAAAGAGGCGGCAATGCCGAAGCTGCTGCAGGATCGCATCATTGGCATCATCCCAGAGATCATGCGTCACGATGGATGGCTGCCGCCAGTTGCGCCACGCATGCATGCCCCGCTTAAGTTTCACCAAATCCTCTTCGCCGATTAAATCACCCGAATTGGGAATGCGCCCCATACTTACATGATGAAGCAGCCGCCGGCCCATGTTCTCCGAAACGCGTTTGCACGCCTCACCAAGATCATCAAACATGGCCTGGCTTTTAAGCACGTCCACATTGATGCTTTTAAAATGGGCCCGGGTAACAATAAACGCCACCACTGTCGCATTCACATTGGCCGTGCGCATCCAGTGGTTCAGCCGCGCCAGCGATTCAATAAAAAGATTGATCCCCTTGTTGGTATATTCGTAGCGGCCCGCCGTGAAAAGGTAAATCGTCCGGTCCAGATCAAACGTGTAAGACGGGAAAAAATGCCCCGCCACAAAATTATGAATCACTTCCTTGTACTGCTTGTGCAGATTCTGGAACTCATGTAGAAATGAAAACTTGTTGATGTTCAGCCCGTTGGGCGTTACGACATCGGGCCGGCGGCACAGCAACTTTTCCGCCTCCAGCGCCGTGACATCCGATACCGTGGTGAACACATCCGCCTGATCCGCCGCGCCGCGCTCAATGCAGTACCGGGCATAAATGTTGTAATGCCCAGCCGCATGATCCGCATTGATATGATCGATCTTGGCGTAAAAATCCGGGTTGTCCGTGCACAAATACCGCCCCAGCAGCGTCGCGTGCGTTGTAAATACACTTGCCACCGGCAGCTTTAAATACTTGATGCGCATCAGGCCCAGACCGCTCATCCACTCGTGAAAGTGTGCCACAATGGGCCGCCGGCCGGCGCACACTTCCGAAAGCACCTGAAAGAACATGCCCGCCAGAAATCCAAATGCGATAACGTTATCCACATCGCCGTCTGCCGGGGGCGATTCAATGCGATGATCCGCCCATAGAATGTGCTTAAATTCTCCCAACCGACCAAATGCCGCCCGAAAGTCGAGCAGAACCACCTGCGGGCGGCCATCAATAAGCCAATACCCGTAGTAGGCGCGAACGCCCAACTGCTCCAGCCGTGAAATCGTATGTGCCAGCATCGGCGGGGCGGCTGCGGGTTCAAATTCAATTGCGGCCGTATCCGCGTTGTATGGGCCGACGAGGCAGTAGCGGCTCTCCCATGCGCGGACCATGGTGGGGGCCTTGGATCGGATCACCGTATAGATGCCGCCGAGTTGCCAGCAAACTTCCCACGCCAGTTCAAACAGCAGGGGACTGTCTTCACCGGCGGCGTTGGGATCGGTGGGCAGTGCCGCGGCGGCGTTCTTTTTCAGTTCTTCCCAAAGATGGGCGGGCAGCGGATCAAAAACGCGGTGCGGCTCGCGAACGGGCATAGACTTGCCCCGCCGACTTTTGCCCGTGGCGGGCGAGCCTGGCCCGGCGGCATCGGTGCCGGGTGGTTCGAAGCCCGTCACCTTGCCCGCGCTGGCCGCCCCGGCCGTGTCGCCTTTCTTCTTTCCGTCTGGGCCAGCCGGCGGCATTGTGTGGGCTAAATCTTCGGCGGCGCTTTTCGATGCTGAAGCAGCGGTTTGCGACGACACAACTTTTTTTGACGCCATTGCTTCCCTTTCCGCACAGAACAGATGAGCGCCTGGCCCGCAAGGCCAGGTGTCGGTTCGCTTGGCAGTTTACCGGCGCCGCACACCTTTCGCGATACATCGCCGGGGCACCAAATTCCCCCGACACGTCCGCCGCCACGCCACACGAAACATGGCACATGCCACACGCCCCACGACACAGGGCGCGCCGTTGTGCCGCCGCCGGCATCGAATTGGCCGGACCCAGCCGACCGGCCGCGCTCGACCGGCGTAACCATCGCCGCGGTATGCAACGGTGCGCTTGATCAGCCGCGCAAGCCTGCCGGGCGCTTTCCGCCGTCGTAACCCATAGCGATGAACACCCTTGTAGTCACATTAAGACCCGCAATGTTCGCCCCGCGTCCCGGGCCGGTTAACATAAAGTTAATATAGCATTAAGCGTGGATAAAGCCAACCCCTGGCACGTGAGGGCACGCCAAAAGCGTTGATTTATAGGATGCGGCAGCCAGAATAGGCATTATACATTTGACGAATCACGCCCTTTATCTGTCCTATAATATGCGATGGACGGAAAGATATAAATTTGTCCTTGCATTTACCGAATTGTTGGATATACTAAATCACGTCAGACCCAACGGATTCTTTAAAACAATTCGAATCCGGGTCAGTGAAAGAGCAGATTTCGCCTTTGTCGTTACAACTTTCAGGCGAAACAAAGGGATGTGAACTTTACGGTCAGTCGTCGTGATTTAAGGAGATCGCCGTGTTAAATTCGCTCAATGGCCCCACGACGCGGGATAATCGGGCGCGCGGCTTCACACTCGTCGAATTGCTGGTGGTGATTTCCATCATCGCGCTGCTCATCGCGCTGCTGCTTCCAGCACTTGCCAAAGCCCGGCACCTCGCCCTTCGTGTAACCTGTTCCGTCAATCTCCGATCCCTTGGCCTCGGCTGTGCGGAGTACGCGCAGGAATATTACAATTCTTATCCGCCTGCCAAAGGACTCGCCTTAAACCCCGTGCCCTACTCATGGCCATTTGGCGATCTCGCGGGCGCCTATGGCCAAGCTGGCGCACCAGCCGTCGACGCTTTTTACCCGTGGGGCCTCGGGCTGCTGTATTTCACCAAGACAATCAATACGCCGACCATTTATTATTGCCCCGAGGGTGATTATTTCACGCCGCAAAATACGCCAAATTATTACATCGGCAATTTGGGAAAACCCGGCGGCCCGCCAAACTACCAATCAGTTTATCTCGGCTACTGCTACTACTACCAGCGGGCATCCGGCTATTTCAGCGGGGGAAATACCTACCCGCTCATTGCCGCCACCAATCCCACCGATCGCTCGGTGCAGGTTGTGCGTGAAGTATTTCCCGGATTTACGCAATCGCCCGTTGACAAGCCCGGATCGATCCTCGCTTCAGACATTACAGTCTCGGACCAAGGCGGCGGGTGGAATAATTTCTCCAATCACATGGGAGAAAATTACAACGTCAATGGTGGCAATGTTCTATATAACGATGGGCACGTTTCATGGACGAATGCAGATAAGATGCAATGTCGCCTGGAGTTCGAAGGATTGGACTTCTGGCAATGAAAGTTTAGTGGCGGCGTGTGGCCGCAAAAAGGTTCCGGGTCATAGTGGCCAGTCCTCATGCGGCGCCCGGCGTCACACGCGGCCACGCCCGGCACATACCTGATCGTGTTTGTGTGCATTCGTCGTTCTTCCGCAAGGGAGGAGTGATAAGGAGGTGTGGCCATAGACATCGATAAGTCCGTTTGAGCCAAGTCGCCTCATTTCTGAGGCCGTGCCGAAGTAAATTCAGAACGCCATATACGTTGATATATGGCACCGCAGTCCGCCCGGTTTTGGCGGATAATAAACCGTCGACCTCTTTTATTTATTTGAAAGAGAGAGACAACATGTGGAGGAAATTACATGTTTTCCAAGTCAAAGTCATTGGCGCTCCTTTGCGCCGCCGCCGGCGTAGCATCGGCTGCCGCCGTCGCCCAGGCCCAGACCAGCATCGCCATCGTCAACCCTGATTTTAATCAGGTACTCGAATCCGCTGGATCAACCGTCACGGGCACCATTCCCACGAATTCCTACTCCAGTGGGTGGGGCACCACTACCTTCAGCTCGCCCGTCAGCTACAGCGATGGAACCTCCAGCACGGCGGGATATGCGCCCGGGTGGTCCAGCCCTGGCAGTTCCGGCGAAGAGAATCTACTGGCCGCAGGAACACGTGTGGCTGGCGATTATGGTTACGCCCAATCCACCGCCTTGCAGCAGGGGTTAACCGCCACGGTTACGCCCGGCGCAACCTATCTATTGTCTGCCGGTGCCGATGTACGTTTCGGCACTGAGGGGATTTACATGAACCTCCTTGCGAATGGCGCCCCCATGCTCGGCGTCTATTCGGGCGGCCCCGCGGGTGCCCAGCAGGCTCCAAGCCCGATATACGAAGTGGTGACCGCACCGGCCAACGCGACCGGCCCCTTGGGAATTCAGCTTGGCGATATTCCCGGAGCCTCCGCTCAAGCCATCTACAACAACGTCTCACTGATTCAAGATCCCACCAGTAACATACCGCCGATCGTTAATAATGCATTTGCAGCTACGAATCTGGGAACGGCCCCCCCAACGCCGGGTCTCTTGGATCAGTCAAACATGGCTCCCACGGGCACCGTCGGAACGACCACAAATCCCAATTACTACACCAACAACGCGGGATCGTCGCCGGGCGAAACGTTTACGACCGGAGCGCTCCCGACATACAACCTCAACAGCATCACGGTACTTGATGCGTCCGAACACGGTGGCTTCAAGGGTGGAACCACCCTTACGCTGGGCCTCTACAGCATGGCCGGTAACGTTCCCACCGCAATGGACGTCCTCAATGCGGTCATACCGGTGGGAACAGGAGCCGCCTCCGGCGACTTCATCCAACTCGCGCTGGGCAGCCCTATTTTATTAAAGGGCAATACCGTCTACGGTTACAGCCTCCTGAACAATAACGGCTATTCCGGGCTCGGCGTTGATTCCGCTAATGATTACACCGGCGGCCAACTCGGCATGTTTGGCAACGGTGCCTTGACCGCATATCCAGGCTCGCCAAATGCCATTTTTGACGTCGGACTGTCCGCGGGCCCCGTTCCCGAACCGGCCAGTCTTGGCATCTTGGCTTTCGGCGGCTTGGCAACCTTGCTCCTGGTCCGCAGGAACAAGGCTCGCGTATAATCCTGCACCCATATTGAGTGCTTGCCGCGGCATCCATCGCTGCGGCAAGCCCTCTTTCTACTTTTAAAGGCGGCCAACCCTCCTGATAAATCGGGTAAATTCGCAAAACTGCCTCCAGCGCCGCTATGATCTTGGCTGATTGCAGGAACCCCGCATGAAATATCTCCGTGCTTGGCGCGCCGCGACCGGGGCCATGGTGTTGTCGTTGGTATTTTTGGTCACGGTAAGCGCGGCAGCCGCAACCTCGATCTCCTTCAACGCGGCCGCGCCCAACTTGATTGCCAATGGCGACTTCGCAGCCAATGCCACCCGTTATCGCGTGTGGCCGGGCTACTCCGGAAAACTCAATCCCCCCGTCCCGTGGCATTGGATAAGCAATTCCAGTGGGCAGGCCGGCGTCAACGGCCCCGATGCCGCCGCCGGTTCCGCGTTTGCGCCGGATAGCTCCGCCGGCGTGCGTGATTTCGCATTCCTACAAGGTGCGAGAACCACCCTTTCTCAAACCGTACCTACCGCCGGTGGAAAATCCTACACGCTCACCTTTGCCGCCGCGGCGCGCGGCACTGATACTCCCGCCAATCATGACCGCCTGCGCGTCGTGGTCACCGCTAACACGGGGGCGGCCATCGCCGCGGCCACACCGGCCATCACCCATGGGGCATTCCAAAAATTTGCGATAACGTTTACCGCCCGCGGGGCGGCCACCACAGTGCAATTCACCAATGCCAGCCCGGCAGGCGCCCTTGCGGGCGGCACCATCGACTTTTCGGATGTCCGATTGCTTACGCGCGCGGAGAAAACATCATCAACGGTGGCGGCTTACGAATATTCTCCGATTGGCCTTCGCAGTGGCGAAATTAATCGCCGGGCAGATTCACTGCTGCGGCGAATGACGCTGCCGGAAAAACTCCGAATGCTTTCCGGCAGCAACAGCGGAATGAGCCTGAGCGCCATCCACCGATTGGGTATTCCACCCCTGCGGTGCAGCGATGCCACCGTTGGCGTGGTGGAATGGGGCCCATCCACCGCATACCCCGCAGCGCCATGCCTGACTTCCACGTGGAATCGAAAGCTCGCCCGTGCAGAAGGGCGACATATAGGCCTGGATGCCCGGGCCAAGGGTGTCAACATTCTGCTCGGCCCCGGGATGAATATTCTTCGCCAACCGCAGAATGGCCGCAGCATGGAATATATCGGCGGCGAGGACCCCTATCTTGCCGCGCAGATGGTCGTGCCGTACATCCAGGGTTTGCAATCTCAAGATGTGGCGGCGTGCGCGAAACATTTTGTCGGCAATGAAATTGAAACCATGCGGCCGTGGATCAATTGCATCATCCGGCGGCGAACCTTGGAGGAAATTTATTTTCCCCCCTTCCGCGCCGCCGTTCGACAAGGCCACGCATGGGCGTTGATGACAGCCGCCAACTGGGTCAATGGGCACTACGCCGGTGCCAACGCCTTTGATCTGACTACCGCCCTGCGCAAGCGGTGGGGGTTTAAAGGAATGGTGATGACGGATTGGTGCGGTGCCTACAACACGCTGCACAGCCTGGCGGCCGGCCTCAATGTGGAAATGCCCGCCCCCCATGCCTACGCACCGGCCAGGATTATCCGCCTTTTGCATCAGCACAAGGTAACCATGGCATTGATCAATCAGCGGGTGCGCGAGATTCTGCGCATGATTGTCGCAATGGGTTTTAATGATCCCGGAAATCCATTTAATCATCGGCCCGCCAATACCTCCGGAGATGCCGCCGTGGTCAATCAGGTGGCCGCGGAGGGAACGGTGCTGCTGAAAAATAAAAATAATATTTTGCCATTAAATCCTAACCAGCGGATGAATGTCGTATTCATCGGGCCGTGGGCCACAAGGGTGGTCACGGGCGGGGGTGGCAGTTCGCACGTCAACCCGGCAGTCAAGCCGGTCACGCTCGTGGATGCGGTTAAGCACGTTGCCGGGCCCGGGGTACATCTGCGTGCGATACCCTGGAAAGATACGTATCGGCAATTCTGGGGCCACGGCCCGCTGACAACGCCGCACGGCAAAGCCGGGGTGGTGGCTGATTATTATGCCAACGCGGGCTTTGCCGGCACACCGCAGCAGGTTATTCAACGCGGCATTTCCTTAAATGCAAAGGCGGTGTTCCATGGCCGAGCGTTGGGCACTTCCGCCAGCCGCGCCTCCCAAATGATGCAGGCGCTCAACGCTGCAAAGCACGGCGCGAGCCTCGGTAAAAACCCCATCAGCGTGGTTTGGAAAGCGGCCATCCATCCAAAAGCGACTGGCGCTTACAGCTTCATCTGTGCGGTCAGCGGATCGGCAGAGGTTTATCTCGATGGCCGCCGAATCATTGATTTGTGGCTGCCGACCTGGCAGTACCCC
>JAJZGD010000136.1 GCA_021804985.1 Planctomycetota bacterium
GCCCACGCTTCAGAACACCTGAAGCATGGGAAAACTACCCCTCATCGACGCTGGTTAGCCTAAAGATCATAGATGAGGTGCCGCTTAAGCTTGCGCTAAATTTTGGTTAAGAGGCTTTTTTTTGATGGCTGAAATGTTCTTAAGCCAAGATAAAATAATCACTTATGACTTTCGATTGCGCCCGGTTCGGCAGGCCGTTTTCACCTCAAAAGCGCTTGCAAAAGGCCGCTGATTGTATCTAAGCGACCTCACAGGCCCTGTTCCGTCATGCCAACCGCCTTGAGCAGCGCCGCCGCCTTGTTGAGTGATTCCTGATATTCGCTCGCCGGATCGGAATCCGCCACGATGCCTGCACCCGCTTGCACATATACCTGATGGCCTGGCGCATCGTCCGTTTTTACAATCACCATCGTGCGAAGCGCGATGCATGTATCCATGTTGCCGGAGAAATCGAAATGGCCGACGGCGCCGGCGTACGGGCCGCGGCGTGTGGGTTCCAACTCGTCGATAATCTGCATGGCGCGAATTTTCGGCGCCCCGCTGACGGTGCCCACCGGCAGCGAATTACGCAGGGCGTCAAAACAGGTTTTATTCGCGGCCAGTTTTCCCGACACGTTCGTGGTGATATGCATCACGTGGCTGTAGCGCTCCACCATCATCGCATCACTGACGGTAACCGTGCCTATTTGCGCTACGCGCCCCACATCATTGCGCCCAAGATCAACAAGCATCACATGCTCGGCAATTTCCTTCGGGTCGCTGAGCAATTCCTTTTCAAGGGCCATATCTTCTTCAGGCGTTGCACCGCGTCGCCGGGTACCGGCAAGCGGGCGATTGGTCACCACGCCATTTTCCACGCGGCACATAATTTCCGGTGATGATCCAACCAAAATGCACTGAGGGCTTTTAAGGTAAAACATAAATGGCGACGGATTGATCATCCGCAGCGCGCGGTAAACATCAAACGGATCCGCCGCGGTGTGCAATTGAAGGCACTGCGACAAAACCACCTGAAAAATATCGCCGGCGGCAATGTATTGCCGAGCTGCCTGCACCGCTTTTTCAAAATCCGGCCGGGTGAAATTGCTGGTGTATTCAGGGGGAATCGCAGGGGCGGTGGGAATAACGCTCGCCCCGGCGGCGATGGGCGCATTAAGTTTTTGCACCATGGCGTGG
The DNA here is from genome assembly GCA_021804985.1 of Planctomycetota bacterium. Lineage (GTDB taxonomy): Bacteria > Planctomycetota > Phycisphaerae > WQYP01 > WQYP01 > JAJZGD01. Next base: position 1,177 of record JAJZGD010000136.1, read on the forward strand.
ATGCGCCGCGCCGCCTGCTCATATTGAGCCCGCAGATCCGTTTCCGCCACCACGATATTGGCCATGACGATAAGCGTTTTATTCGCATGGTCGAATGCGATCAGATCATAATAAAGGCCGAAAATCATATCCGGCAGATTTCGCTGGTCCGGCGGTGGGGAAGAAAGCTTCTCGCGCTCAAGATAACGCACGGTATCGTATCCGGCGTAGCCGACGGCACCCCCCGTAAATGACGGCAGGCCGGGAATTGCCGCCGTGCGATGATTGCCGAGTAATTTTTCAAGATCGATGATCGGATCCTCGGACTGCGATTCTTTTTTTCCGCCGGAATCAGAAACGGTCACGTGCGTGCCCGACGCGGTCAGCACCGCGTGCGGATCGGCACCCAAAAAACTGTACCGGGCAACTCTTTCACCACCGACGACGGATTCAAGCAGGAAGGCATATTGGCTTTCGCGAGCGATTAATTTGTACGCAGTTACCGGCGTGAGATGATCGGCCATCAGGCGGACAAACACCGGCAGGATCGAGCCGGGGCGAGCTATTTTGGCAAAATCATCAAAATTCGGCGAAAGCTCAAGGGCGGGTGACAAGGGCGGCTCCTGAAACAAAAACATTACGTCTGATTTGGATTGTACCGGCGAATTTTGCGGCGTGTTTGATCGATGGAAAAACCGTCGGAGAGGCCGAAGACGGCCTGATAGGAGCCTGTCCGAGTAATCGCCCTCGCAACCCGGCCATTACCTAATAGCTGTGGCTGCCGAGGCGCACCTTGTCCCGAAATACCCAATAAATGTAAATGGTGTAAGTCAGCACCAGCGGCATGCCAATCAGAGCGGCAATCAGCATCACGTTCAGGGTGTAGAATGTGGACGACGAATTAAATATGGAGAGACTCCATTGCGGGTGGTTGGGCGCGTAAACCAGATCAGGAAACAGCCCGATCGACAAAACAACCAGCAAAAATACGATGGACAGGCAACTCGATATAAATGCCCGAAGGTCTTTGCCGCGCGAGATTTCACGTGGAACATTCGCAATGGCAAGCATCAGCAGGACGGGAAAGACGAACAAACCCGGATTATGCCGAAATGCGCTGGTCAGGCGCGGATGGTAAACCAGCGTGACCATGGCAGTGGTAACGGCGGAAATAATAAAAACAGTGATGGCCGGTCCGATCCAGCGCCGCACCTTCGCCTGGAGCGGCCCTGCGGTGCGAAGGGAGAGATAAATCGCACCGTGCATCGTGAACAGGGCCACGGTGGTGATGCTGACCAGCAGCGGATACGGCCCCACAAGATGCAGAAGGCCGCCGACGTAATCTCCCTTGCGATTGAGCGGGAGGCCGATGGCCAGATTGCCGACAAAAATCCCGAGAAGAATGGTGGCCAATAGACTCGCAAGGGCAAAGCTCCAATCCCAAAGGGCGCGCCAATGGGGCGATTCAAGCTTGCTGCGAAACTCGATGGAAACGGCGCGAAATATCAGGGCCGCCAGCAGCGCCATGAAGATCAGGTAAAAGCCGGAAAAGAGCGTCGCGTATACATAAGGGAAGGCTGCGAACATCGCCCCTCCGCCCGTTATCAGCCAAACTTCATTGCCATCCCAGATGGGGCCGATGCTATTAAGCAGAAGGCGTCTTTCCTGATCCTCTTTGACGAAGACATGCAGGATGCCCACCCCGAGATCAAAGCCGTCGAGAATGGCGTAGCCGGTAAATAATATTCCCAGCAGAATAAACCAGATGATTTGATCCAACTCGAGGGTCATATGGCGAAATCCTTCCGGCGGCCGGTTACGCATCCATTCGCACATTGGGCTGCACGGAGACGTGCTCACCCGGGGCGCCAGTCGCGGGCAATGGAATCGGACCGGCCTGAATTTTTCGATTCAAAAGAAACACGAACAAAATGCCCAGCAGCAAATATATAAATGAAAACATTAGAATACTTATCAGCACCTGCGATGCGGGCAAATGCGGTGAAATACCCTGCGACGTTTTGAGAACGCCATAAACAATCCACGGCTGGCGGCCCACCTCGGCGGAGAACCAGCCGGCTTCATTGGCCACCAGCGGGCCGAGCGCCGAGAATACAAAAAGCCAGAGCAACCACCGCTGATTAAACAGCGTGCCGCGCCACCAGAAAAAACCGCCCGCTGCCGCCAGGCCGATCAGGGCCATTCCGATACCGACCATTAAGTGGTAAGACTGAAAGACCGGATTTACCGGCGGCCTGTCGCTGGGCTTGAATTTGTCGAGCCCGATGACGGGGTGTTGGGTATTCCAGTAGAGCAGCCAACTGAGCATGCCGGGAATTCTCAGGCCATAGACTTTTTGCGCCCGGGCGTTGACCCAGCCTGCGATGCTCATGCCGGACGGTGCGTCAGCCCTAAAATGGCCCTCGAATGCGGCGAGCTTGGCTGGCTGGTAGCGGGCGATCATGCGGGCATTGGCGTCGCCCGAGACCAGCTGCAGCATGGAAGCCGCGATGGCCACCACGAGTGCAATTTTGATGGAGCGCATCGCAAAATCCAGATGTCTGCGCCGCAGGATGTAATAGGCGCCTACGGAAAGCACGAGAAAAGCGCCTGAAAGCAGTGCACCGATAAGGGTGTGCACCAGCCGATCAATGGATGAAGGATTTAATAAAACCGCGAGCAGATTTGTGACGTGGGCTGCGATGGGCTTGCCATGTTTATAAATAAGTTTGTAACCAGCAGGTGTTTGCATCCATGAATTGGCGATGGTGATCCAGACCGCGCTGAAGGCTGAGCCTAAAAACACCATAACGGTGGCAAAGAAATGGAACTTTTTTCCCACCTTGCCGTGACCGAAAAGGAGAATGGCCAGAAAACCGGATTCAAGAAAGAAGGCAAAGATGCCTTCGGCCGCCAAGGGGCCGCCGAATACATCGCCGACAAAGCGGGAGTAATTGGCCCAATTGGTGCCAAATTCAAACTCCATCACAATGCCGGTCGCCACGCCAAGCCCAAAGGTGAGGGCGAAAACGCTGGTCCAAAACCGGCTCATCTGTTCATAGATCGGTAATTTGGTTTTCAGGTAGAGGCCTTCCATGATGACCATCATCAGGCCTAAGCCAATGCTCAGCGGGGGAAATATGTAATGAAAGCATATGGTCAGGCCAAACTGAAGCCGTGAGAGAAAAAGCGCGTTCACTTCGTTCAGCCCCTCTTGCGTCGCCACTTCAACGCCGAAATGTCAGCGGACGATGCGAAGTTGACGCCGTCCGCCGCCGAAAGCATATCACAGAGTGGCAAATTGCCAGCATCAATTTTCAGGGAAATATTTCAACGGGAAATGGCGTGGGATGGGACAAAATGCGCCGCACCGCCTCGGCAATGGATTGCAGCTCTTGAAAATTCAGCGGCGAAACCGATGGCACCGCCGGTTGGCGTGCGACGGTATACAGCTGGACTCGGCGAAGTTTACCGCCCATCTCGATAATATCTGCGAGCCGGCGGCCGTATGCGTCCACTTCTTCTGGTGCGGGCGGCACGCCATCGATTTTCATAAAAAGGGACTGAATGACGATGGGCCTGCGACGGGCGCAGGCGGCAATATTTTCAAGCAGCTGCGCAAATGAGAAGGCCGAGCGATCCACCATCGCATAATATTCCGGCGTCCCGGCATCAAGCTTGGCCCAGATTTCACTTTTGCAGCCGTCAAGAAACTCCAGCGCTTTTTGAACTCTCGGGCGGTGAAGCAGCGTGGCATTGCTGATGAGGATAATTTTGACCGATGCAAGATTCCGGGCATCCAAAGCGGCCTTGGCGATTTTGCAGCACTCAAGAAGTTCAGGGTGGCTGGTCGGCTCGCCATCACCCGAAAATGCGATGTCGTTGAGGCGGCGCAGTTCCGGGGTGACTTGTGAAAATGGCGGCATCTGAAAAAGATCGCCCGAACCGGCCTGATCCAGCATCACGCCGAGTTCCAGCGCCATCACGCGGATATCGACGGGGGCCACATCACCGGGGATGCGACGATCGACACTGCAATAGATACAATCGAAATTGCAGCGCTTATCGGGATTAAGGTTAACGCCAATGCTCAGGCCGCCGCTGCGTCGGGATATGACGGGGTAGACGTACCGGTTGGATTGCCAAATGCGGGGATGCGATTCGATGGCGGCCCGATTTTGCGACGCGGTGGCGACTGCCTGCAATGAATATTTCGCTGACATTCCAAGCCCTGATAGGAGATAAAGCCATTAACGCCATCACTGCCGGCGACGCTATTTGGCATTATAGCCAAAGGCGCCCTGCGGGTAATTTTGGCGGACTGCGACGAAATGTGCCCTGTACGTTGGAGGCCGTCGTCGCTGCCGGGATGCAACCGGTGCGGCGGCAGGAAGGGGCAAGCGCCCGGAGGGTGCAACTCGATCGGGCAGCGGAGATGACCGACGGGGTGGATGGCAGGAAAGCGATGCACCATCATCAAAGTGATATATTCTTGCCGGTGCCATGGTAAGATGCTTGACGCTCGGATGGCGAGCCGATAATTTTCACCGGACTTAAGCTTCGCATCTGCAGCCTGCGGATTAAGAGCGTGTGTCCCACGGAGGCAAACTGAGTGATCATCACCGTAACCGCCCGGCACCTGGAAGTAACACCGACCATTAAATCTCATGCGGAGGAAAAGGCCCGAAAATTGCTGAAGTATTATGACCTGATCAAGGAAATTGAGGTCATATTGGATGGAAGCAGCGGCAAGCAGATGAAGGTTGAAATAATTGTCAACGCGGAACACCGGAACATGTTTGTGGGCACCGTTGAGGGTGAAAATCTGCACGCCTGCATTGATATGGCGACACACAAGCTTGAGCGGCAATTGACGGAACACAAGGATAAGCACCGAAATCGAAAGCACCCTTCATGAGCTGCACCCTCGAGGCGGCGCGCCGCGTAGCGCTGCACCGCAATGCCCGCAACTTACTGCGGGGATGGACCCGATGATGGACATGACTGCGTCTTAGTTGTGGAATGAATGATGAAACTCAGCGACTTTATCGTGAAAGATGCGATCATTGCGGAACTCAAGGCCACCTCGCGGGATCAGGTGATCCGCGAGCTTATTGAGGCATTGGCCGCCGTAAAGGCGATCAACCCCGCCGATGCCGACACCATCGCCAAGGCGGTGATCGATCGGGAAAAGCACGGCAGCACGGGGTTTGGCAAAGGGGTGGCCGTGCCGCATGTAAAGCATCCTGCGATCAAGAAGCGTGTGGGGACCGTGGGACGAAGCAGCGTCGGCGTGGATTTTTCGGCATTGGATCAGGCGCCAGTCTTTAGCGTGGTTATGCTGCTTTCTCCGCCGGAAAGCCCGGACGGACACTTGCAGGCGATGGAAAATATTTTTCGCCATCTTCAAATGGACACCTTCCGGCGGTTTTTACGCCAGGCCGCCACGGAAAAGCAAATCGCTGAATTGCTGGATGAAGCCGATCAAAACGCCATATCGCGCTAAACCTGCAGATTGACGACCAACAAACAAGACCGGGAAAATTCACGATAGATCGGAAAAAAGGCTCAGGCAGAACGACGATGGCAGGCATAGAAAGACAGTTGGTCATTTCAAACAAACTCGGCCTCCATGCGCGCCCTGCCATGCAATTTGTGGATGTTGCCAATCAATATCGCAGCCACATTCGAGTATGGAAGGGCGAGCAATGCGTGGACGGCAAAAGCATCATGCACATGATGATGCTCGCCGCCACTGAAGGCACAGGACTGCGGGTTGAGGCGGACGGAGAGGACGCACAAAAGGCCCTCGACGCGCTTGAGATATTGGTTAAAAGTCGCTTCGGCGAAGAATAGCGGCCGCTCCCGCAGCGGGATTTCCTATCGCGCATTAGCCCGTATGGCCATATGGCCGCATGGGAAAGTTTAAATCAGGGACCACCGATGAAAACGCGACAGATTTTCATGTGGGCTATTACCGCCTGGGTAGCGGCCGCGCCGTGCGCCGGTGCCGTTTCGAGCCGCCGCGTCATCGCCGCGATCAAACGTGGCGTTACCTACCTGCTGCGCCATGAAAAGCCCGGATATCTTTGGGAAGCGCATGGGCTGATGGATCAACATTTCACCCTCGGTGGCAGAACCGCACTGGTAACCGAGGCGCTGGTGGATGTGCAGGAGAGCCTCCACCTGCGCGAGCTGTCAATTTTTAAACCCGCCATGGCGCGGGCCATCGCATACGTGGCCCACATGCGGACGCAGTCCACCTACGCCGCCTCGTTTCAAGCCAATGCCTTGGCACTCCTGCCGAATTATCGCAAGCCGCTCTATTTCAATGCCCTGCGTTGGGACAGCCGCTATTTATTTGACGCCATGCACCGGGATGGCGGTTACACCTATTATTGGCATCGTGGGGGGCATCCACCCCATTGGAATGCGCCGGGCAAGTGGGATAATTCCAACACGCAATACGGCATTCTTGGCCAATGGGCAGCGGCGCATGCAGGTGTGGTGGTGCCGGGAAATTATTGGGCCACCGCAGCTCGCCATTGGCATAAAACGCAATACCTCAATGGAACATGGGGTTATTGGGGATTTAAGGGCCGACCGCGCGGGCGACCCGAGCGGCCGCAAACCATGACGCCGGCCGGCGTCGCAAGTTTGCTCATTGCCGATGAATATCTGCGCGCGCACGTTCCATCCGCTGAACAGCGTGATCAAAGCGTGGTTCGCGGTCTGCGATGGATCGACACCCATATCAACCCCCACGCGATCGATTTGTATGAAATGTATGCCGACGAACGTGTGGGTCTGGCAACCGGCCTGCAATATTTTGGCAGCGTTAATTGGTATGAGACATTTGCCGCCGATCTGGTCAAAAGACAAAACCCCAATGGCAGTTGGTGGCCGAAGTTCAGGGCCTTGCGATGGAATGCCCCGCGCCACTATGGCAGCCATCAGTATCCCGAGCCCATCATTGGCACCGCTTACGCCCTGCTAATCCTTGACCGCGGCTTAAATCCGGTGGTGTTTAATAAATTGCAATACACCCCGAAATATTACGGCGCCTGGAATGCGCGACCGCGTGATGCGGCCAATCTTACATCCTGGATGGTTCGATCATTTGATGCGCCGTTGAATTGGCAGGTGGTCGAGCTGCAAAAATCTTACACCACCTGGCTCGATTCGCCGATTCTGCTGATTACCGGGTCCAAGCCGCCCCACTTCAATGCGGCAGAAATAGCCAATATCCGTCATTATGTTCAGGCGGGCGGAATGGTATTCTGCAACTGCAATGATTATTCCGTCCCGTTTCGCAAGGCCATGGTGGCACTTGGCGAGGCTGTTTGCCGTCACCAGTACCCGGCTCATAAACTCACAGCAAAAAACATCCTATACAACATGCAGCCTTGGAACCATGCCGCCGGTACGCCCGGCTGGATCGGTATCTCCAATGGCATTCGCTATTTTTGGATTGTCAGCCCCGCGGATTATGGCCGCGCGTGGCAGCAGCGAGCGTATGGCAACAAAAACGCCTGGAATCTGGCGACCAATCTGTACCTTTATGCCACCGGCCGCGGACTCTTGTCCGATCGGCTCCAATCGCAGGGCAATCGCATACTCGGATCAGGTGGAAATAAGGCGTAGCAGGTAGTCGAGGTCCCAGCCGGCCAACCTTTGTTTGTTCCGAATGCTTGCCTTGA
>JAJZGD010000137.1 GCA_021804985.1 Planctomycetota bacterium
GAGTCATAAGTCATTACATGAGAACAACTTGCCGCCGAAAAGCCACCCCGTCCGTACACCAAATGCAATGCCATCAAGGGTTTTATCTTCCGAAAATCAAAACCGCCGGGATAAACTCCGGATTAATTAATGACATCATGCCGGAGGCATGATGCCATATTTTTGCCTTTGGCAAAAATGCTCTCCCGCGCACCCGGAACGACCGATTTCTCACGCAGAGGCGCAGAGGCACAGAGGCTGCCCGCGGGCGAAACGCCGGTGCGCGGCCAGCAGGCTGGCCGGCGAAGTTTGGCACGTCGCACGCGGGCGCTGGCCGGCTTAGCGATGCACGCTGAACCACACGGCGGCACCATGCCGCCGGCTAAATGACGCGGGGGTGCCGCGGGCCGTCGTCTCTGCGTCTCCCCTGCTCTGCGTGAGATAAAAGCAAATTTCATCATGCCGGAGGCGTGATTCCTGAGAAATAATTTTTGTATTCATTTCTGGCGGATAAACAGCCAGCCGACGGGGCGCGGTAAAGCAGGCTGGCTGGCTTAACATGATTGGGCGCGGGGGACCTGCCGCGCGCGGCGAGCCAGAGGCTTCTTTTTACACTTTGCCGATGAGTATCGACGTGTTATGACCGCCAAAGCCGAAACTGTTGCTCATGGCGTAGCGTACGGAGGCCGGCCGGGCATGATTGGGTACGTAATCGAGATCACAAAGAGGATCCGGTTCATCGTAATTGATGGTTGGGGGCAGAACGCTGCGATCCATCGCAAGGCAGGTGATGGCCAGCTCAATTCCGCCCGATGCCCCGAGGCTGTGTCCCAAGGCACCTTTGGTAGAACTGACGGGAATTTTCCCCGCCGCCGCGCCAAACACCTTGTGGACGGCGCGCGTTTCGGCGAGGTCGCCCAATACCGTGCTTGTGCCGTGGGCATTGATATATCCCATCTGTTCGGGATTAATGCCCGCTTCTCGCATCGCCTTAATCATCGCTTTCGCCGCCCCGGCGCCGTTTTCATCCGGTGCGGTGATATGGCAGGCATCCCCGGTGGCCCCGCAAGCCAGAATTTCCGCATAAATCCGGGCGCCGCGCTTTTTTGCCAGTTCATATTCTTCCAGAAGCACCACACCGGCACCCTCGGATAAAACAAATCCGTCGCGCTCTTTTGAAAATGGCCGCGATGCGGTTTCAGGTGTATCGTTGCGCGTCGACAACGCCCGCAACGCGCAAAATGCGGCCAAACCAAGTTTGGTCATGGCCGCCTCCGCCCCACCGGCGAGCATCACATCCGCCTCGCCATACGCAATCGAGTGAAACGCATCGGCAACGGCATTACCGGAAGTGGCGCACGCCGTTGCCGTGGCAGATACCGGGCCGCTCAGGCCATATTGGATGGAAAGATTTCCAGCGGCCGCATTGACCATAAGTCGCGGTACGGTGAAAGGCGACACGCGCCCCACCCCCTTGGCGAGCATTTTGTCATACTGCTGCTCCATCTCTTCGATCCCGCCGATTCCCGAGCCCACAATCACGCCGCAGCGATCCCGATCCACGGTGGAAAAATCGATGCCGGAATCCATCACGCTGCGAATGCCCGCGGCCATACCGTAAAGTGCGAAGCGGTCGAGGCGTTTGGTTTCTTTATGTCCGATGATTTGATCGGGATGAAAATCTTCCGAAGTTATTTCGCCCCCGATACGCACCGGATAGGCGCTGACATCAAAGCGGGTAAGCTTGCGAATTCCGCAATGCCCCTCAATAAGCCGATTCCAGAAGCCATCCAGAACATCGCCCAAGGGGGTCACTACGCCTAAACCGGTAATAACGACGCGGCGCTTGATCATAAAGCGGGCAAAATCTCCAGCGAAAAAACGAGCCCGCGCTCATGAAGGTATGGGGCGGGCCCGCGGCATGTAACGGTGACGGCAATAACCGATCAAATGGGGCTTATGCTTCCGGCTTATGCTTGGCGGCAATCACCTTGATGTAGTCGATCGCCTGGCCGACCGTCTGAATCTTTTCAGCTTCTTCATCCGGGATGGACATTTCGAATTCGTCCTCGAATTCCATGACGAGCTCCACGGTATCGAGGCTGTCTGCATTGAGGTCGTTTACGAAGTTGGTTTCGCGCGTGATTTCAGCCTTGTCGACCCCCATTTGCTCCGCCACAATGTCGATCACCTTTTGTTCAATTTCGTCCATATCAGCCATACGAAACGGCCTCCAATAAAAACTCTGGCATTCGCTGGAACTCTGGCGAGCACCTATAAGTCCGCCGAGACGGATAAACTAGCCTGAGTTATCAAATTTATCAACACTCAACCCAAATCATGCTTGGCCGACCCGATGACGCTTGCCACACCGCAGCCGGCTTTGCCGCTAACCATTACATAGACATTCCTCCATCAACGGCAATCACCTGCCCCGTGATGTACCCGGCCGTATCACCGGCGAGAAATGCAACCACCTGTGCCACCTCCACCGGTGTGCCGAAGCGCCGCAGTGGGATGATTTCCAGCACCTTATCCTTGATCTGCGGCGGCAGTACGTCGGTCATGTCGGTCGTGGTAAAGCCGGGGGCGACGCAATTGGCGGTGACCTGTTTTCCGGCGAGCTCGCGGGCAATCGATTTGGTCATACCGATCAGCCCCGCCTTGGATGCGGAATAATTAACCTGCCCCGCATTACCAATGATGCCGGATACCGATGCGATGTTGATGATCCGCCCCCATTTCGCCCGGATCATGGCGCGGGCGGCCGCCCGGCACGCCACAAATGCAGCACGCAGATTCGTATTGATCACATCATCAAAATCACGGTCTTCCATCCGCATGAACAGCCCGTCACGGGTAATGCCGGCATTATTCACCAGTACATCAAGGCGCCCGAGCTTTTCAATCGTCTGCTCGATCGCAGCCGCCAACGCCGCCCCATCGGCCACATCGACCGACAACGCCTCCACCGAGAGTCCGGCGGCCGTCATGCCGGCTACCAGTGCCGCGAGCTTCTCAGAATTTCGCGCCACCGCCACCACATGCATGGAATTGGCGGCCAGACTATGAACGATCGCCTCGCCGATGCCGCGTGATCCACCGGTTACAAAAGCCACCCGCCGGGATTGCGTTTCAGACATTTTTTATTCCTTCAAAAGCGGAGAATTTATGCCGGCAAACCAGCCACATCAGCGACCGTCGAAACATTGGCCAGGTTCGCCTTCCGGTTGATCTTTCGCATGAGCCCCGCCAGCGTGCGTCCCGGCCCAATCTCCACAAAACGGGTAATGCCGGATTTCTCCAGTGCTTCGATGCTTTGCTGCCACCGCACCGATGCCACAATCTGATTCACCAGCAGCAGTTTGATTTCCATGCCGGTGCTGCCATGCGCTTCTGCCGTCACGTTGCTGATCACCGGCGCCGCCGCAGGGCCAAAGGTAACCGGTTCCAGCACGACGGCCATCGCGTCGGCCGCCTTTTGCATCAGCGGAGAATGAAATGCCCCGGCCACATTCAGCGGCACACTGCGAAAGCCCCTCTCCGCAGCGATGGCGGCCGCCTGCGTGCAGGCCTCCATTTGCCCCGAAAGCACAATCTGCCCCGGCGCGTTGAAATTCGCTGGAACAATGACACCGAAAGCCTTGGCCTCGGCACAAATTTGATGGGCGGCCGCCTCATCGGCGCCGATCAACGCCAGCATGGTGCTTGGGTTTTCAACCGCGGCCTGCTGCATCAGCACGCCACGGGCGCGGACCACGCGCAGCGCATCTTCAAACGATATGGCCCCTGCGAGATGCAGCGCCGTATATTCACCCAGCGAAAGCCCGGCGTAGGCCGCCGGCGCCGCAGGCAGTTTGCCCAACGACTCGAGCACCCGATAGATCGCGACGCTGGTTACGAAAATCGCCGCTTGTGCATTATCCGTGGCCTGCAGCGTTTCCTCCGGCCCCTTGAAGCAAATTTGCGAGATCTTAAATTTTAGAATTTCGTCCGCGGCATCGTACACCCCCGCAGCGACGGGATACGCCTCGTAAAAATCGGCCCCCATCCCCACGGATTGCGCACCCTGCCCCGGACATAAAACCGCGAGATTATCCAAACTGTTTTCTCCCGAAAGTGCCAAGGCGGCCATCTGGTAAATCCCGGCAGCCGAGCAGCGGCACCGCAGCTGGGGCAAAAAGCACGCCGCCCCGGCCATTACTCGGACAGGCTCGGACAGGCTCCTACAGCTTAACCGTGGCGGTGGCCCACGTCAGACCGCCCCCGATGCCGATGATCACAATCCAGTCACCCCGGCCACACCGCCCCGCCCGGATCGCCTCATCCAGCGCAATGGCGACCGAGGCTGCGGATGTATTTCCATATTTATCAATGTTAATAAATGTGCGATCCGAAGTAAGCCCAATTTTAGCCGTGGCACTGTCGATGATACGGGCATTGGATTGATGCGGAATAACCAGTTTAATTTGATCAGGCGTAAGATTGCAGGCGTTCATTGCCCGCTGAATACTTTCTGACATCTGCGCTACGGCAAATTTAAATACCTCGCGGCCGCTCATGCGCAGGGTGTGCATCTTTCCGCCTACCGTATCGGCGGTGGCCGGTGCGCGCGATCCGCCGGCGGGTACATGCAGCAGCATCGCCCCGGAGCCATCCGATCCCAATTCAAAATGTTGAACTCCGATACCCGTATCCGCAGACCGCGTAAGGATCGCAGCCCCCGCTCCATCTCCAAAAAGAATACACGTCGAGCGGTCGGTGTAATCGGTAATGCGTGAAAGGGTTTCGGCGCCCACCACCAGCACCGTCCTGGCGGTTCCAGTTTTGATGAATGCAGAGCCCGTCACCAAGGCGTAAACGAACCCCGAGCAGGCCGCGTTCAAGTCCATGGCGGCAATTCCGCGGCGACACCCCAGCGCATGCTGCAAAAGGCAGGCGTTCGACGGCGTAGGCATATCCGGGGTAACGGTGGCGACGATGATCATGTCAATATCAGCGGCCTTGACCTTCGCGCTCTCCAGCGCCCGTTGCGCCGCGACGATCGCCAAGGTCGAGCTCGATTCGCCGGGCGCGGCGATCCGCCGCTCTCTAATGCCCGTACGCTGGACGATCCACTCGTCCGTCGTATCCACAAGTTTTTCGAGATCCGCGTTGGTCAGCCGACGCTCGGGAACGCAGCTTCCCGTACCGGCGATAGAAGCACCATAGGGGGTCATGATGGGAACAGCTCCTTCAACTTTGCCGGCCGCCAATTTGCAGTTTGGGAGGATAACGGCTGCGGGTCAGGCATGCCAATGGCTTTCAGAATGATGGTCACCGGGCGGCGGGGGAAAGTCGCTCGACAATGCGCTCATTTACGCCCAGGGTTAGCGCCTGCCTCGCGGTGCGGACGGCATTACGGACGGCACGGGAACCACCGGAACCATGCACCTTCAAAAATACACGCGACAATCCGAGCAACAGCGCACCGCCGTACTCCTCGTGGTCAAAACGCGCCACCACCGATTTTAGCACCGGACCCAGCGCCGCAAGGGCTTCCGGCGAATGTGCTTTCGCGGCGGCTTTAAACTGTCCGATGAGCGACATCGAAAGCCCCTCCACCACTTTCAGCACCGTGTTGCCGGTGAATCCGTCGGTTATAACCACATCGCAAACATCTGAAAAAATATCGCGCCCTTCGATGTAACCGATGAAATCAATCGATTTATCCGCCGCCAGCAGCGCCTTGGTTTCCTTTACCAGCGGCGTGCCTTTTTCGTCTTCAGTGCCAATGTTCAGCAGACCCACTCTCGCTTGGGGCTTTTCAAAAAGCACCTCGGCATATATCGAGCCAAGGTGCGCATACTGATGAAGGTGCGCCGGCTTGGCAAGAATGTTGGAACCGGCATCACAAAGCAGGCAATACCCATGCGTGGTGGGAATGGTAACGGCGATCCCCGGCCGCTCCACACCGGCAAGCGGCTTGATGAACAGCACCCCCGCTGCGGTTAAGGCTCCGGTGTTTCCGGCGGATATAACGGCATCAGCGTGCCCATCAGCCGCAAGTTTAACCATTTTGACGATCGAGCTGTCGCGCTTCTGCCGAACCGCTTCCACCGGAGATTCATTCATCGAAATAACCTGCGAGGCATGCACGATGGAAATCCGCGGATCGGCGTTCAGGCCGATCTTCTCGCGAATGACCTCTTCCACGCCTACGAGCAGAAGCTGATCTTCACTGCCTAATAAAGGAAGAGATGCCAGCGCCCCATCGATGATCTGGTCAGGGGCTTTATCTCCACCCATGGCATCGATTGCGATGCGCATCGATTCCCTTCAAATGATAGGTTGCTGTTTTGAAGACGGGCCAAAACGCCGGTGCATCATGCGGATTTCTTCTTGGCCTTTTTATTAATGACCAGGCCAAGGCTCGCGTTCACGTACCCACAATTGCTGCACATGCGGTGGGGCAGACGCTCCTGACCACACTGCGGGCAGCTCTGATAGCCAACCGGGACCAAAGCATGATGGGCTCGACGCATACCCTTGCGAGATTTGCTTGTTCGGGCGACTGGAAGCATGACGAAACTCCGCACAAATAAAGGCCGAAGGCCGCGATTTACCGCCTTGGCTGCGATGCAACTTTCCATAAAGGTGGAGAACATACTCCCGGACACAAGCCCGCCATGCACATCCAAGAAAGTTAATTGGACGCGTCCTTAGATCAGAAAGGCTACGAAAAAGACGCCCAAAAGTCAAGATTTCACCCACAACGCCCGTCCCCGCCACTCCGGCCCCAACTTCCCATTCCCCAATCACCGCCACCACGCCCAGCCATAATATGCCCGTCCGCGATTCGCCAATGCGGACGCGCCCACCGACGGGCTCTCATCGACGGCACTGCGGATGCCGCCGCCAACACGGCTGGGCCGCCGCGTGGCACAGACCGCCGGGATCACTGCGACCGCGGCCAATATCCTCAGGCGCCTCTTACTGGTTATGCAGTGCCATAAAAAACGCGGTTGCGGCCGCATGAAACTGCGGATTTCCGCCCACCAGCGAGTGCGCGATGAAGTTGGGTGCATTGGCGGCCAAACCGCCCGGCTTCCAGTGCCCATGCGGGCCACCACGCCCACCGGGTCCACCGGCGCCACCCGGAGCGCCAGCATTTTTAGCGCGGTTGTGCGCCCAGCGAGCCCGCATTTTCCGCATGCGGGCAAAGCGGGCTTTCGCCTGCATCACAATCTGATGCTGTACCGCAGGTGAGGCATGGGCAAACTCAAGCAAAAAAGCCTCAAACCGTGCCCGCATCTTTTCATGCATCGCCCGCCGCTGGGCCGCCGTCATTTTGCGCCAATTCATGTGCCGAAAGCCCCCGGCTGGCGGATGAAAAAACGGAAATTGCGGGGTTTTACCCTGATCCGCCGCCACCAATTTGGCTACGACCGCGTTTTCCGCACCGCCGTTGCCGGCATTGGCGCGGCCGACAAAGCGCCATCCGTACACCGCCGCCACCATCGCTATAAGCACCGAAAGCATTACCAGGCCCCGACGTTTTCGCTTTTCCATGAGCTTATCCCCTTCATAAGTTTCGAGATTCGGTCAAATCCATTGCACAACAAGGCACCGCGATGCACCTGGGAGCCTAGGCTCCTAATCCCTAATGCCACGTCGGCGAGCCACTGCTTGCCGAAATATCCGTCACATTGCCGACGTGCCAATCGGCAAACAGAATGTTGGCGCTATCCGGGTTGCCGCGCGGCCCATGGAACGTTGAAAAATCTGCCAGCACCCAAGTGCCGGACGCGTGAAGAATCGGATAAAGCAGAACCGGATTTTGCGGCGGCCCGATTTTCCAATTCTCAATGCGCTCGCCAGATAGCCCCATATTGTACTGGTAGCTGGTCCCCTCAGCGGCAAAATAAGACGAATAGCTTTGGCCCGTCAGGGCGTTCACAAAGCCCTGATCATCCGCCGGGCAATCCCATGCCGCAGGATTGCTGACATAATTGATCAGCACCGACTGAATGGTGGGAGCGGGTGCTACGATCCCGTTCGGCGTGGCCACTTCTGAATTGATGGTCGGCATCATGGCGGCTGCCGGCATGATTTCATTGCTGTCTTCCTGAAGGTACCCCTCAAAACCGACGCCGATGCCGCGAAGCTGCGCCGCACAGGCCGTGCGTTCCGCAGTCGTCCGGGCATCCTTCAAAGCCGGCAATAGCAGCCCAATCAGCAAAGCAATGATGCTGATGACCACCAGCAGTTCAACCAGGGTAAAACCATACCGATATAGGCGGTGGGGCATCACAGGCTCCTTACATTTTCACGTCAGGGTTTAAACGCCCCAAAACACGTTATGTTGCAAGTTTAGCTCAAGAATCGACCCCCGACGCAACAAATTCGCGAGTTGGCGGGGACGGGCCGGCCCGGTTGCCGATGTTGCCGCCAGACCCCGCGCGCCAAAGGGATTTATCGCGTTGGCAGCACCCGCACCGTCGCAGGCGGTTGGCGTCATTTGGCTATGCCCGCCTGGAAAAATTGCCCCGCCGGATCGTGGCGACGGGCGGCCGCCAGCCGCCACAATTGCTGCCTGCCATTTGGATAACCGGCGTGGCGCGCGATATCATGACAGATTCGGCTGTTGTCAGGTTAGGAGCCTGTCCGAGTAATGGCCGGGATTGGGATGGGTCTGAAATGTGCCGAATGCGCGGCGGAGGATCGAGCCGACTCTGAATAACGAGTCATCGAGATCCGACA
>JAJZGD010000138.1 GCA_021804985.1 Planctomycetota bacterium
TGTTGTCGGATCTCGCTGACTCGTTATTCAGAGTCGGCTCGATCCTCCGCCGCGCATTCGGCACATTTCAGGCCCATCCCAATCCCGGCCATTACTCGGACAGGCTCCTCGTGCCCGCGGGTCGGCGTGCTGCCCGCAGGCAGCCTCTGTGCCTCTGCGCCTCTGCGTGAGACAACCGTCGTTTCAGTTGTTTTAACGAATCATGCCGCGGCATGATGTAATTATTTAATATCTCACGCAGAGAAGGGGAGACGCAGAGACGACGACGACGAGGACAACGAAGCGCGTCCACCAGGGTGGCCGGCTTAACGGCGCCGACCAGCAGGCGAGCCGCCTGCGGTAATGCTTTCCGCGTCCCCGCGCGGCGTCATGCGCACTGCGGCCCGAGCGGTTCACCCGCTCGGAATGATGCAAAAGCACCTTCCGATTTAAAACTGCGTTTCAAACGCGCCCACCACATTTTCGCAGCGATGCCCCATGCTTCATGTTAAAATCATTTCCATGGTCGATAGGTTTTGTTGCGATGCCATCTGTCTCCGCGTGATCGAGTTTTCCGAGACCAGCCAGATTGTTTCCCTTTTTACGCCCGACCATGGAATTGTTTCGATGATCGCCAAAGGGATTCGTCGCATCCCCAAAAAAACTTCCGCCCCGCTTATGGCACCCCTCGATATTTTATCTGCCGGCCAGGTGGTATTTATCCCCTCGCGACATCCTGGCCAATTGGCCACCCTTACGGCGTGGGATGTCACCAACCATCGCCCCGAATTGCGGCGCAATCTGGAAAAAATTCTCGCAGGCGAATTACTCGCGGAAGTCACACTCGCCGCCTGGGCCGCCGAGGATGCGTCAAAAGATGTTTTTCATCAGCTTGGCAAAGCGCTGGACGAACTCTCGCAATCCGCGTCCATGCGCATCGTTGTCTCCTATCTGAAGCATCTTTTAGCAGCCGCGGGATACGCCTTAGACTTTTCGCTCTGCACACACTGCCGCAAACCTTTGGGTGATCACGGCAACCTGCTTCGCGGTGCAGCCGGGCTTTTTTGTGATCGCTGCGGCGTCTCTGGCCGTTTAGCGAGAGCGGACCGACGTGTGCTCGCAGCGTTGCAACGGTTAGCGCCGCCGGATCAGTTAACGCCGCACGCACCAGGTGCCCAGCCCGATGCCGGCGCCCTTTTGCAGGCGGCCCAATTGCTGATCTGCCATCTTCGATTGGTGCTTGATCATGATCTGCACTTCGATGGCTATCTGCGGGATATTTTTCAGTTTCCGGCGGGCTCGGCGCTGCGCCAGGTTTATGCCCATGCAGCAGGATAGATTACCTTGACTGAAACAGATCCAACCATGCGTCAACGTCTTGCCGCTCCAAGTAGCGCCCCACTCGCCGCCGCCGTCGCGTTGCTGCTTTTCATTGCGGCGGCCTTAAAACTCAGCGACTATCTTCAGGGGGCGGTTCAGGCGTACCCGCAGGCGTATGTCGCGGAAATTATTTTCGAGCTCGTTTTGGCCACAGCCCTGATTTCGGGCGTGGCGCGCCGCGCCATTCTCTGGCTCACCGCCGGCGTTTTTCTGATTTTCATGGCCGTCACACTGCACCGCGCGCTCGAAGGGCGGCACTCCTGTGGGTGCTTTGGCAGCGTCAAGGTAAACCCATGGATTACCTTCGCCTTGGATGTCGCCATTTTTATTTCGATCGCGATTTCGCTGAGGCACTTTCCATCAGCGGCTTCATCCGGCCGCCGCCGCGTGCCGATCTTTTTGCTCACGCTGGTCGCCGTGCTCTTGTGTGCCGCTGCGCTCACTTGGTTTTATCGTCCCGGCCAACTGTACCCCAGTGGACAACTTACCGGCGGCCATGGGCCGATCACGATGAATCCCCCGAATTGGTATGGCAAGCGGCTGCCGCTGTTGCGCTTTATCCGATCCAGCCATCTTCTGGCCAAGGGCACGTGGCTGGTGGTGGTTTATTTTCATGATTGCCCCGATTGCCAGGCGGAAATTCGCCAGATTCATCGGCACCTGCAAGCCCGCGCTCGCCGTGCCTTGGCCGCGGTTGTGCCGCATGTCGCGTTGGTGCAGCTGCCACCGTTCGGTCCGCTTCCCCCGACGGTCAGCACGGCCGCTATGGTTCGATTAAAAATGAAATCATCCCGGCGCTGGCTGCCCCCATTTTTGCCGGTGCTGATCCAGATTCACAATGGTGTGGTGCGTCGCGTGGGCACCCACCTTCGCGGGCACTGGTTCGGCTTTGATCTGCACCGTCCAGGCGCCGCTGCGACCGATCCTGCCGGCCATCCAATGAAAAATTCGCCGTCGCGGGCCGTGTCGGTTGGTGGGGCGGGGGGATAGGCGCAATCGCCAGGCCCCGCGCGGTGAGCGCAGCCGTGCGGGCAGCCCGCGCGGCCGGGCGCCCCAACCTACCCGCCAGGCCGCCGCTGATGCGAAAAAAAAGGGACGGAGCCAATGGCCCCGTCCCCATGTTGAGATTACCGCCGGATCCGTCATGTGGATCCGACTGATTTTTACTTGAGTTCGACCGTGGCGCCTTCGGCTTCGAGCTCTTTCTTAAGCTTTTCAGCCTCTGCCTTTTCCACACCCGCCTTGATCACCTTGGGTGCAGCGGTAACCAGATCCTTGGCTTCCTTGAGGCCCAGATTGGTCGCGGCCCGAACCACCTTGATGACCTGAATGCTCTTTTCGCCGGCGGCCTTAAGCAATACATCAAACGTGGTCTGCTCTTCGACTTTGGCTTCGGCGGCCGGTGCGCCAGCGGGAGCGGCCATCATGACGGCGCCGCCAGCGGCTGCCTCAATGCCATACTTTTCCTTCAGATACTCGCTGAGCTGCCGAGCCTGCAGCAAAGAGAGCGCGACAATCTTATCGCCCATTTCCGTGATTTCAGCAGCAAATTCTGCCATGGTAAAACACCTTTCCTATCTCTGTTTGACAACCGCAGCCAGGGCAACGCGCCCCGTTTTAACTGCTCAAGGCAGGCTCCGGTCGTTCAAAACAAAACGCTTACGTTTCATGCCGCGCCATCATGCGGCGGCCGGGGTTTCCTTTTCGTGCTTTTCGATTATGGCCTTGATCAAACCGGCGACATTGCGGCCGGGGCCAACCAACTGGCCCGCGAGTTTTCTTCCCGGCGACATCGCCTGGGCCGAAATAATGCCTTGCAGCTCGCGTTTGTTGGGCATTTTTGCCAGCGCCTCCGTGGCAGAAGCATCCAGCAGTTGCCCCTCAACGACGGATCCTTTGATGGTCAGCTTCTGAATATCTTTTTTGCTTTTGATAAGCTCTTTGACCAAGTCCACGATGGATTCGCCACCATAAACCAACGCGTTGGTACCGATGAGCAGCTTTTCGCCGGTGTTGATGCCCACCGTTTTGAGCGCCCGTCGGCCCTGGCTGTTGGGAATCACGGTGAGCCGAACTTTCTTCTCGCGAAGGGTGCCGCGTAGCTTATTGGCATCATTGGCGCTGATGCCGGAATAATCGACCACCACCAGGCTATCGGTTCCGTGGAGCCGCTTTTCCAATTCCTTGGTTACCAGGTTTTTAATTCGCTTACTCATGTGCATCCTCGAAAAAAATCATGGGTACCACCAACTTGCGTGCCACCAAAGTGCCCCGGCTTATCAGTTCGCCTCAACCGGATCGAGATGGCTGACATCAATTTGCAGACCGGGGCTCATGGTGCTGTGTACCGTAACCTTTTTAATGTACAAGCCCTTGGCAGTAGCGGGTTTAAGCTTCCGAACGTTTTCCACAAAGGCGTGAATATTGGCCACCAGATCACCTTCCGGAAAGCTAAGTTTGCCGATGGCAGCGTGAATATTGCCTCCGGCATCATTCCGGAATTCAATCTTACCGGCGGCATATTCCCGCACCGCGGTCGCGACATCGGGCGATACGGTGCCGGCCTTGGGGCTGGGCATCTTGCCCTGCGGGCCGAGAATTTTTCCAAGTTTGGTTATTTTGGGCATCATATCGGGCGTGGCAACGGCCACATCAAAATCCAGCCACCCTTCCGATACCTTTTTGATCAGCTCCTCGCCCCCGGCTTCCACCGCGCCGGCGGCCTTAGCGGCATCAACATTGGTACCCTGCACAAACGCGATCACCTTTTTGGTTTTGCCGATGCCCTTGGGCAGGCTTACCGAACCGCGTACCGCCTGATCCGCCTGCTTGGCATCGATACCGAGATGCATCACAAGATTGACCGATTCGTCAAATTTGGCGGCCTTAAATTGTTTAAGGATCGGCACCGCCTTTTCAACCGTCAAGGGCCCATTGGGAACCAACTTGGCGGCGGCGCTGTATCGTTTTCCACGCACTTTTTCGGCCATAATACGGACACTCCTGCACTGCTCAAAAAAACTCATCCACGCGCTGCCATTGGCGCCCGGCACGCGCTGCCATTGGCGCCCGGCCAACCGGTTACCCAAATACACCCGATCGCTTTCGGCCGCGATAGTCGCGGTCATCCGATTCGGTCAGCATGGCAGGGAGAGCTTGGCGGGGCGGAGGCATGATTGATTCAAGGCAGAAACCCGGTCGTTGCCGATCTTTCCGCCATTTTTCGGCCCGCTTCGCGGATGGCCGAAATGAAACCCTCAGGCGTTTCGCCCGCTTTATCGACTGGCCGCCACCGGCTGTTGATCAGCCGCAATGGCACCTGGCATCGACAAGCATCTCGCTGCCGGCTATCCGGCGAGCTGGGAGCCTGTCGAAGTAATCGCCGGGTGCAGGGGGCATTTCAGACCCATCGCAATTCCGGCCATTACTCGGACAGGCTCCTGGAGCCCATCCGAGTAATCGCCGGGTGCAGGGGGCATTTCAGACCCATCGCAATTCCGGCCATCACTCGGACAGGCTCCGAGGCTCCCACGGTGGGGCAACCAAAACCGGCGGCTTTCAGGCCGGCCGATCCGGAAGTCCACGCCGCCGTTTCGTGGCGGCAACCGCCTTTTGGCGATCCACATTTGCCCGTGGTTTGGCAAAATGTAGCCCGGCAATATACACCTGCGGGCGGCGGTATGTCAATCGAGTTTTGAAAGCACTTGCGTTTCCCTCGCAGAAGGCCTAGGATATCGGGTCTATGGATAACCGGGCCGGAAGCGTTGTGTACCAGTGTTCTAGTTTGTTTCCCCCACAACCGACGGAAATTCTGTTTTTCATCACCCCTGGGTGATGCTGCAATCTTTTTACACGTGGCTGAGGTGACTGATGCGTATCACGCAGGTGCGTAATTATTCGAAACGCGGTGACGCGGCTCCCATTCCGAATCTCATCGAGGTTCAGACGGCGGCCTACAAGCGGTTCCTGCAGATGGATGTGGAGCCGGACGCCCGCAAGAACGAGGGTCTTGAGGCGCTTCTTCGCGAAGTGTTCCCCATTGAATCCAATGACCAATCCATGAAACTTGAGTACGTCAGCTACGAGCTTGGACGCCCTCGGTATTCCATGGATGAATGTCGGGCCCTCCGCCTGACCTATGGCATGCAGTTCCGTATTCGCGTGCGCCTCGTGCGGCGCGACAAGCCGGATGTTCAGGATGAGAGCATCTATCTTGGCGATGTACCGATTATGACCGGCGGCGGTGAGTTCATTATCAATGGCGCTGAACGCGTCATTGTTTCGCAGCTGCATCGTTCGCCGGGCGTTGATTTTGTGGTGGCCACCGGCGAAACCGACCGCCCGCTGCACGCCTGCCGCGTGATCCCGGAGCGCGGAAGCTGGATCGAAATCGTTGTCACCAAGAAAGAGACCCTGGAAGTACGCATCGACAAAGCCTGCAAAATTCCGGCGACAAGTTTCCTCCGTGCTCTGGATGAAAAATATTCGGAAAACGAAGCCATCATTCGTGCATTTTATGAAACCCGGCAGATCCCCGTCGGGCAGCTCAAGGCCGATTATTACTCGGTGGGCGCCATCGTCGATCCTGAAACCGGTGAAGAGATTCTTAAGTCCGGTGCCCAGATCGGTGAGAAGATTGTCAAAATTCAATCCGGCGACCTCAAAAAAATTGAAGTGATTGAAAAAGTCACCGATCCGCTGATTCTCAACACACTCGCCAAAGATGATTCCATCAACCACAAGGACGCGCTGAAGAAAATTTATCTTCGCCTGCGTCCCGGCAATCCCCCCAACGACGAAAAGGCACGGTCGCTTTTCGCCGAACGCTTTTTTGATACCAACCGCTACCGCCTCGGCCGCGTCGGGCGCTTCCGCATCAATCGCAAATTTGAGCAAAACGTCGCGGAAGATGTCATGACGCTTCGCTCCGAGGATATTGTCGGGTCGATGAAATACATCCTTGATCTGCGCGCCGGCAATGGTTACATCGACGATATCGACCATTTGGGCAATCGCCGCCTGAGAACCATCGATGAATTGGCCCAGGAAGAATTGCGTAAGGGCTTTATTAAGCTCCGTCGCACCGTCAGCGACCGGCTTTCCAGCAAGGCGCCCGAAGAGGTGACCAAAATTGTCGAACTGGTGAACACCAAAAGTGTCAGCAGCTCCATCGAATACTTTTTTGGCCGCAGCGAGCTTTCGCAGGTGGTCGATCAAACCAATCCGCTGGCGCAGCTCACGCATGAACGGCGCCTTTCCGCCCTTGGCCCCGGCGGCCTGAACCGCAAGCGGGCCGGCTATGAAGTGCGCGATGTGCACATTTCGCATTACGGCCGCATCTGCCCGATTGAAACCCCTGAAGGTACCAACATCGGCCTGATCGCTTCCCTTTCGATCTATGCCAGCGTGGATGAATATGGCTTCCTTATTACGCCGTACCGCGTCGTGGAAAATGGCAAGGTGAACGGCCACATCAAATACCTGCGCGCCGATGAAGAGATGAAGGCCGTCCTGGCGCCGCCCGAAGTGGTAAATCCGCAGAACCATCACGTGAAACCCGATCTCACGCTCGCCCGCCTCAACGGCGACCTGCAACAGGTTCGCGGCGCTGATGTGAATTATGTCGATATTTCCCCCAAACAGCTGGTGGCGGTATCCGCAGCCCTGATTCCCTTCCTCGAGCACGATGATGCAAACCGCGCCTTGATGGGCTCCAACATGCAGCGCCAAGCGGTGCCCCTGCTCATCACCGAACCGCCGGTGGTCGGAACCGGCCTGGAGAAGTATGTTCCGCTTAACAGCGGCATGGTGATCCGCGCGGATCGCGCCGGCACCGTAACCTACGTTGACAGCACCCGCATCGTGATTGACACCTCCGATGAATACCCACTGCGAAAAAATGCCGGCCTGAATGACAAAACCTGCCTGACCCAAAAGCCGATTGTCGCGGTGGGCGAAAAGGTCAAAAAGGGGCAAATCATTGGCGACGGGCCTGCCTGCCGCAACGGCGAACTCGCCCTCGGCCGCAATGTGCTCGTGGCGTTCATGACCTACGACGGCTACAACTTTGAAGACGCCATCGTGGTCAATGAGCGGCTCATCCGCAACGACACGTTTACATCCATCCATATTGAAGAATTCGACGTTGAAGTGCGCGAAACCAAGTTGGGTCGCGAGGAATTCACGCGCGATATTCCGAACGTTAGCGAAAAAGCCCTGAAAAACCTCGATGATCGCGGCATCGTTCGCATCGGCACGCACGTGCTGCCGGGGGATCTGCTCGTCGGAAAAGTTTCGCCCAAAAGCAAGACTGAACTTTCGCCGGAAGAAAAACTTCTCCACGCCATTTTCGGCCGCGCCGGCGAAGATGTTAAGAATGATTCGCTCGAAGTGCCCGCCGGCACCGAAGGCGTGGTGATTGCCGCGCAGCACTTTGCCCGCCGCGGACAGCTCAGCGATGAGCAGAAAAAACAGCTTCAGAAAGATATTAAAAAGTATGAAGCCGAAATGAACGGCCGCATCGCCGCGCTATTCCGCACCATGACCGACGAAATCTATGCGGCCACCGGACAGGTCATGATCGATCCGACCACCAAACAAAAGGTCGGAAAAAATGATGATGACGAAATCATATGCGAGCAGGCCGACGCCTTTTCGCCCAAGTGGATCAAGGGGAACGATGAGGCCCGCAAGGGTGGCGAGGCGATCTGGGCCCGCTATAAAACATCGATCCAAAACCTGCGCGACGAACGTGAACGCAAGCGCGACCGCATGAAAAACGGCGACGATCTGCAAACCGGCGTCCTGGAGATGGTAAAGGTTTATCTCGCCACCAAGCGGCAGCTTTCCGTCGGTGACAAGATGGCCGGTCGTCACGGCAACAAGGGCGTCATTGCCCGTATTGTGCCGGAAGAGGATATGCCGTTTCTCGATGATGGAACGCCGATCGACATTGTGCTCAATCCGCTCGGTGTGCCGTCGCGTATGAACGTCGGTCAGATTCTTGAAACCCACCTTGGATGGGCGGCAGCGGTGCTTGGCTTCCAGGCGGTTACGCCGGTTTTCGACGGCGCCGCCGAAGAGGAAATTCACAAAGCCGTGGCGGAGGCCAACGCCCATCCCAAGGTGCTGGCGGGCAAGTCGGTCGGCCAGGTCGCCGACCACTACGCCGCGATCGCCGGCTCGCTGTCCGCCAGGCCAGTGATCATCGGTCACTCCTTCGGCGGGCTGCTGGCGCAGATCCTGGCTGCCTCCACGTATCCGGAACAGATTGCGGACGCGGCGCACTGGGCGGACGACCATCACGATCTGCTCGGCGAGGCGCTGGCGCGCGCGATCGCCGACGATCATCT